>DATFOC010000107.1:0-20083 GCA_035265935.1 Gaiellaceae bacterium
TTCCAGACCATGAAGACGCCCTGCCACTTCGGGTCGGGCACCTCCGACCAGCTCGTGATCACGTGGTAGGCGCGGGCGCCGACGATTCCCGCTGCGACGCCCCAGACCGCGATGCGGAGCAGGAGATCCCAGTCGCCGCCCTCTGGATTCCTCGTCCAGCGCAGGCCGGTCACGACAATGCAGACCGCGATCGCGAGCAGCAGCATCAGCCCGTACATGTGGATGTCGAGCGGGCCGAGCTCGAAGAAGCCGTTCGAGGGCGAGGGGATCGAAGCGATCACGGGCGGCATTCTGCCCGTCCGCGCCGGACGGGCCACCGGTGACCGTCTCTAACGTTCCTAGGGCGGCGCGCTAGAGAAGGATCTTCGTCGCGAGCTCGGGGGGACAGCCCTGGTCGAGCAGCTCGATGGCACGATGCAGATCGATGTCGTGGCGTGCCGCAAGCCGCCCGGCAGCGCGCGTCCCGTACCCGGCCCGCTCCAGCTCCTCGGCACGCCAGCGCACGATCTTCTCGTGCTCGGTGTCCTCGAGGACGTGGACTTCGGTCTGGGCCATTCCGCAGTGCCTCCGGTCGTCGCCTACCCACACATCGTCGGCGCTTCGGGTGGCCCCGCTCTCCCCCTTTTTAGGGAGTTGTGGTCTTCAAACGGGCGGGCGGCCGAAGCCGCCCGCCGTGGAGAGAGCGCTAGCTCGCGGGCGCCGGCGCGCGAACCCGCACGCGACGCGAGAGCCAGTAGAAGAACACGATCGCGACGAGCGCCAGGCCGACGATCCCGATGATCCCGAAGGCGGTCAGGCTTCCCCCGCCGCCGGTCCCGATGTCGACGGAGCCGAAGGTGTGGGTCTTCGCGCCGCCGTACTGCGTGAAGCCGTCGTACACCTCGTACGACCACGTGCCCTCGCTCGGGAAGACGACCTTTGCGACATAGACGCCTGCCTCGTCCGTCGGCTTGGCGTCGAAGGTCTTCGCCTCGCCTGTCGCCGTATTGCGAATCGTTACGGTCGGGCTGACCCCCGCGAGGGGCGTCTCGCCGTGCTGGAGGATGTTCACCTGGGCGTTCCAGGTGTCCCCCGCCCCCACGCCGCCGTCGGGCGGGGAGAGGCCCGCCGTCGCCCAGCCTCCGGCGAGTGCGCTCGTAGGCGCGGCCAGGGCGAGAAGCGCGAGCGGGATGAGCAGTCTCTTCATTCGCAAACCTCCTCGTAGCTGTCGGTCCTACACCGCCCGCGCCGGCGGCGTTCCGTCAGCGCATCGACCGAGCGATGCGCAGCGCCTCGTCTTTCGAGACCTCGGCCTCGATGCGCAGGGTCACGCCGTCGATCTCGTACACCAACGCGTTCCCGACCAGGCGGAACGGCTCCTCGTGGTCGGTGCTCGGGTAGAAGATCGCGTGCTTCTCGCCGTAAAGCCAAACGCCGGCGTACCCGGGCTCGACGACGACGACCTCACGCTCGGTGACGTTGAGGTTCACGAGCTTCTCGATCGCGCCACGGGCGTCGGCCTGGGTGATCAGGAGCTTCGGCGTCTCCTCCGCCCCGTACAGGAAGGCGACCTGGCTCGACGTGTCGTTGTAGAAGACCTTCGGCGGGTCGTCCAGCCCCTCGACCGTCGGCACCCGGACTCGGAAGCCGGCCCGCTCGCGCGCCTCCTCGAGGCTCATCTGCTCGCCGAGCTCGAGACCGGCAGTCGCCTGCTCCACCGGCGGCAGATCCTCCACGTACCGGATCGTCACGTTGCCGATCCCGAGCCAGTCGCGAATGGTGCTGCGGGCCTGCGGGACGGCCAGGACGGCGCCGACGGCGACCGCGAGAACGGCGAGTGCGACGACGAGCGCCCGGCGGGAGAACAACGACGGCCGCTGTCCCTCGGCCAGCCGCGTCCGCACCGCACCGGTAAGGTCCGGGGTGGCCGGAACCTCGAGGTTCCGCCCGACGGCGAGGAGGGCGCGCTCGAGCTCAGTCATCGCCCAGCTCCTCCCTGAGACAGTCGAGCCCGCGTGAGAGCCGCGACTTGACGGTTCCTTTCCGGAGCCCCAGCGTCTCGGCGGTCTCCTCCTCGCTCAGCTCGAGGAAGTACCGGCATGCGACGACGTCGCGCTGCTCATCCGGCAGGGCGTTCACAGCGGCCAGCAGGCTCTCCTGCTCCTCGCTCGCGATGAGGTTGGCCTCGGGGGACGGGGCCGCGCCCCCCGAGAGCGGGTCCGCCGCGGCGCGCAGCGCGAGGTGCGTGCGCCGGCCGGCCGAACGGCGTCTGTTCCGGGCCTCGTTGGCGACGATCCGCAGGAGCCACGGGCGCAGCTCCGCGCCGGTCCGGAAGCGGCCGAGCGCGTAGTAGGCCTTCACGAAGGCGTCCTGCGCCGCGTCCTCTGCCTCGGCCGCGCTGCCGGTCAGCAGGTAGGCGGTGCGGAAGGCGATGCCCTGGTATGCGTGCACGAGTTCTCCGTAGGCGTCCTGGTCGCCGCGCTTTGCCCGTTCGACGAGCTCCGCTTCTGTCAGTGGCCGGCCCACCACCGCCCCTTCTACACCGGCCATGGGCCGCGGGTTCCTAGGAGGGCTTGGCCGAACGTCGCTCGCCGCAGGGGTGCGATGGTCGCTCCGAGGCAAGGACGCAGGGAGCGTTCGTATCCTTGCGATACGGGCGCGACTGAGGACGCGGCCTTGGGGCGAGCAGCGCACCCCTGCGGCTCAGCTGGCGTTTCGCCAAGCCCTCCTCAAAAGGTTCGCTGACCGAACGCGAGGATGTAGCCGTTGGGATCCTGGACGCGGATCTCCAGCATCTCCCACGGCCGCTCGATCGGCTCGTGGAGGAGGTCGGCGCCGCGGCCCACGAACTCCTCGTGCAGGGCTGCCACGTCGTCCACCCAGAGGTAGACGTCGAAGAGATCCGGCTGGACGACCTCGCTGTTCGGTCTCGGCTGCTCGCCCTGGTTGAAGTGGATGTGGCACTCGTCCCGCTTCGCGTAGCCGTACGCGGCCGGGTTGGGCTCCCACTCGCGGGTCTCGAAGCCCAACCTGTCGCGGTAGTGCTCGAGCGTCTCGAGGACCTCCGGGACGATCAGCACCGGTGCGAGGCCTCGGATGGTCGCCATGTGGGCGATCCTATTGAGGTCGGGGAGAGCCAGAGACGGCTGAAGCGAAGACCTCCGGATAGCGCTCCCGCGGCGCCGTGACGCAGCGGTCGCGCGAGCTCGGGCCCCAGCGAGCCCGGTCGTAGTCCGGCGCGAACGGCCGCTCCAGCTCGTCGAGCTCGTCGACCGCCGTCCTGAGGCGGGAGCGCCAGCCGCTGTTGCCCGGCTCCGGCGAGGCGAGGAGCCCGCTGATCGCCTTGACGAGAGCTTCCTTCCGCACGATGTTCGCCGGTGTCTGCTCCTTGAGACAGACGCCGTACGCGCCGGACAGGTACCCGTCCCACTCGGCATCGACCTCGTTGGGACTCCCGCCGGCGGCGAGAAACTCCCGCTCGAATGCGTCGCGACCGGCGTCCGCGATCACGAAGTAGTCGGCGGGAACCATCTCGGTGCCGTCGGGCAACACGTACGACGGCTTCGGCAGCTGTCCGGCCGCGGCGACCGCGCGAACCTCCTCCAGCGCTTCGGGACGGCCCGCACAGGCTTCTTCGAGGGACATGTAGTTCGCCTCGACGTATGCGACGTCGGCGGCCGTCATCCGGGCCTCCATCGAGGAAACGCTAGACGACGACGGAGCGTCCGCGGTTCATGCTCTCGAACAACGCGTAGAGCGCCCAGTTGACGAGCCACACGACGATCGTCGCGCCCACATACGTCCAGAAACCGTCGATCGAGAAGTCGGGAGCGATCCACTCGGCGAGCGCCAGCATCGCGATGTTGAGCACGAAATAGAAGAGGCCAAGCGTGATGAGGATGATCGGGAACGTCAGGATCGTGAGCACCGGCTTCACGAAGGCATTCGCAAGCGCGAGCACCGCCGCCCCGAGCAGGACCGGGCCCCACCTGCCGATCTCGACGCCGTCGAAGATCCCGTCGATGACGAGGAGCGCGACGATGTTGACGCCCCACCCGACGAGCGTTCTGACGACGAGTGTCTGATCCATCGGCCGAGTATCTCAGGCGACCGCGGCTTCGCCGAGCAGCGCCTTGACCTCGCCGAAGAAGGCCGGCGTCGGGCTGACGCGGTAGCCCGCCCCGAGCTCGAGCACCGTCGGCCCGAGCGAGGTGTCGACGTTCATGATCACCGCCGCCTCGCCGGGGAAGTCCTTCATCAGCAACTTCAGGTCGTGGAGCAGCCCCGCCGGCGCCTTGCGCGCATCAACCTTCAGCCGCACCTCGGTCACGATCTGCGCGGCCGCGAACGCGCTGACCTCCATCGCGATCAGTTTCGTCTCCCCCGCCTGCTTGTGGTCGACGCGGCCCTTCACGACGAGGATCGCGTCGCTCACGAGCAGCTCCTGCGAGGCCGCGTAGACAGAGTTGAAGACGACGACCTCGGCGCTGCCCGTGATGTCGTCCAGCTGCACGAACACCATCGGGTCGCCCTTGCGCGTCGTCACCTGCTTTAGCGCCCCGACCATGCCTCCGACCGTGACGATCTCGCCGTCCCGCCTCGCCGCGACCTCGGACAAACGGCAGTCCGTCTTCCGCGCCAGCTGGTCCTTCACTTCGGCGAGCGGGTGCTCGGAGACGTAGATCCCGAGCGACTCCTTCTCGAGCGCCAGCAGCTCTGACTTCTCGAACTCGCCGGTCGGAATCTCGGGATGCACCTTGGGCGCCGACGACTCCTCGCCGCCGAGGTCGAAGATCGAGCCCTGGCCGAGCAACCGGTCGGCCTGCTCGCGCCCGCCCCACGCGAGTGCGTGGTCGATCACCTCGAGCATCCCGCGCCGCGGCGCGCCCGTCGAGTCCAGCGCGCCGCACTTGACGAGCGCCTCGAGCGCGCGCTTGTTGGCGACCGTGGGGTCGACTCGCTCCGCGAAATCCCAGAGGGAGGCAAACGAGCCCCCGCTCTCGCGCGCGGCGACAATCGCCGCCGCGGCTGCCTCCCCCACGTTCTTTACGGCATTGAGCCCGAAGCGGATCTTTCCTTCCACGACGGCGAAGTCCCGTTGGGACGAGTTCACGTCCGGCGGCTCGACGGCGATCTCCATCTCCGCGCAGGCGTTCACGTACAGAGGCACACGGTCCTTGGTGTTCATCACCGACGAGATCAGCGCCGCCATGTACTCGCACGGATGGTTCGCCTTCAGCCAGGCCGTCCGGTAGGCGATCAGCGCGTAACAGGCTGCGTGCGACTTGTTGAACGAGTAGTCCTGTGACTGCTCGGTGTCCTTCCAGAGCTGCGTCGCGACCGCATGGGATACGCCGTTTGCGGCGCAGCCCTCCAGGAACTTGTCCTTGAGGGACGCCATCAGCGAGTGGATCTTCTTGCCGATCGCCTTGCGGAGGTCGTCCGCCTCCGCCGAGGAGAACCCCGCCAGCTGCTTGGCGATCTCCATGTACTGCTCCTGGTAGATGCAGATCCCGTAGGTGGTCTCGGTGATCGGCTTCAGGCGCTCGTCGATGTACGTCACCGTTTCCTGGCCGTTCTTTCGCTTCGCGTAGCCGGGGATGTAGCCCATCGGCCCGGGCCGGTAGAGCGCGACGAGCGCGATCAGGTCCTCGAACTCGGTCGGCCGCACCTGCCGCAGGGCCTCGCGCATGCCGGACGATTCGAACTGGAAGACGCCCATCGAGTCGCCCTTCGCGAGCATCGCGTACGTCTTCGGGTCGTCGACCGGGATCTTCTCGTTCGAGAGCCCGCCGACCAGCTGGTACGTCTTCTCGATCACGTCCAGGTTCCGGAGGCCCAGGAAGTCCATCTTCAGGAGACCGAGCGCCTCGACGTCCCACATCCCGAACTGCGTCACGACTTCCTGGTCGGCGCCCTTCTGCTGGAGCGGGACGTATTCGACGAGCGGCCGGTCGCCGATGACGACGCCGGCGGCGTGGATCGAGTCGTTGCGCACGAGCCCCTCGAGCGGCTTCGCGAGGTCGACGATCTCGCGCACCTGCGGCTCGGAGTCGTATGCCTGCCGGAGCTCGGCCCCCGGCTTGAGGGAGTCCTCGAGGTAGACCTTCGGGCCCTCCGGGATCATCTTCGCGATCCGGTCGACCTGGCCGTACGGGATCTCGAGCACGCGCCCGGCGTCACGGACCGCGGCCCGCGCGAGCATGGTGCCGAAGGTGATGATCTGGGCGACCCGGTCGCGACCGTACTTCTCCTTGACGTAGTTGATGACCCGGTCGCGGCCGGCGACGGCGAAGTCGATGTCCATGTCGGGCATGGACTTGCGGCCCGGGTTGAGGAAGCGCTCGAACAGGAGGTCGTGCCGGATCGGGTCGACGTCCGTGATCTCGAGCGCGTAGGCGGCGATGGATCCCGCGGCCGATCCTCGACCCGGGCCGACCTGGATGCCGTTCTGCTTCGCGAAGCGGACGAAGTCCCAGACGATCAGGAAGTAGTCCGCGAAGCCCATCTCCTTGATCGTCTTCAGCTCGAACCTGAGGCGATCCTGGAGCTCTGGCGTGACGGTTCCGTACCGCTTTTGCAGGCCTTTCTCGCAGAGCTCGGCGAGGTAGTCGAACGCGTCGCGGTCGTCCGGCGTTGGGAACTTCGGCAGCCGGATCTCGCCGAGCTGGAGCTCGACATCCAGCCGTTCGGCGATCTCGACGCTCGTCCGGAGCGCGTGTGGATAGTCCGCGAAGTCGGCGGCCATCTCGGCGGGCGTCTTGAAATAGAACTGATCCGTGTCGAAGCGCCACCGGCCCTCGTTCTTCAGCGAGTCGCCGGACTGGATGCAGAGCAGCGCCTCGTGGGCCCGCGCGTCCTCGTGGCGGAGGTAGTGGACGTCGCCGGTCGCGACGAGCGGGAGGCCTGAGTCGGCGGCGAGCTGCGCGAGGAGCGGATTGATCCGCGCCTGCTCCGAGAGCCCGGCGTTCTGGACCTCGACGTAGACGTTGTCGCGCCCGAAGACCTGCGCGAGCCTGTCCAGATCGGACGCGGCGTCCTGTGGACGACTCTCCTCCAAGGCTTTGCAGACGCGGCCGGAGAGGCAGCCGGAGAGGGCAACGAGCCCCTTCGCGTGCGCCTGGAGATGGTTCCAGTCGACGCGGGGCTTGTAGTAGTAGCCCTCGAGGTAGCCCGCCGACGCGAGCTTGATCAGGTTCCCGTAGCCCTCGTTGGACTCGGCCAGGAGGGTCAGGTGCGCGTAGCCCTTCTCCTGGCGGGTGGCGTCGTCGCAGACGTAGACCTCGCAGCCGATCAGCGGCTTGACCCCCTGCTTCTTCGCGTGCTGGTAGAGCTGGACGGCGCCGGCGAGCGAGCCATGGTCGGTGAGCGCGACGGCCGGCATCTCGAGCTCAGCAGCGCGGGCGGCGAGGTCCGGGATCCGGCAGGCCCCATCGAGGATCGAGAACTCGGAGTGGACGTGGAGGTGGACGAACTCGGCGGCCAAGGCCAAGCCATTTTGGCAGGGCGCCCGGCTAGCCCCGACAAGTTGCTAGCGGCTCGCAGCGAGCAGCTGTTCCACCAGCTTCTCGCGATCCCAAAGCGCGACACCGTTCATGCGTGCGAGTTCCCGTGCTTGAGTGCTGAAACCTCGGTTCGTGACGACGAGGGCGTCCGTGCAGCGGTAGGGAGCTTTCGCAGCCACGGCCTCCTGGACGGCCTTCACGCCGACATTCTTCGTCCATCTCTTCGCCTGGACCACGATGCGGCGTCCCTCCTTAGCGACGACCAAATCGGCTCCGTAGTCGCCGCGCCGCCCTGTGTGCTCGACTGCGTATCCCAAGCGCCGGAAGAGTGAGACAAGGAACGTCTCGAAAGTGGAACCGTCCATGTGATCGATCTCGACGATGCCCGAGCGCGTAAGGCGCCGCCACTCGTAGAAGCGCCAGGCGAGCTTCGCAGAGCCAATAAGCGCGATGAGCGCCCACAGCCACCAGAAGCTGTGGAGCGTTAGGAGCACTACGTCGAGTAGCTCCTGGGCAGGCTGCGCCTGTGCCGCAAACACGAGCTGGTGCATCGGCAGCAAGGCCCGCGAGGATGAGGCCTGAGTTCTAGGAGTTCGAAGCCCGGCGGCCTCGTAGCCCGGGATCGCCCGCTTCGGCGAGTGCACGGGAAGTAGCGCTGGTTTTGTTGGCTACGAGTGCTCGGCCTTGTCCGCGCGATGCCAGCGGATGAAACCGCACTGCTCGCAGGAATACGCGAGTGCCTCGAGTCCGCCCTCGAGAGCCTGAAGGAGCGACCGCCCCTCGAGGAGCGTCCATTTCTCGCTGCCGCACATCGGGCACTTGCGGTGCTCGTTCACCACCTGCGTTCCCACTGCTCAGGAAGTATCCTCGCCCTATGGCGCAGGTGAAGGTCGAGCAGACGAAGTTCCTGCTCGCCGAATCGGAGCTCCCGAGGCGCTGGTACAACATCGCCGCCGACATGCCGAACGCGGCGCAACCGGTGCTGCATCCCGGCACCGGCGAGCCCGTCGGCCCGGACGATCTCGCGCCGCTCTTCCCGATGGAGCTCATCGGACAGGAGGTCAGCCAGGACGCCGAGATCGAGATCCCGGAGGAGATCCTCGACATCTACAGCCTCTGGCGGCCCACGCCGCTCTACCGCGCGCGGCGGCTCGAGCAGGCGGTCGGGACGCGCTCGCGGATCTTCTACAAGTACGAGGGCGTCAGCCCGCCCGGCAGCCACAAGCCGAACACAGCGGTCGCCCAGGCCTACTACAACGCGAAGGAGGGCCGGACGCGACTATCCACCGAGACCGGCGCCGGCCAGTGGGGCTCGGCGCTCGCCTTCGCCTGCACGTTCTTCGGGCTCGAGTGCAAGGTCTACATGGTCAGGATCTCGTACGACCAGAAGCCGTTCCGGCGCTCGATGATCCAGGCCTGGGGCGCCGAGATCGTGGCAAGCCCGTCCGAGGACACGCAGTCCGGACGTGCTGTGCTGGAGGAGACGCCCGACTCGCCGGGCAGCCTCGGGATCGCGATCTCGGAGGCGGTCGAGGACGCCGCGCAGCGCGAGGACACGGCGTACTCGCTCGGCTCGGTGCTGAACCACGTACTGCTCCACCAGACGGTGATCGGCCAGGAGGCTCTTGCGCAGATGGAGCAGGCGGGCGCCTTCCCGGACGTCGTGATCGGCTGCGTCGGCGGCGGGTCGAACTTCGCCGGGCTTTCCTTCCCGTTCCTGCGCGAGAAGATCGCAGGCCGCGACATCGACGTCCTCGCCTGCGAGCCTGCGGCCTGCCCGACGCTCACCCGCGGGCTCTTCGCGTACGACTTCGGCGACACGAGCAAGCTGACGCCGCTCGTCCCGATGCACACGCTCGGCCACGACTTCATCCCGGCGCCGATCCACGCCGGCGGGCTGCGCTACCACGGCGTCGCGCCGCTGATCTCCCAGCTCGTCCGCGACGGGCTCATCCGCGCCGAGGCCTACCTCCAGCGCGACTGCTTCGCGGCAGCTGTCGAGTTCGCGCGCAGCGAGGGGATCCTTCCCGCGCCCGAGGCGTCGCATGCGATCCTCGGCGCGCTCCAGACCGCGCGGGCGGCGGACGAGGCGGGTGAGGAGAAGACGATCCTCTTCAACCTGTCGGGCCACGGCCACTTCGACATGGCCGCCTACGACAATTACTTCGCCGGGAAGCTCGAGGACGTCGCGCTCGACGAGGCCGAGATGCAGCGGGCGCTCGAGGCGATCGAGGGCCTCCCCACACCGGCCTAGGAGGGTTTGGCGGAATAGCGCTCGTTGCGAGGGCGCGATGCTCGTTCCCAGGCAAGGACGCAGGGAGCGCCCGTATCAATGAGATACGGGCGCGACTGAGGACGCAGTCCTGGGGGCGAGCAACGCGGCCTGGCGGCACAGCCAGTATTTCGCCAAACCCTCCTAGCCTCTAGCTCCGCGGATTATCGGCCGATACACGCCTTCGTGGATCGCGAAGGCGCCCTTCCCATGCCCAGCCTCGTGCGGTTGCAGCCGTTCGCCGACGGGCCGCCCCGGTGGTACGCACGGCGCGGCTCGGAGCTTCTCGCAGGTGACTCGAAGCTTGAGGTGCTCTCGCGGATCTGGGATCAGGACGAGGCTGCGCTCGGCGTCTTCATGTCGAACCTGGCGGGAGCCCGAGGAACTCGGCCGCTTCGGCGACCGCCGGATCGCCCAGCTCGAGCGGTCTGACCTCCGCGACCGACAGCGCCGGGACGCTGCGGTCGAAGAGCGTGTAGTTCGCCCACAGCGACTCGTGGATCGACCACCAGCGGATCCCCGCGGCGGTGCTGTCGCGGTAGGCAGCGAGCGCCTGCGGCTGCGTGATCGCACGGTCGCGCGTCGCGACCCGGCTCGGCCGAAGGCGGCGGCGCCGGAGCTCGACCGGGTCGTCGAGATCGACGAGTTCCGAGTCGTCGGGTAGCTCGAGTGCCGCGAGCGCAAGCGGCAGACGCCGCCGGACGAGCATCGGCTCGATCAGCCGTTGGCCGCGGAAACGCGCCAGCTGCTCCACGACGCCTGAGACCTCACGGTCGGTCAGGTAGAGGCAGCCGTAGACGTCGGGGTTGTCGTGCCGTCCGTCTCCCTGGAACTCACGAGGGAACCAGAGCGGCGAGTCGGCCTGGTCGGCCCGGGCTCGCTCGTTCCAGGCGAAGCAGCGATACAGAATCAAGCGAACGAGTCCGCGCGCTCGGCGCGGATCGCCCGCATCAGCTCCTCGGCCCGCCCGGCTCGGACGAGGTCGATGGGGCGACGGTCGCCGAGCAGCGGGTTGACGCCCCAGAGCCAGGATCTCCCGGCTTCGGGTTCGTACACGCGCAGCAGGTTCGACCAGACGAGCTCGAGCAGATCGACCTTCTCGGCGTTGAGCGGGTCGATCCCGGCGCCCTTCAGCCAACGGGTGACCCGCGAGCGGCTGACGCCGAGGATCTCGGCCAGCGCCGCCTGCGAGCGGAAGTCGACGCTGAGCGCTTCGACCTTGGCTGCGGTTGCGACCGGCATGACCTCAGCTTAGCGCAACAATTCTCGTTGCGCGCTTGAACGCTCGTCGGGGACGGACGATGAGCCGTAGCCGTCACTCGAAACGTGATTTAGGGTCGACCCACGGTGGCAGACGAACCCACGGAGGCGACACACCACCCCGGCGAGGAGCTTCTTCGCGTCGCCGAGGTCGTCCACGCCGGCGAGGTCTCGGTGACGTTCGAACCCGGACCGACGGTGCTGGCCAAAGTCGGTGACAAGCTCCTCGACATTGCGGAGGCGAGCCAGGTTCCCATCGAGTCGGGCTGCCGCATGGGAATGTGCGGCTCCGACCCCGTGCGTGTCCTCGACGGGGGCGACAACCTCTCGGCCGTGCGCTCGGCCGAACGGCGAACGCTCGAACGGCTCGGACTCACCGACGGCTGCCGGATGGCGTGCGTCTCCCGTGTTCAGGGTCCCGTGGTCGTCGACCCCCGTTCCCCTCTCGAGGAGCCCTCGGAAGTGCAGGCCGACGGGAAGCCGACCCGCACTTTCGCGGCCGACCCCGCGCTCCAGGCTGCCGTCCGCCGGGTCGTCGTCGTCGGCGCCGGTGTCGCAGGCGTGACCGCCGCCGAGGAGTTGCGGCGCGTTCTCCCCGACACTGAGCTGCTACTCGTCGGCGCGGAGCCGTACGACTTCTACAACCGAATGGCGATCACTCGGCTCGTGTCCGAGTCGGCCTCGATCGACAGCCTCTACCTCAACCGGCGTGACTGGGCGGAGTCTCGGCGCGTCGACTTCCGGCGCGGAGTACCGGCGACGGAGATCGATCGCCAGAACCGTGAAGTCGCGATCGCCGACGGCGAGCGACTCGAGTACGACAGGGTGATCATCGCCACTGGCGCACGGCCGCTCGTCCCGGCGCTCGAGGGATTCGGCGCGGACGGGAGCTTCGTTCTCAGGACGATCGACGACGCCGTCCAGATCCAGCAGTACATCCGCCGCACGCGCTGCCGAACGGCCGTGATCGTCGGCGCCGGCCTCCTCGGGCTCGAGGCGGCCTACAACATCGCGCAGCTCGACGTCCGGGTCCGCGTGCTCGACCGCGGCCGCTGGCCGCTGAGGCGGCAACTGGACGAGCAGGCAGGCGCGCTCGTGTGGGAGATGCTCCAGGACCTCGGGATCGAGCTGCTCGCCCAGACAGAGGCGCAGCGGGTCCACGCGGACGATCGCGTCACCGGCGTGGAGCTGCTCGACGGCACGACGCTCGACGCCGAGCTCTGTCTCGTGACCACGGGAATCATCCCGAATGCACAGCTCGCGGAGGCGGCCGGCCTGGACGTCGGTGTGGGCATCACGGTGGACGGCGGGATGCGCACGTCCGACCCGGACATCTTTGCCGTCGGCGATGTCGCCGAGCACGACGGTCGTCCCTACGGTCTCTGGCCGGCGTCGGTGGAGCAGGCTCAGGTGGCAGCGGCGAACGTGGCGGGCGGAGAGGTCGTCTTCGCCCACGTGGCACCTCCCGCGAGGCTCAAGGTGCCCGGCATCGATTTGCTCTCCATCGGCGCGGTCGACGCGGAGCGCGGCGAGTCACGCACGGTCGTCGTGAGCGCGTACGGCACGCGCAACTACCGCAAGCTGATTCTCGAGCACGGCCGCTTGACCGGCGCGATCATTCTCGGGAGCCCGGAGCTCTTCGACGATGTGACACGAGCCGTCGAGACGCAGCTCCCGGTCGGGTCGGATCTCGACGCGCTGGAGAAGGGTAAGTGGGAAGCCTTGTCCCGGGCAGTGGACGATGAGACACTCGCGGACTAGGTCATCGAGGAGGAGGGAGGTCGGTTCATGGCACTCGAGGTAGAGACGTTGGAGGAGAGCTTCGACCTCGTCGCGCCGCAAGGCGACGAGCTCGTGAGCAGGTTCTACGAGCGGCTGTTCGAGACGGCTCCAGCGGTGAAACCATTGTTCGAGAGGGTCGACATGGACGGGCAGCGGCAGGCACTCCTGAACATGCTGGTCGTCCTTCGCGAATCGCTGCGCGATCTCGACGACATCGTTCCGGACCTGGAGGATCTCGGCGAGAGGCACGTCGAGTACGGCGCACAGTCGGAGCACTATCCCGTCGTCGGCGAAGTCCTCATCGGCACCATGGCCGAGGTTGCCGGTGACAGGTGGAAGCCGGAATACACGGCGGCGTGGCAGGAGGCGTACGGCGTCGTCCAGCAGGTGATGCTCTCGGGCGCCGACAAGAGTCATTGAGCCGGACCGACGTCGAGGATTCTCACCGCGGATTCCTCGGGGACCTCCACGAGGCCGATCTCGCCGTCGTGCTCGGGTATACGCAGGCGCGCCTGTACGAGCCGGGTGAGTTCGCCGTCCGCCAGGGTGATATCGACCGGAGCTTCTTCATCATCTCGCGAGGGTCGTTCGAGGTGATCGTCCCGACCGACGAAGGGCCGCGGCGAGCGCGCCTCCTCGAAGCGGGCGACCTGTTCGGCGAGGTCTCGTTCTTCGACGGCCGCCCGCGCTCCGCCGACGTCATCGCCCTCGAGGAGGGGGAAGCGCTCGTCCTGACCGAGGCCGCCTTTCAGCGGCTACGGCTGACGCACCCGCGGCTCGCCCTGCGCTTTGTGCTCGACCTCGGCCGCATCCTCGGCGAGCGCTTCCGAGCCTCGGATGCAGTCGCCGGCGCCATGCCGCGTTAAGGGACCTGGCTTGTGACGAGCAATGGTCTACGAAATGATGAGTCCTGCCAACGAACCCAGGAGGTTGCGGTGCCCCTCTATCTCGACGTCCACACGATAGACGGTGGCGTTTCGGCGAGCGATGTCGCGGAAGCGCACATGAAGGATCTGGAGGTGCAGGAAAAGTACGGCGTCGACTACAAGCGCTACTGGGTCGACGAAAAGGCGGGGAAGATTTTCTGCCTCGTCGAGGCACCCGACGCCGAGGCGGCCAACCGCGTTCATCGTGAGGGGCACGGCCTCGTCGCTCACGAGATCTACGAGGTGAGCGAGGGATCCTAGGGCTAGGCGCCCGGCCGCACGAGCGGCTTGTACGTGATCCGGTGCGGCTCGAGCGCTGGTCGAAACCGGGCGTCCTACTCGGTCTCGGTCCGCACGACCACGTGTGTAGACCTCGCGGCGACCTGGCCTCGCCTCGGTAGCTTCGGTTCATGGCGCGCCACGAGAGCGCTCACGACGAATCGGACGAGCGCCCGCCGATCTGCCCGGCCTGCGGCGTGACGCAGGGCATGGTCGTCACGGACGACGAGCCGCGCTTCGTCTGCCTGGAGTGCGGGTTCTCTGACGGCGAGGACGCCGACTAGGCGGTCCCCAGACCGCCGTGCTTCTTCTTCGCCCGCTTGTCGCTCCGCTTCTCCTTCAGCGACTTCTGCGCGACCTTCTTGCCGAGCTTCTTGGGTTTGTCTGAGCCTTTGGCCACGCGCCTAGTCTGACTAAGCCCCCGGCCGGACGAGCGGCTTGTACGTGATGCGATGCGGCTCGAGCGCCTCGGCGCCGCGCGTTTCGCGCACCCACTGTTCGTACTCCTCGAAGCTGCCCTCGAACCACGTCACCTGCGAGTCGCCCTCGAAGGCGAGGATGTGCGTCGCGACCCGGTCGAGAAACCAGCGATCGTGTGAGATCACGGCCGCGCAACCTGCGAAGTCGAGCAGCGCATCTTCCAGCGCGCGCAGCGTGTCAACGTCCAGGTCGTTCGTCGGCTCGTCCAGCAGCAGCAGATTCCCGCCCGAGCGCAGCAGCTTCGCGAGGTGGACGCGGTTCCGCTCGCCGCCCGACAGGTCACCGACCCGCTTCTGCTGATCCGATCCCTTGAAGTTGAACCAGGAGACGTACTGGCGCGAATTCACCTCGCGCGCGCCGAGGGCGAGCGTGTCGTGGCCGCCTGAGATCTCCTGCCAAACAGTCTTCCCCGCTTCCAGCCCGGCCCGCGACTGGTCGACGTATGCCGGCTCAACCGTCTCCCCCACGCGAAGCTCGCCGGAGTCCGGCTGCTCCTCGCCGGCGATCATCCGGAAGAGCGTCGTCTTGCCGGCGCCGTTCGGGCCGATCACCCCGACGATCCCGCCCGGGGGCAGCGAGAAGGTCATGTCCTCGACCAGCAGTCGGTCGCCGAAACCCTTCGACACACCGTCTGACTCGACCACGACGTCGCCGAGCCGCGGCCCGGCCGGGATGTGGATCTCGACCCGGTCAAGCCTGACGTTTCGCTCCTCGGCGAGCAGCCGCTCGTACGCGCCGAGCCGCGCCTTCGACTTCGCGTGCCGCGCGACCGGCGAGGAACGTACCCACTCGAGCTCCGTCTTGAGCGCACGCTGGCGCGCCGACTCCTGCTTCTCCTCAGTCGCGAGCCGCGCCTGCTTCTGCTCGAGCCAGCCCGAATAGTTGCCCTCGTACGGGATCCCGCGCCCGCGGTCGAGCTCGAGGATCCAGCCGGCGACGTTGTCGAGGAAGTACCGGTCGTGCGTGACGGCGACGACCGTGCCCGCGTACTCCGCGAGGAAGCGCTCCAGCCAGGCGACCGACTCGGCGTCGAGATGGTTCGTCGGCTCGTCCAGGAGCAGCAGATCCGGCGAGGACAGGAGCAGCCGGCACAAAGCGACGCGCCGCCGCTCGCCGCCGGAGAGCGTCGTGACGTCGCGGTCGCCCTCCGGCAGCCGCAGCGCATCCATCGCCCGGTCGAGCTGGGCGTCCAGCGTCCACGCGTCGCGGCGGTCGATCTCCTCCTGCACATTGGCCTGCTCGGCAAGGAGCGCGTCGTAGTCCGCGTCTGGCTCGGCGAACTGCGCCGAGATCGCGTTGAAGCGGTCGGACAGGTCGCGCAGCGGCCGCACACCGTCCTCCACGTTCGCACGGACGTCCTTCGCGGGATCGAGGTCGGGCTCCTGCGGGAGGAAGCCGACGGTCGCGCCGGCTGCGAGCTCGGCGCTACCGCTCGACGTCTCCTCGACGCCGGCCATGATCCGCAGCAGCGTCGACTTCCCGGCCCCGTTCGGCCCGAGCACCCCAATCTTCGCGCCGGGCAAGAAAGCCAGCGTGATGTCGTCGAGCACCTTGCGCTCAGGCCCGTAGAACTTGGAGGCCCGGATCATCGTGAAGACGTAGTCCGCCACGGTCGGCGACTCTAGCTTCGACAGCGGATCGCAACGCCTCGTCACAGTTGACACGACAGGTCGAGAGGCGTAGATAGAGCCTGCTCCATCTCAAAGTTCGAGAGGAAAGGGGGAGGCAACATGCGCGGACGACGGAGGAGTCGAGCGTGGCGCCTCGCAGCGCCGCTCGCCCTCGCAGGCTGCGTCGCCGTCCTGTCGGCGCCGGGAGCGCTGGCGATCCACGGGGGCGACCGCGAAGTGACCGTCGGCTCGAACGACGCGGTCTTCTCGCAGAACAAGCAGAACGAACCGGCAGTCGCGATGGACGCGAGCCGGCCGAACATCCTCGCGGCCGGCGCCAACGACAACATCGACATGGAGGCATGCAACGCTGGCGATCCGACGACCTGTCCGTTCACCGACAACGTCGGCGGCTCGGGGATCATGTTCTCGCTCGACAGCGGTGACACGTGGGTACAGCCCACGTACACGGGCTGGACGGCCAGACACTGCGTCGGCCCGCCCGGCTTCACGTGCACGCCGGGAGTCGGCCCGATCGGGACGCTCCCGTGGTACTTCGAGAACAACCTCGTCTCGGACGGGGACCCGGCGCTCGCGTTCGGCCCGCGACTTGGGCCCGGCGGGTTCTCCTGGGCGAACGGCTCGCGGCTGTACTACGCGAACCTGACCTCGAACGTGACGGCAAGCCTCGGCGAGCCGGCGTTCAAGGGCTTCGAGGCGATCGCCGTCTCACGAACCGACAACGTCGCCGGGGCGGCCGCCGGGAACAAGTCAGCGTGGATGGAGCCCGTGCTCGTCAGCAAGCAGAGCTCGGCGACGTTTGCCGACAAGGAACAGATCTGGGCCGACAACGCAGCGTCCAGCCAGTTCTTCGGCAACGTCTACATCTGCTACGCCTCGTTCACGGGGAACGGCGCGGCGCCGATGGTGGTGGCCACCTCGCAGGACGGTGGCGACACGTGGGCGACGAGGCACGTCAGCCCGGCGCACAACGTCTCTCCGAAACAGTGGGGACAGTCGGGCTGCACGATCCGGACCGACTCCACTGGCGTCGTCTATGTGTTCTGGGAGGAGTTCCAGAGCCCGTTCAAGTTCCTGCCGCCGGTGGGGACTCACGTGCTCGCGAAGTCGTTCGACGGCGGGCGCAGCTGGACGCGACCGATGGACCTCTACCGCGTCACCGACCCCTGCTACTTCGTCGACCCGGTGATCTTCCGGTGCGTGATGGACGGGGTCGCCGGAGCCCGCAACGACCTTGCGGCTTCCCCGAGCGTCGACATCGCCAATGGCGCCCCGACAGGCGCCGGGGCCACGAACCTGATCGTGAACACCTGGGCGGACGGTCGTGACGGCCTCAACAACGAGGACGTCATGTTCAGCCACTCGAGCGGCGGTGGGGTGCCCGGCACGTGGTCGCCACCGCGGCGGATCTCTGACCCACCGGACCGCGGTTACTACGCGGCGCCGGCTCTGTCGCCGGACGGGCAAGACGTGTACGTCGTCTACAACGCGTTCACGACGCCGTTCCGCACCGACACCACGACACCGCGGAGCCTCGTCGGCGTCGTGAAGCACGCGAATGTCGTGGGAGGCGTTCCGGGGGCGTTCACCCAGCTTCACCGAGGTGCCTCGGGCGAAGCGCGCGGCTCCGCCCAGAACAACCTCCAGGCGGAGTTCCTCGGCGACTATGTGTACGCAGTCGCCTCGCGGGACTACGCGGCGGCGGTCTGGAACGACGCCCGCTTCGCGGCCGACTGCCCGGCCATCGACGCATGGCGGATGTCGCTGCGGACGGAGACGACGGCCGACGACGTTCCGACGCCCGCTCCGAACGTCGTCTGCCCGCCGACGTTCGGGAACACGGACATCTTCGGCTGGTCGGGAGCGGATCCGACGCCGTAGAGATCGCGGACAGAAGGAGGGAGGGGGCGCCGCAGGCGCCCCCTCTTTTCGCGCTACTGCGGGGTCAGCGTGAGCGAGAACAGCCTCTGGCCGGCGGTGTTGACGAAGCCCGCCGTCAATTCACCGCGGTGGTCGACCTCCACCGTGCCGAAGTTGAAGCCGTCCTTCGCCTGCTCCCAGGTCGAGATTGTGGCCGGCGGCCGGGGACCGAAGAGCACGGTCGGATTCAGCGTCGTGTCGAATGCAGCGGTCGGGAAGATTCCTGCGCTCAGTGGACCGCTCGCCAGCTCGTGGACGACGAACGCGGGATTGGCGGGAAACGGCCGGTAGCGGAACGCCTCGGCGAAATGCACGTCGGTCGTGATCCAGAGCGAGTTCACGATCCGCCGCTGCTCCATGAAACGGAGGATGTCGAGCAGCTCTTGCTCGAAGCCCGACGGCTCGTTGTGGTTCGCCCAGCCATCGCGCCCTCCACTCACCGGGAACCCCGTCGGGATCGACATCGGGACACTCGAGACGATCACCTTCCAGGTGGCGTCCGAAGCGGCGAGGCTCTCCTTCAGCCAGGTGAGCTGCTCGCGCCCGAGCATCGTCTTCGGCCGATCTGCACTGTCGTCGGCGATGTTGGCGTCGCGGTACTGCCGCGTATCCAGCACGAAGAGCTCGAGGTGCTTGCCCCAGCGCAGCGAGCGGTACAGCCGCTTGGGCGTGTTCGGCGCGACAGCGATCGGCGTGTAGGCGAGGAACGCCTCGAGCCCGATCGGGAGCAGGTGGACGCCGGGCGTGTACGGCGGCGTCACGCGAGTGTCGCTCAGCGGGCCGAAGTCGTTGACGACCTCGTGGTCGTCCCAGACCCCGACGTAGCTCGTGCTCTGGAGCAACCGTCGCGAGGCGGCATCGGCCCGGCTGTACCGCCAGTGCGCCCAAAAGGTCGCCAGGTCGGCAGCTACGCCCGGGCCCGGGACCTGCTCGTTGCCGTACATGCCGAGCGCGTTACAGGCGTTGTCCGCATAGATCATGTCGCCGAGGCCGATGAAGACATCCGGCCGCTCCGCGCGGATCGTCTCGAAGATCGGGAAGCCCTCCCGTGTGTCGCGGCAGACGTTCTGGCCCGTGACATCGCCCCCGAAAGCGAGGCGCACAGCGTCGCCGTCGTCCGCCGCCGGCGCGGTCTGGAAGGAGCCCTGCTCGGATCCGACGCGGTAGCGTTAGTTGGTATCCGGCCTCAGGCCGGTGAGGACGACCTGTCCGGTGTAGTCGTCGGCCGCACGGACGTCGAGCCGGGCGACGCCGTGGTGCTTCCCGCCGGAGAGGTGAACCTTGAGAGTGCCTTCGCGATCCGCCCGAGCCCAGAGCACCGCCGTGCGCGCGGTGACATCGCCGACGACGACGCCGTGCGTGACGCCCGGCTCGTCGTGGCTCAGGGTTCGGACAGAAGCGCCGGCGCCGCTGCCGGCAAGTGCGAAGACGACCGCAGCGAGAACGAGGTGCGCGATCCTGGACATGCCTCAACCCCCTTCGTGGCGATGTACCACCATTGTCACTCGCCGAAAGGAGCAGCAATGAGCGATGAGCTAAGCGACCTTGCGAGAAGCGTCATAGACTCGAACAGATACATGGCGGTCGGTACCACCGACGAGGCCGGACACCCGTGGGTGACTCCTGTGTGGTTCGCGTCGGAGGACTACCGGAACTTCCATTGGGTCTCCTCGCCCGATGCGAAGCACTCGCGGTACCTCGCATCTCGCCCGGAAGTCGCGATCGCGATCTTCGACTCGTCGGTCCCCGTCGGCGGCGCGCGCAGGCGGTCTACATGAAGGGCGTGGCCGAGGAGCTCACCGGGTCGGAGCTCGAGCGCGGCCTCGAGGTATTCGACGGCGTGTCCCGGAAGGACATCGACCGCGCATGGGGACTCGACGACGTCCAGGAGCCGTCGCTCTTCCGGCACTATCGCGCGACGGTCTCGGAGCACTTCGTGCTCATCCCGGGGAGGGATCCAGAGCGCGGCTCGGGCGTGGACCGCAGCGAGCCCATCACGCTCTAGGCGCTCGATACGCTGGCGCGGTGGACGCGGACGCCGTCGAGCTC
>DATFOC010000108.1:0-5663 GCA_035265935.1 Gaiellaceae bacterium
AGATCGGAGACGAGGACGCCGTCCAGCCACTCGGCCGTCTCCTCCTCGTCCATGCCCTTGGCGTACATCAGCTCGCTGATGAGGATCTTCTTCGCCTTGACGAACATCTGCTTCTCGCCGGTGGAAAGCCCCTTATCCCGGTCGCGCAAGGAGAGGTTCCGCACGACCTCGGCCAGCTCGAAGATGTCGCCCGTCTTCATCTTGTCGCGGTTGTGCTTGAAACGGCGGTTCCAGTTCTTCGGCATCGTGGTGCCGTTCCGGGTCAGCGCCTTGACGACTTCCTTGACCGTGTCTTCGTTGATGACCTTGCGCAAGCCGACGGCTTCTGCGTTCTCGGCTGGCACGTTCACGGTCATGTCGTTGTGAAGGATCTGGATCGTCAGATACTCGCGCTTCTCCCCGAGCACCTCACGGGTCTCCTTCTTCACGACGGTGCCCGCCCCGTGGTGCGGATACACCACCTTGTCGCCGACCTTGTACAAGCCCGACCTCCCCACTCTGCGTCGTTTACGTCAAACAGCCGGCGGGTGACGTTCCGCCGGCAAGCGGGGTCAAGTATAGCTAACAATTGGTGAAAAAGCCAGGTTTTCCAGGGATTTTGTGGCCTCAGCCGGAAAACCCCTGCTAGCGGGCAGGTTCTACCGCCGTCCCTTTTCCGGCGAGCCCTTCGCCGACCGCCCGGCGAAGCGAGTCCACGGCCTTCGCGTCCACACCGCGCCGCGCTTTGGTTCCGGCCGGCACGATCACGGTGCGCAGGCCGAGGTTCGCGCACTCCTCGAGTCGGCGCTCGGCCTGGGACGCGGGACGCAGGCGACCGGTGAGACCGATCTCCCCGAAAGCGGCAACGCCTGCCGGGACCGGCGCGCCGCGCGCCGCCGAGGCGATCGCCAGCGCGATCCCGAGGTCGGCGCCGGGCTCGTCGATCCGCACCCCGCCGGCGACGTTGACGAAGACGTCCGCTTGCCCGAGCGCGATGCCGGCGTGCCGCGACAGAACTGCGACGATCATCGCCAGGCGCTTCGGGTCGACGCCGGTCGCGACGCGCCGGGGCATGGCGAGGTCGGTCGGCGAGACGAGTGCCTGGATCTCGAGCAGCAGCGGACGCGTCCCCTCGAGCGCGCACGCGACCGCAGAGCCCACCTCTTCCTCGCGGGCCGCCCCGAAGAGCTGCGACGGGTCGGGAACCCCGACGAGGCCGGCTCCCGTCATCTCGAAGATGCCCAGTTCGTTCGTGGACCCGAACCTGTTCTTCGCCGCCCGCAGGACTCGGTGCGCGTGGTACCGGTCGCCTTCGAACTGCAGCACGCAGTCGACGAGATGCTCGAGCACCCTCGGCCCCGCCACCGAGCCATCCTTCGTGACATGACCCACCAGGAACAGTGCGACGCCGGCCTCCTTGCCGACGCGAAGGAGCCGCGCGGCGGCCTCCCGCACCTGCGAGACCGACCCGGGAGCCGACCCGACGTCCGGCGAGTACAGGGTCTGCACGGAGTCGATGACGCAGACCGCCGGCCGCTCACGTTCGAGCGTCGCGCAGATCGCGTCCAGGTCCGTCTCGGCGAGGATCTCGACCCGCTCCGCGCCGCCGAGGCGCGTCGCTCGGAGCTTGACCTGTGCCTTCGACTCCTCGCCGGTGACCAGCAGCGCCCGGCGGTTGCGAGAGATCGCCGCGAGCGCCATCAGCAGCAGCGTCGACTTCCCCACTCCCGGCTCCCCGCCGACGAGCACGAGGGACGCCGGGACGAGCCCGCCGCCGAGGACACGGTCGAGCTCGGCGACGCCGGTCGGGATCCGCTCCGCCTCTTCCACCTCCACGTCGACGAGCCGCAGCACTGGGCGCGGAGCGGCCCCCTTCCCCCTCGAGGCGGCCGGGGGCGCCTCCTCCACGAGTGTTCCGAAGCTGCCGCAGCCGGGACAGCGGCCGAGCCAGCGGCCGGTCGACTGACCGCATTCCGAGCACGCGTACTTGAGAGCAGGCTGGGCCAACGCGCGCCGAACTCTAGAAGTCGATACGGACGGTCTTCGTGCCAAATTTGTTGATTTATCGCGACGAATTTGTTCATTTATTGCGACGACAATGGCGGCATGAGATTCGTCGCCACGATTGTCATCACTGGGCTCGTCGCCGCATCGATCGTCTCGCTTGGCGCAGCGGCGGCGCCGAGCGGCTCGGCAAGGATCGTCTATCGCAGCGTGAGACTCGCCAACCCCCAGAGGTCGCCGGAGCTTTACTCGGTGTCGCCATCCGGAACCGGTCGCCGGCTGCTTGCACGCGGAGCCGACCAGCCAGCGCTGTCTGCGGATCGTACGCGCATCGCGTTCGCAGGCGCTGGCGTGCGCCGCCAGGGGATTTGGGTGATGAGGGCGGACGGCCGCGGCCAGCGCAGGCTCACCAGTCGCGCGGGTGACGGCGAGCCGACTTGGTCGCCCGACGGCAAGCGCATCGCCTTCCGACGCGACCAGGGGGCTTCGTTCGACCTCTGGGTCGTGCCGGCGGCGGGCGGAAGCGCACGGCGGCTCTTCGGCGGGCGCACTACGAGCGAACTCAGTCCCGACTGGTCGCCGAACGGACTGCAGATCGCATTTCAGGGCAATCGCGGCGGCGTCAACCAAATCTGGATCCTGACTCTGAGGACGCGGGGGGTTCGCCGGTTGACACGCGGTGCGGACTCGTTCCAGCCGGACTGGTCACCGGACGGCAAGCGAATCGCCTACTCGACGCGCGGGAGGATTGCGGTCGTACGCGCCAACGGAACCGGCACACGCCTGCTGGCCACCGGCGTGCCTCGCAGCGCCTACAACCCGTCGTGGTCTCGCGACGGCCGCCAGATCGCCTTCGAGCGAGGCGGCCAGGTGCTCACGATGAGCGGCGGACGACTCCGCTACGCCACCCGAGCCGCCTGGGGCACGAACGGCGATCCCGACTGGTAGCGGCGGAACCTGGATTTTTCGTGCGGTGTAGGAATGGATATGCCGCGCCTCGCCGCTGCTCTGCTCGCGCTCGCGCGGGCCTCGACGGTGTCGGCGGCCACTAGAGGACGAATCATCGTTCGACTCCAGCGGGGCGCGGTCGCGGGCACAGCTAGCCACCCCTGGACGAGCACCGCGCCGGCAGGTTCGTCTACGTGAGCGAGTTCGACGGCCGCAGCATCAGCCGGATCGACTCGCGCACGGGAAGGGTCGCAGCGCTGGTCAGGCCCTGACGACGACGCTGCCCACGACCTTGTCGTGCAGCGCCTGGTTCTTCCGGTCCCAGAGCGGCCAGAGGTAGTCCAAGAGGATCGGCAGGATGAAGAGCGCCAAGACGAAGATGATCGCGTACCGGCCGAACGCGCGTCCGTAGCCGATCGACCCTCCGGCCGAGTCCTCCTTCACCGCGATGCCGAGCCATTTCTTTCCGAGCGTCTGGCCGTTCGCGCGGCCGTGCATGGCTGTGTAGTAGACGAAGGGGAGCAGCAGCGTGAGCAGGTAGGCGATGCCGATCGCAGCCCAGGAGTTGTCGTCCTCGTCCTCCGGATTGCCCGCCGCCAGCGCGATGATGACGATCACGATCAACGGCACGACGAGGACGAGCGTGTCGAGCAGGTACGCGCCCACTCGGCGCCCCCAGCTCGAGTAGTCGCGGGCTTGGACAGACGTTGCCGCCGCTTCGCGCTCGGCGGCCTCGGCTGGATAGGTAGGGAGATCGCTCATGGCCGCCCTGTACCCGGTTTCGCAACTGGCAAGCTTGACGCGGTGGAAGCGACGGACAGCCCGGTCAACGTCGGCGAGTACGAGCAGCTCGCCCGCGAGGCGCTCGACGAGGGCACTTTCGGCTACTTCGCGGGCGGGGCGGGCGACGAGCACACGCTTCGCCACAACGTCGAGGCATTCGACCGGTGGCGGCTCCGTCCACGGGTGCTTGTGGACGTCGGCTCCGTCAGCACGGCGACGACCGTCCTCGGCCAGGACGTCTCGATGCCCGTGCTCGCCTCGCCCGTCGCCCACCAGCGCATGGCCCATACCGACGGGGAGCTCGCGGTGGCCCGGGCTGCGGCAGCCGCTGGGACGATCATGTGCGTCCCGACCTTCGCGATGGCGACTCCAGCCGAGATCGCCGCCGAGGCTCCTGACGCGCCTCGCTGGTTCCAGCTCTACTGGCACCCCGATCGCGAGGTCACGAAGTCGATCCTCGACCAGGCACGCGAGGCCGGCTGCACCGCGATCGTCTTCACCGTCGACCTGCCGAAGCTCGGTCGGCGCGAGCGAGACCTCCGGACCGGCTTCACGCTCGATCCGGACTACCGGATGGGCGTCTACGGCTCCGAGTTCGGCGACCTCGGGACCCTTACGCCTGCCACGGCCGCCGAGCTCATCGATCCGCGCCTGACCTGGCGCGATCTCGAGTGGCTTCACGAAACCGCTCAGCTCCCCGTGATCGTGAAGGGCGTGCTGACCGCGGAGGACGCTGAGCTCGCCGTCTCCCACGGCTGCGCCGCGGTGATCGTCTCGAATCACGGCGGACGCCAGCTCGACCGCGCCCTTGCCTCGCTTGAGGCCCTCCCGGAGGTCGTCGAGACCGTCGGTGACCGGGTCGAGGTGCTGATGGACGGCGGCATCCGTCGCGGAGCCGACGTCGCGATCGCGCTGGCCCTCGGTGCCCGAGCCGTGTGCGTCGGCCGGCCTGTGGTCTGGGGCCTCGCTGCCAAAGGCGAGGAGGGCGCCCGACACGTCCTCGAGCTGCTGCGCGCGGAGCTGGAGCTCACGCTCGCGCTGCTGGGCTGCGCCTCACCCGAGGATCTCGGGCGAAGCCACGTCGCTAGAGCGGAGCGCTAGCTCTCGTCGGACGGCTCGTCGGCCGAATCCGCGTCGGCCTTCGGCTCCTCCGGCGGGACGGTGACCTTCTCCCCCTCTACCGGCGGGGCGCCGGGGATGATGGTGATGTCGACCTCGTCGTGGTTCTCCGGATGCCGGTTGACGAGGATCGTCGAGCCGGGTTCGATGTTGCGCCCCAGGACGAAGTCCGCGAGCGGGTCCTCGATAAAGCGCTGAATCGCGCGACGCAGCGGCCGTGCGCCCATCGTTGGGTCGTAGCCCTTGTCGACCAGCAGCTCCTTGGCCTCCTCGGTGAGCTTGATCTCGGCCTGGTGCTCGGCCATCTGCGCCTCGAGGCGGTGCATTTGCAGGTCGACGATCGTGAGGATCTCCTCACGGGTCAGCTTGTGGAAGACGATGACCTCGTCGATCCGGTTCAGCAGCTCCGGCCGGAAGACCTTCTTCAGCTCGCCCATGATCCGGTCCTTCATCTCCTCGTAGGAGAGGCCGGACTCGTCGCCGAGCGAGAACC
Source organism: Gaiellaceae bacterium (assembly GCA_035265935.1). Lineage (GTDB taxonomy): Bacteria > Actinomycetota > Thermoleophilia > Gaiellales > Gaiellaceae > JACDAN01. The sequence continues at coordinate 5,327 of DATFOC010000108.1, forward strand.
CCAGCGTCTGGTTCTTCGAGATCGTCCCCGCGCCGATGTTCGAGGTCATGATCACGATCGTGTTCCGGAAGTCGACCTTGCGGCCCTGGGCGTCGGTCAGCTTCCCGTCCTCCAGGATCTGGAGCAGGATGTTGAACACGTCCGGGTGCGCTTTCTCGATCTCATCGAGCAGGACGACCGAGTACGGCTTGCGGCGCACGGCCTCCGTGAGCTGCCCGCCCTCGTCGTAGCCGATGTAGCCCGGGGGCGAGCCGACGAGCCGGGACACGGAGTGCTTCTCCATGTACTCCGACATGTCGACCTGGATCATCGCGTCCTCGTCGCCGAACAGGAACTC
>DATFOC010000109.1:0-7415 GCA_035265935.1 Gaiellaceae bacterium
CGCTATCGGTTCGCCGTCCCTCGAGCACGACCACGAGATTGGTCGTCTTCTCAGGGGTCAGAAGTCGAAGGCGGGCGAGCGGCGCGGCCGTCCTGCTCGGCGCGCTCCGAGCGAGGACCCGGCGGATGACGAACGCCCAGCGGTATGTGGCGGTTGCGCTGCTGCTGAGCGCGAAACGGGTCGCCTCCCTGGCGATCACCTCGACGTCGATGCGGCGTGTCCTCGGCGGAACCGCCGCGTCGTCGGGCTGCGCCGTAAACGTCAGCGAGTACTTCCGGCCGGCATGCGCACGGGTCGGGACCCAGTCGAATCCGGCCGCGGCCGGATTTCCGGGCGTGGTTCTGAACGTGGCCCCGGGCGGTACTCCGGTGGCGGCGATTGTGATCGTCACGCTCGGCGCGTCCTGCGCGAGAGCGGTGAGGCTGAAACGGAGCGGGTCGCCCGGCGCGGCCCGCAGTGTGGCCCCCTCGGCGGGGGTAGGCGGTGTCCAGCTGGCAGGTGCCGGGCTTCCAACCCGAGCCGCGGCGTCCGTGCCGGCGAAAAAGAGCAAAACAAAGCAAATCCCGCAGAACAACGGCGTTATGTGGCGCGAAACCTGCATGCCCGCGCCGCAGCTGTTCTGTGGAAAAGGCTAGCGGATTCTGTGGAAAACGCTAGCGGACGGTCAACGGCGTGCCAACCGGCATCAGACGCGCCAGACGCAGGATGTGGCCGTTCTTCATCCGGATGCAGCCGTGGGAGACGCGGCCGGGAAGGAGCAACGGCTGGTTCGTCCCATGGAGGCCGATGAACCCGCCGCCGGGCCAGTCGGTCAGCACGGCCGAGCGGGCGCTGGTCCCGAAGGCGACTGGGCCGTAGACCGGATTGCCGAAGCCATAGAGCTGATTGCGAATGTAGAACTCCCCGCGCGGCGTCGGCCAGCTTGGCTGACCTACGCCCACCGGGGCCCGGAAGATGACCCTGCCGCGCCGGTAGAGCGTCGCGGTCAGGCGCCGGCGGTCGACGACGAGCCGCGTCCGGACCTCCTTCCAGTCGCTCAGCATCCTGCGCGGCACCCAGCCGGTGCGGCCGTTCGGCAGCGCCGCCAGCCGGACGCGGATCCAGACGCCGCGCCTCGTACGCCGGCCGTCGAGCGTGAGGACGAGGTTCGTCGTACCTTCCGGCGTCCACCGGCTGAGGCTCCGGACAACCGCGGCGGTCTTTCGCGGCGCGCTGCGCGCGACGCCCTGACGAACGACGAAGGCGTACCGATAGACGTGCTGCCTCTCGCTGCTGAGGATGAACCGCTCGGGCTTGGGTGTCACGGCGGCGCGCGACCAGGGCGCGGCGCCTGCAAACGCCGGCAGCGCGAGACAGAGCGCCACGCCGGCGACGAGCACGGCGCAGGATGCTATGTGCCGCAGAAGGCTAGGCGTCATCTCGGACAACTGGCTTCGACGGGCACCGGGCCCGTGCCTGGTCAGCGGATCGTAACGGGTGTGCCTACAGGCATCAGCCGGTCGAGCCTGCGAATCGCCGGATTCGGGAGACGAACGCAGCCGTGGGAGACCCGCCCCGGCAAGATCTCGGGCTGGTTCGTGCCGTGGATGCCGATGAAGCCGCCGCCGGGCCAGTCGGTGAGCACGGCCGAGCGCCCGTTCGTCCCGAACGCGAGCGAGCCGTAGATCGGATCGGTGAAGCCGGTGAGCCGCTCACGGACGTAGAAGCGCCCGGCCGGCGTCGGCCAGTGCGGCTCCCCCACGCCGACATGCGTCCGGAAGAGGGGCCGCCCGCGCTTGTAGAGCGTCGCGCGGAACCGCGCCCGCTCGATGACGAGGTGAGTCTCGAGGCGCACGAACGGGCCCACGGCGTCACGCGGGATCCACCCCATCGTGCCGTTCGGCAGGACCGGCAACGGGACGCGGACCCAGTAGCGGCCCTGCGGGTCGATTCGGCCGGCCGACAGGAGGAGGACGTGTGGTACGTGCTCGGGCGTGAGGGGCTTCAGCCGGGCGAGGACGCGCGCGCTTTCGTTCGGCGCTGCGCGAGCCGCGACCGCGTACCGCAGGACGGCCTTGTGCGAGCTGCCGCCGAGCGTCCTGCTGGAAAGGCGAAAGGAGCGCGACGCGGTTTTCCCCACGTGGACGCGGACGATGATCCGCGGCGCCGCCGAGGCGCCGTCCACCGCGGAGAACACGAACCGCCACTCCCCGCGCTGGCTCGGGCGAGGGCGCCAGCGGAAGTCCACGCGGGCCGGAGCCTCGGCGAGCCGGACGAGCCGTGCACCGGGCGGGAGCTGGTTGACGCGAATCCTGACGGCGGAGCCGAACGAGCCAACCGCCTCGAACCCGATGCGGAGGTCGCGTCCGACACCGGCCGCATATGCGGTGCCGCTGTCGGGCGTCGTTCCCTGCCACACGACGGGCGAGCCCTGACCCCCCGCAGTTGCCGGAGCCAACACGGCGAGCGCGGCGATGAGCGCGGGCAGCCGCGCCCTCCATGGCCCTGGTGTCGATCTCGCGTTCATTGACCCCCGTCCGTTCTAGCAAGAAGAGGGCGACCATCCGGCCGCCCTCTCCGTCATCCGATGCTTTCGAGCCTAGCCCGTGAAGGGCGGCCGCGTCCGGGCCCGCACGCGGCCCTTTGTGCCCTTGCCCTGCTTCTTCGCCTTCTTCGCCTTCTTGACCTTCTTGGCCTTCGGCTTCTTGTACTGGTCGATCGCCGGACTGCGCTTGAGGACGGTGATGACGTCGTTCGGCGTCACGATCCGCTTGACGCTCACCGCGGCATCCTCGGCCGCCGAGGACGCATAGCCGACGCCGCCCACCGAGGCGACCGCGAGCAGCATGACGGCGGTCAGTGCACCGACGAAGGCGACGCGAAGCGAGCCCGCGCGGAAGCGACTCCCGTCATTTCTGACGCGTGCTTCGAGGCGATGGACGAACTCCGATGCAGGCTCGGGGCGGCCGGCCCGCAGCTCGGCTTCGAGGTCGAGACCTTCGTGCCGTTTCCGCCAATAACGCATTTCGGTGAACCCCCTGGGATCGTGTCAGTAGCTTGCACTTGTTACTACCGGGACGCGCCCCGTTTCCTTACAGGTTCGGTTTCATCGACTCCGAGGATTCCGCGCAGGCGGCCGAGCGCCCGGTGGAGAGCCACCTCGATGGCGTTGGTCCGCGCGCCGAGCAGCTCCGCGATCTGACGCGCGGTCAGATCGGCGCCGTAGCGCAGCGCGATCAGCTCGCGGTCTCGCTCGTCGAGCGCCGCGACCGCACGGGAGATCATGAGGCGACGGAGCGTCTCCTCTTCCAGGTCGGTCGTGTCCACCGAGTCCACGTCCTGCGTGGGGAACTCGGCTTTCGACCAGCCTCCGTCGATGCAGCGCTTTGCGATCCCGAGCAGCCAGGCGACCGGCTCGCCCTTCCTCGGGTCGTAGCTCTTGCGGTACTTGACGGCCCGCTCAAACGTCTCGCTCGTCGCGTCCTCCGCGTCCGCGCCGTCCCCGAGCCGGTAGGCCGCGTAGGCGTAGACGCGCTTGATGAGAGGCGCCGGGTCGGCGAGCGGATCGCGGCGGAGCATTACTGCTCTTCGGTCTCGCGGAATTCGCGGATCTCCGGGGCACGGGGGTTCAGGCGCTCGGCCTCTCGCAGCGCCGCCTCGCGGTCGGCCCCCGCGCTCGCCTCAGCGAGGCGCAGCCAGAGCAACCAGTCGCCCGGCTCCTTGTCGATTGCCCTCTGGAAGCTCTCGCGGGCGCCCTCGAGGTTCCGCTGGCCGAGCTGGGCCTCTCCGAGCCGCTGCCACGGCTCGGACGACCACGGCGCCCAATCCTGCGCCTTGTGGGCCTCGTCCGTAGCCTCCTTCCAGTCAGGCGGGCTCGAGACCGCCGCGTCGTCGCTCGCCGCCAGCGCACTCGAGCCGACAAGCCCGACGAACGCGGTTGCCGCCATGAGCGCCGCAATGACTCCCGCCGCGATGCTCATCGGGCCTCGTAAGAAAAGGTTCGAAACCGGCGGCGCGCGAAGGGCGAGAAGACCGCCTCCGCATGCCAGCGCGGCGACGGTGACAGCGGCGAGCTCCCAGTCCCAGTCGACTCCCGCATGTACGAGATATGCCGCGTACGCGCCGAAGGCCGGGGCACCGAGCGGTTCATGCCTTGCCCAGAACGCCGCAGCGACCGGAGCTCCGAGCGCGAGGACGAGGAGCGCGAAGCCGATCACCCCGAGCTCGCCGAGCGTTTCGGCGTACAAGCTGTGGCCGTCGCGCACCTTGAGGTCGATCGGACGATGTTCGTTCCAGTACTGCTCGTACGTCCCGGCGCCGCCTCCGAGGAGCTTGTCGTCGCGGTATTCGTGCCAGGCTTCCTCCCAGAGCTGGGCGCGGCCGTTGCCCGAGAAGCTGTACAGCCGGTCGCGGAGATCGGCCGAGGTCTCCGGCGGCGGCGCCCTGAAGGCGTCGTAGGCGCGATCGACGAGCTCCACGGGCCCGCCGAACCGTGCGACGAAACCGATTACAACGGCCACCGCGACAATCGATACCGTCGTCCCGAACAGCAAGCGAACAGCGCGACTGGGCGCCACTCGGCGTTCTGCCGCTGCCATGGCGATCGCTCCGGCAGCTGCCGTTGCGGCGAGAACCACGAGCACGAGGGCCAGTTCCTTCCCGTGGTCGGCGGCCGTGCTCAGCGGCGCATCTTCGCGGGCGAGACCGTCTGAGCGCGAGCCGATCCACGCCGCGAGGAGGCCCGGTGTTCCGACCACGAGGAGTGCGACGATGAGCTGCAGACGTCTCGTATCGAGTGCAACCGCCGCAACGATCCCGACGGCGAACGCAATCCACGCCCCCCGGCTGAACGTGAAGTAGAGCGTCGGCATCAGGATCACGAAGATCGCGGCGGCGGCGGCCCGGAGAGCGATGCTCCGCTCCCGTGCTGCGAAGCCGAGCGCGAGCAGAAGCCCCATGGCGACGAAGATCCCAAGGCCGTTCCAGTAGCCGATGGGCTCGGCGAGCCGGTAGCTGCCGATGGCGTCATAGACACCCAGCCGATCCGGAAACAAGCGTGTCGCGAGGCCATAACCAGCGAGGAGCGCGATCGCTCCGAGCACGCCGCCCAAGAGCGCCGGCGCCGTCGTCCTCCGGACGACCAGCACGAGTGCAGCCGCAACGCCGGCGTATGCCAGCATCCGGAAGCCCTCGAGGACGGTCTGGGTCGTGTTGTCCGTCCAGAGGAGCGAGAGCCAGGTCCAGGTGGCGAGCGCGGTCAGGCCGCCGAGGAAGACGCCGGCGAGGCGTCCGCCGTGCAGCGCCGCGCGGCCGAGGAGGAGCCAGGCAATGACGAGCCAGAGCGCGACGAGCGCCGTCCAGCCCCAGGCCGGTGGAAAGTAGCCGCCCTCCGCTGCGCCGAGGGCTCCCACACCGGCTGCGGCGCCGATCCCCACTGCGGCACGCGAGAGATCCGGTGCGATGGCGCGCGGGCGGACCGCTGAGGCGGCTGCATCCGCACCGAGGCTCTCCGGCTGGGCTCCGCGCACCTCGCTCAGAGGGTACCGCGGACCCCTGTCGGCGCGGGATCGGTTGCTAGCCGTAGGTGGTGGCGTACCACTGAAAGGTGTCCGCAAGACCGTCATCGAGTTGGATTTCCGGGCGCCACCCGAAGGCTCGCTCGGCTGCGGCTGAGTCGATCGCGCTGCGGGTCAGTTCCCCGGGCCGCAGCGTCTGGAGCTGCGGCTCGACTGCCGTCCCGGCCGCGCGCTGGAGGCCGTCCAGCACCTCGAGGACGGAGACCTCCCGGCCCCAGCCGAGATTGAATGTCCCCGCCGCGGGCGTGTCGGCGAGCGCGACGAACCCGCGCACGACGTCGCCGACGTGGACGTAGTCGCGCGTCGGGGTGCCGTGACCGTACGCAACGACCGCCCGGCCGAGCAGCAGCCGCTCGCTGAAGATCGCGACGACGCCGGCCTCGCCGTGGGGGCTCTGGCGCGGGCCGTAGACGTTCCCGAGCCGGAGAACGGCGTGGTCGATTTCGTGAAAGCGGGCCAGTGCCCCGACGAACGCCTCGGCCGCCTGCTTCGAAGCGCCGTACGGCGACAGCGGTTGCGCGACGTAGGACTCGTCCGTCGGGATCGGCGCCCCTTCGCCGTAGAGCGCGCCGCCGGTCGAGGCGAAGACGGTTCTCGCTCGATGCTGCGTCGCAGAGTTGAGGATGTTGAACGTGCCGAGGACGTTGGAGTCGAAATCCCGCTTCGGCTCCTTCACCGAGACCGTCACGCTCGCCTGGGCCGCGAGGTGGCAGATGTACTCCGGCGCGAAGTCGGCGAAGGCTTCCTGGACGCGATCCGCGTCGGCGATGTCGAGCTCTGCGAGCTTCGCCTGCTCCGGGACGTAGTCGCGCGACCCCGACGAGAAGTCGTCGACGACGAGCACCTCCTCGCCTCTCTCGACGAAAGCGTCGGCCACGTGCGAGCCGATGAATCCGGCTCCGCCGGTCACGACGACTCTCACGTCAGCCCGGATTCCCGTTCGGCGCGAGTGGCTGGCAGCTCGGGCAGTACCACGTGCCACGGCCGGCCGCGCGCGTCTTCCCGATCTGGCCGCCGCACCGGTAGCAGGGCTCGCCTTCGCGGCCGTAGACACGCAGCGCCGCCTGCATCCGCCCTTCCTCGCCGTCCGGCGTGCGGTAGTCACGCAGCGTCGTCCCCTGGCGGGCGATCCCCGCCTTGAGCGCCTCGCGGACGGCCTTGTGGAGTCGCTTCAGCTCGTCCTCGTCCAGGTCGCCGGCGGGACGGAGGGGATGGATCTGCGCTCGCCAGAGCGCCTCGTCCGCATAGATGTTTCCCATGCCGGCGGCGGCGCGCTGGTCGAGGAGGGCGGCCTTGACCGGGGCGCGCCGTCGATCGAAGCGTGCAGCCAGGCTCGCCGGCGTGAAGGCTCGGGTCAGCGGTTCTTCCCCGAGGCGCTGGGCGAGGTACGGAGTGTCTTCGCCCGGCTCGAGCAGGAGCCACGTGCCGAACCTCCGGACATCCCGATAAATGACGTCCGATCCGTCGTCTAGCGTGACAACGACCCGGAGATGCGGATCGCTCTCGGACGCTCCGTCGCTCTCGTGTCGCATCGTCCCCGTCATGCGGAGGTGGATCAGGAGCACACGACCGGATTCGAACCGAACAACCAGATACTTGCCGCGTCGCTCGACGGCCGCGACGGTCTCTCCCTCCAGCTCCGCCGCGACCTCGCGTGGCTCGACGGGCCGCGTCGCGCGAGGATCGAGGATCTCGACACGGTCGAACCGCCGGCCGACGAGGACGGGCTCGAGGCGAACTCGAACCGTCTCGACCTCGGGCAGCTCGGGCACGGGGCTAGCCTAGCCGCGGCCTTGCAGAGGAGGTCTAGCGGGGATTGGCGGAAACTTTGCCCTGCGGCTCAGCAGGAGTTTCGCCAAG
>DATFOC010000110.1:0-9350 GCA_035265935.1 Gaiellaceae bacterium
CTCGACGCTCGAGCCCTTCGACCTGATCCTGCTGATCGTGCTCGGAGACCTGATCCAGCAGGGCGTCACGCAGAACGACTTCTCCGTGACCGGAGCGATGCTCGCCGGGGGAACCATGGCCGTAATGACCGTCCTCTTCTCCTGGCTCGCCTTCCGGTTCAGGCGGCTCCAGCCGATCCTTGAGGGCGATCCGGTGATCCTCGTCGAGCGCGGCAAGACGATCGATCGCAACCTCCAGCGGAACCGGATCACGCTCGAGGAGCTCGCGGCCCAGGCGCGAATGCAGCAAGTCGCGCACATTGTGGACATCGAGTGGGCCGTGCTCGAGACGAGCGGGACGATCAGCGTCATTCCGAAGTCCTCTTCCTAGACTCCCGGCCTTGCGTCGGGTAACGCTCTCGATCCTGCTTCTCGTCGCCGTCGCCGCGTGCGGCGGCTCGTCGACGGTGAGCGCGGAGCAGCTCGAGAAGCAGCGAGAGACCGTCCATTCGATCGCAGCCGAGGGGGCGCTGCTCGCGGCCGACGTCGAGCGCGGCCGCTCGACCCCGCCGTTCGCGAAGATCCACTCGGGCGACCTGTCGGACCTCGCCGACCGCGCGGCGAAGGCGTTGGCGAACCCCGCCGGCCCGAGCCTCGACGCTGAACGACGTCGTGAGGAAGCGCGGGCTGTCGCCGTATCGGATGCGCTGGCGCAGCTCCTGGCCCACCCCGATGACCCCGGCGTCGCCAGCACGGTACGTCGGAAGCTGGAGCGTCTCAGCGGATGAAGAAGATCTTCGAGATCGCGCTCGGGATCCTCGCGGCGATCGGCGGGTTCGTCGACATCGGCGACATCGTCTTCAACGTTGCGGCCGGCGCGATGTTCGGCTTCGAGCTGCTCTGGGTCGTGGTAATCGGAGTCGGCGCGATCGTCACCTACTCCGAGATGTGCGGTCGCGTCGCGGTGGTCTCACAACGCGCCGTGATGGACGCCGTGCGCGAGCGCCTCGGCTATCGCGTGGGGCTCGTCTCGCTCGTCGCCGGACAGCTCGTCAACCTCCTGACGATCGCGGCCGAGATCGGAGGAATCGCGCTCGCGCTCCAGCTGCTCGCCGGGCTTCCGTTCCGTGTGCTCCTAGTACTTGCGGTCCTCGGCCTCGGCATCGTCATCTGGGCCCTCCCGTTCGAGTGGATCGAGCGCGTCTTCGGCTACGTCGGCCTGACGATGCTCGTGTTCGCGGTGGCGGCGCTGAAGCTGAACCCCAATTGGAACAGCGTGGCCTCCGGGTTCGTCCCGCACGTCCCCTCCCAGGACGTGGCCCTCTACGCGTTCTTCGCGGTCGGGTTGATCGGGGCGGCGACCGTCCCCTACGAGGTGTACTTCTATTCCTCAGGGGCGATCGAGGAGCGCTGGACGCCGAAGGACCTCGGCCTCAACAAGGCGAACGCGATCATCGGATACTCGCTGGGCGGTTTTCTCTCGTGTGCGCTGATGATCATGGCCGGCGCGCTCTTCTACCCGCGCGGCATCACCCCTGAGTCACTCGGGACCGTCGGCCTCGGCGCGGAAGTGCCCCTCGGCCAGGTCGGGCTCGTCCTGGCCCTGATCGGCGTCCTGTTCGCAGTCGGCGGCGCGGCGATCGACTCGGCGTTCTCGGGCGCATACAACGTCGCGCAGTTCTTCGGCTGGGAGTGGGGCAAGTACCGCCGCCCCGTGGACGCGCCGCGGTTCACGGTCGGGTGGATGGCGATGCTGGTCGCGGGCTTCCTGATCGTCGTCACCGGGGTCGACCCGATCCAGGTCACCGAGTACTCCGTGATCTTCTCCGTCGTTGCGCTGCCGTTGACGTACGTTCCGATTCTGCTCGTGGCAAACGACCGCGCATATATGGGCCGCCATGCGAACGGCCGGATCGCAAACGTCTTCGGGATCGGATACCTCGCCGTGATCCTCGTGATCTCCGTCGCGGCGATCCCGTTGATGATCATCACCAACATGGGGCAGGGATGAGCGACGCGATCGACCTCGGACTCGGCCTGGTCGACCACCAGCTCATCGACTCGGAAGGGCGCCGGTGCGGCAAGGTCGACGACCTCGAGCTCACCGGCATTCAGGAGGGGCGCCTACAGGTCGCCGAGATCCTCGTCGGCCGGCGAGGCGCGGTGCACGTGCCGTGGGAAGAGGTGGCGAAGGTGGACTCCGGCGTGCATCTGAAGCGGACCGCGGCGGAACTGAGGCTCGGCCGCGGAGACGTCCGGGCGCGGAAGCTCGTCGCCTGGATCCCCGGTGCGCAATGAAGCTCTCGGAGCTCCTCGGCACGGCGGTGCACACGGAATCGGGAGAGCGACTGGGCCGGGTCCACGACGTTCGGGCCGAGCTGACCGCGCGGTCGTTGAGAGTCACAGGTCTGGTCGTCGGCGGCCTCGGGATCCTCGAGCACCTCGGCATCGGCGCGCCTGACTCGACGCTCCGCGTTCACGCCAGCGACGCGATCCCGTGGAGCGCGGTCGTGCGTGCGGACCGGCGGGGGGTCGTCGTCCGCGACGGAACGACCCCAGGCTGATGCCGCTCTACCTGACCGAGGCGAACGTCGGGGGCCTGCTCTCGCCGGCCGACGCGATCCAGGCCGTCGAGGGATCCTTCCGCCGCCTCGCCGCGGACGAGGTCGACAACCATCCGCGACACCGACATCAGCTCGACGGCGGCGTCTTGGCAGTCATGTCGGCCGTGGACAGCGGCATCGGCCTCGGCGGCGTCAAGACCTACGCGGTGTCGGGGCAGGGAATCCGGTTCGTCGTGGTTCTTTTCGACCTGCGGACGTCGGAGGTCGCCGGCGTGATCGAGGCGGACAAGCTCGGCCAGCTCCGGACCGGCGCCGCGAGCGGCATCGCCGCGAGGTTCCTGGCCCGACCCGGGGCCACGAGGCTCGGCATCCTCGGCTGCGGCTGGCAGGCTGAGAGCCAGGTGCAGTGCATCCGGGAGGCTGTGCCGGCGATCGAGCAGGTCGTCGCCTACTGCCGGACGGAGGAGCGGCTCGAGGAGTTCTGCAAGCGGGTCGGCGCCGAGGCCGGCGAGACGCATCGCGACGCCGGCGGCCAAGATGTCGTCGTCACCGCGACGACGTCGCGCGATCCGGTCCTCCGGGGCGAGTGGCTTCGGGAAGGAGCGCTCGTCTGCGCGATCGGGGCGAACGACCGGCGCTCCCGTGAGTTGGACAACGTCGTCCTTGAGCGGGCCGCTTTCGTCTGCTGCGACTCGCGGCAGCAGTCCCGGCTCGAGTCCGGCGACCTGATCGAGCCCGTGGAGCAGGGCACCCTCGACTGGCTCGAGGTGCACGAGCTGCAGGAGGTCGTCGCCGGTGAGCTCCAGGGACGCCAGTCGGACGACGACATCGTCCTCTTCAAGTCGAACGGCCTGGCGGCGTGGGATGTCGCGATCGGAGCGCTCGCCCTCGAGCGCGCGCGCGAGCGAGGCGTCGGGCGGGAGCTCTAGGTAAGGACGAGAGCTGCCCCGACGGCTAGGCCTCGGTCTTGGCGCGCTCGACGACGTCGTGGCCGAGCGAGCGCACGACCTCCGGCCGGTCGAGAAGGCGCCTGCGCTCGCTCTCTGTCGTGCGGTTCCGGATGTACGGGTCGTCGAGGATGTCGGAGAGCGGGCGGCCGCGCTCGTGCTCGCGAATCACGTACTGCGCGATGCGGTCTTCGCCCGAAGAGCGTGTGCCGAGAAAGGAGAACGGGTTTCGCAGGAAGTCGCGAAGCGCCATGCGGGCGATTCTAGATAGCGTCCGTTCGCAGTGCTGATTCGCCTCGTCGGGTCATGAGCCGGCCGGTCATCCTCTCGGCCGTCCGTACTCCGGTCGGCCGGTACGGCGGCGGGCTCGCCGAGGTTCGGCCGGACGATCTCGCTGCCGCGGCGATCGGCGCCGCCGTCGAGCGGGCGGGCATCGAGCCGGGTGAGATCGAGGATGTGTACTTCGGGGCCGCGAACCAGGCGGGGGAGGACAACCGCAACGTCGCACGGATGGCCGCGCTCCTCGCCGGGCTTCCGGACTCGGTTGCCGGCGTCACGCTGAACCGGCTCTGTGCCTCGGGGCTCTCGGCCGTGGTCTCCGCCTGCCACGCCGTCACGGCCGGCGACGGTGAGCTCTTCGTCGCCGGCGGGGTCGAGTCGATGACACGCGCACCGCTCGTGATGGCGAAGCCGGAGCAAGGCTTTCCGCGCGGGAACCAGACCGTCTGGGACACCACGCTCGGCTGGCGCCTGCCGAACCCGCGGATGGAGGAGATGTTCCCGCTCGAGTCGATGGGCGAGACGGGCGAGAATGTGGCCGAGCGCTGGGACGTCTCGCGGGACGAGCAGGACGAGTTCGCTCTGCGCTCGCAGCAGCGGTGGGCCGCGGCGGACTTCTCTGGCGAGCTGGTCGCCGTGAACGGGGTCGAACGCGACGAGCATCCCCGGCCTGACACGACGCAGGAAAAGCTCGGCTCGCTCCGGGCGGTCTTCCGGGAGGGCGGCACGGTCACGGCCGGAAACTCGAGCGGGCTCAACGACGGCGCGGCGGCGCTCGTGATCGCGTCCGAGGAGAAGGCGCGAGAGCTCGGCGCCGAGCCGCTCGGCGCCTTCGTCGGCTCCGCGGTCGCTGGGGTCGATCCGCGCGTGATGGGCATCGGGCCGATCCCGGCGGTACGCAAGCTGCTCGATCGTGTCGGAGTCGCCGTCCACGACCTCGATCTCGTGGAGCTCAACGAGGCGTTCGCCTCGCAGAGCTTGGTCGTGATCCGCGAGCTCGGGCTCGATCCGGAGAAGGTCAACGTCAACGGCGGTGCGATCGCGATCGGGCACCCGCTCGGGATGAGCGGCGCGCGTCTGGTGGTCACCCTCCTGCACGAGCTGCGGCGCCGCGAAGGCCACTACGGCCTGGCAACGCTCTGCGTCGGCGTCGGCCAGGGCCAGGCCGCGCTGTTCGAGCGGTGAGCGTCGACGAGCGCTATGTCGAGTTCGGACTCCGGCTTGGACGGCACATCGACGGGCTCGTCGACGCCTACTACGGCGATCCGGGGGTCCAGGAGCGGATCGACGCGGAGGCACTCTCCGACCCGGCGTCGCTCGCAGAGGACGCAGCCTGGCTCGTGGCCGAGCTCGACGGGCTGGAGACGCAGCGGCGCCGATGGCTCCACGCCCAGCTCGTCGGCCTCGAGACAGTCGCGCGCAAGCTCACCGGCGAGGAGTTCGCGTTCGGCGACGAGGTCGAGCGCTGCTACGGCGTCCGGCCTCGCCGCACCCCGGAGGACGAGATCGACTCAGCGCACGCCGGGCTGGACGCGGCGCTTCCGGGCGCCGGGTCACTCGCCGAGAGGTACCAGCACTGGCGCGAGGCGCAGACGGTCCCGAAGGCCCGGCTCGGCGCGGTCCTGTCGGACATCGTCGAGGAGCTGCGCGCACGGACCCGTGAGCTGGTGGGTCTTCCGGAGGGCGAGTCGTACGAGCTCCAGCTCGTCACCGACGAGCCGTGGGCCGCCTACAACTACTACGAGGGCAGCCTGCGAAGCCGGATCGCGGTCAATACCGACGTCCCGATGGCGACGAACTTCCTGACCGAGCTGATGGCGCACGAGCTCTATCCCGGTCACCAGACCGAGCACGCGTGGAAGGAGCAGCTCCTGTACCGGGAAGGCAGCCAGGCCGAGTCGTCGGTCCTGATGATCGGAACGCCCGACTCGCTGATCGCCGAGGGCATCGCCGGACTCGCCTCCTCGATGGTGCTGGAGAACGAGGAGGCCTTTGCAGGCGAGGTGCTCGGGCGGCACGGCATCGACTACGACGCCGAGCTCGCGCGGGCTGTGAAGGCCGTGCGCCGCCCACTCGCGAGAGCCTCGGACAACGCGGCGATGATGCTCTACGAGGACGGGGCGACCGAGGACGAGGCGCTCGAGTACCTAAAGGATCGCGCGCTGATGTCGGACCGGCGGGCGAGCCAGGCGATGAAGTTCATCGTCGACCCGATCTGGCGCTCGTACGTCACGACCTACGAGGACGGTTACGAGGTCTGCAAAACCTGGGTCGACGGTGACCCGGCGCGGTTCAAGCGGCTGCTCACGGAGCAGCTGACGCCGGCAGACCTTCGCTCGGCCGCCCGTTAGTTCGGCTCTAGCGCGAAGGTGACGTCGACGATCGCTCGGATCTCGAGGGCGCCGGATTCGATCGGTATCTCCTGGCTGTCAGCCATTAGCGGTTCGAAGGACGCGTATCGCGCCGTCGCCATTCGCGGAATCGATCGCAGGTCTGGCTCAGAGACTTCGGAGAGCGCTCCGAGGCGGACACCGAGGGCGTCCGCATACGCTTCGGCCTTCGCACGCGCGACCGAGGCGGCTCGCCTGCAGGCCTCGAGCCGAGCCGGATTCTCCGGTGTCGCCTGCCACCACGGGCCTTCCACCTGCGCGGAGGTACCCACAACAGCTTGCTTGATCAAGGTTCCAACGATTGATACATCGGTGAGCCGGACATGAGTCGAGCTTGTCGCTCTGAAGCCGCGGTGCACCGCTCGACCCCGTTCGTCATATTCCCGCTCCTCGCGCATGAGAACGGCTGACGTCGAACGCGCCGCTTCGTCGACTCCCAGCTCAGACAGGACGCCGGAGAGCTTGGCCGCGCGTTTCGCAACCTCCTCGTAGGCTTCATCCACTGTCTGTTGGACCTCGGTCAGGGTCAGGCGTAGAGCGACCTCATCGGGATCAACCAGGACGGCGCTTTCCCCTCTGACCGTTGCCGTCGCCAAATCAGGTAGCCGGCGGCCTGATCACGATCCGGCCGTCGACCTCCTGTGCGACGAACGGGAGACCCTTCTCGGCCAGCCAGGACTCGATGTCGACGATCAGCTCGTGGCAGTCGCGCTCGTCGCCCTTGCTGCACGGAACCTCGACGCGGACGTAGCTGTCCTCCTCGACCTCGAGTGACTCGACCCCGTGCTCCTTGAGCGTGTCGACGACCGCCTGCATGCGGGGATTCTGCCCGGTATCGTCCGCGCGGCGATGGCGGTGGCAACCGAGCGGGAATTCGGGCTCTTCATCAACGGCGAGCCCACCGAGCCTGTGGGCGGCGAGGCCGTCGAGCTGACCGAACCGGCAACTGGCGAGTCGCTCGCAAAGGTGGCCATGGCCTCGACGGAGGACGTCGACCGCGCCGTGGACGCCGCGCGCGCTGCTCTCGAGGGGGACTGGGGCCGCACTCCGCCCACTGAGCGCTCGCGGCTCCTGCACGCGCTCGCCGACGCGATCCAGGCGAACCGGAAAGAGCTTGCGGAGCTCGAGGCCCGGAACGTCGGCAAGGCGATCTCGTCCGTCAAGGCGGAGCTCAACCAGGGCGTCGAGAACTTCCGCTTCTACGCCTCGGCGATCGCGTCGATCGCCGGCCGCTCGAACCCGATGGGAGGCTCGCTCCTCTTCTACTCCCTGAAGGAGCCGGTCGGCGTCGCCGGCCAGATCGTCCCTTGGAACTACCCGCTGACGATGACGACCTGGAAGCTCGCTCCTGCCCTGGCGGCGGGCTGCTCCGTCGTCCTGAAGCCGGACTCGCAGACGCCCCTCAGCGCTTTGCGCATGGCCGAGCTGGCAACCGAGGTCGGGTTTCCGCCGGGTGCCCTCAATGTCGTCCCGGGCGAGGGAAAAACGGTCGGCGCGCACCTCGTCCAGCACCCGGGCGTGGACAAGATCGCGTTCACGGGCTCGACGGCGACCGGCGCCGAGATCATGCGGCTCGGCTCCGACTCGATCAAGCGGCTCACGCTCGAGCTCGGGGGCAAGAGCCCGAACCTGGTCTTCGCCGACGCGAACCTCGACGACGTCGTGCCGGCTGCAGTCTGGTCGATCTACTATTCGGCCGGCCAGAGTTGTGAGGCCCGCTCGCGCGTGCTGGTCGAGCAGTCGCTGTACGACGAGTTCGTGCAGCGCTTCTCCGATGGCGCGCAGGCGCTCAAGGTCGGCGATCCGCTCGAGGCCGAGACGCAGATGGGCTCACTCATCTCGCAAGAGCATCGCTCCAGGGTCCACGGTTACGTCGAAAAAGGCGTCGACGAGGGCGCGGAAGTCGTCACCGGAGGCGAGCCGGTGGACGGGAACGGCGCCTTCTACCCACCGACCGTCTTGGCAAAGGTGGACAACTCGATGACGGTCGCGCAGGAAGAGATCTTCGGCCCGGTCGTGACGGTGACCCCCTTCGAGGACGAGAAGGACGCGGCGCGGCTCGCGAACGACTCGCGGTACGGCCTGATGGCGACCGTGTGGACCGGCGACCCCGCGAAGGGGCACCGGCTCGCGCGCCGCATCAAAGCAGGGACGGTCGGGATCAACATGCCGTTCACGGCGTTTCCGGGGATCCCGTTCGGCGGCTACAAGCAGTCCGGCTTCGGGAGAGAGCTCGGCATCGACACGCTCGAGCTGTACCTCGAGACGAAGAGCGTGATCGTCTCGACCTCACCGAAGCCGTTCAACCCCTTCGGCCTCTAGACCTTGAGGTACCGGTGGGCCGTCCTTGCCGCGGGCACGGCGGCAGCGGCTGCGGGCTCCGCGCTCTTCATCGGCCCTGCGGTGCTCGCGCCGGCGATCCGCGAGGAGTTCGACGCGAGCCTGTCGCAGGTCGGCGTCCTGCTCGCGAGCCTCTGGGTCGGGACGATTCTTACGCTGCTCGCTTGGGGGCTGCTCGCCGACAGGCTGGGCGAGCGCGTCGTGCTCGGGACGGGGCTCGGCATGTGCGGCGTGCTGGCCACCCTTGCAGGCCTCGCCGGCGACTTCTGGGTGCTCCTCGGCGTGCTCTTCCTCGCCAGCGCGGCCGGAGCGAGCGTGAACGCGGCCAGTGGGCGGGCCGTGATGCAGTGGTTCGGGCCGGAGGAGCGGGGGCTTGCGCTGGGAATCCGCCAGACGGCGATTCCCTTGGGGGTCGGGATCTGCGCGGTCGTTCTCCCCTCCGTGGAGTCGGCTGCGGGCTTCGAGGCGGCCTTCGCGTTTCTCGGCGGGCTGTGCATCTTTGCCGCGCTCGTCGCCTTCGCCGTCATCCGCGAGGCGCCGGTTCGTGATGCAGAGCTGGAGGGAGACGCGATCCCGTGGACGCTCCGGGATTCCCGGCTCTGGACGCTGTCGATCGGGAGCGGGCTCTATCTCGGCGCGCAGATCCCCCTGATGTCGTTCGCCGTGCTCTTCCTTCACGACGTCCACGGGCTGTCGACCGCGCGGGCCGGCGTGGTCCTCGCGATCTTCCAGGCCGGCGCGGTGCTCACCAGAATCGGCGCCGGCCGGCTCTCCGATCAACTCGGCACCCGGCTCAGGCCGCTGCGCTGGATCGGGCTTGCCAGTGCCGCGGGTCTGCTGGCCACGGCGTT
>DATFOC010000111.1:0-5575 GCA_035265935.1 Gaiellaceae bacterium
CACCACCAGGGGGCGGGAGTGGCGACGACCTTCTGGGCAGGGCTCGGGGCGATACGACGCGAGGTCTTCCTCGATCTCGGCGGTTTCGACGAGGAGCGGTTCCCTCGGCCGTCGGTGGAGGACATCGAGCTCGGGATGCGCCTTTACGAGCGCGGCGAGCGGGCAGTCCTCGATCCTGCGATTCAAGGAAAGCACCTGAAAAGGTGGACCCTCTTGAGCATGACGAAGACCGACCTGCTCCAGCGCGGCGTTCCGTGGCTACGTCTCATCCTCGAAAGACGGTCGCAGTCGACGGCGCTCAACCTCGGCTGGCGCCACCGAGTCGGCACGGCCGCATCTCTCCTGCTCGTGGCGGGTCTCCTCCGGCGTAGGTTTTGGGTTTCCGGAGGTGCGCTCGCCTTGCTGGTCGCCCTAGAGGGGCGGTTCTACGTGCTCCTTCTCCGTCGCCGCGGACCCCTGCTCGTCGCTGCCGGGTTGCCACTTCACGTCGTTCACCGTCTCATGTCGGCGGCAGCAGTTCCGATCGCGCTCGCGGCTCATCTAAGCGCCAGTGCCCGGAGACGGAGGCCGTCGCCTCCATAAACGTGCGGCGTCCAACGACGATTTCGCCCAGGCGAGCGCGAAGCCGGCTGTGGTAGCTAGCTGCGCCACGCTCACGAGCAACCCCACGCGGAAGCCCTCGTGAAAGGCACGTCGCAAGAGTGTCGTGTAGAAGCTTCGAGGCTCGAGGGGCCGGCGTCCCTCGCTTCCGCGGCGAAACCGATACGCGCCTTCGCCGTACCGGAACTGCTGACGGAGGAACCTGCCGGGTGTGAGGTCTTGATGATGGACGACACGAGCGTTCTCCTCCAGCCGAAGGACGTAACCAGCTGCGCTCAACCTCGCGCACCACTCGCGATCTTCGCCCGCCGCGGTCGGATACGACTCATCGAACTGGATCGCCTCGAACACCGTCCTTTGGCAGGCAAGGTTGTTCGAGGGCGCGAACTGCAGGCTCCCGTCTCCCGCCGCAACGGCCGGCGCGTGAGCGACGAACTCCGACGCCTCCGCCAGGGCGCCTCCGCCGCTGAGCGTTGTGCCGGCGGCGGCGTCTGCACCTCGGCCGAGCGCCTCCGCGAGGCGCTCGGCCCATTCTTCATCCGGTACGCAGTCGTCGTCGGTGAAGCAAAGCGCTGCGCCGCGTGCGTGTTGCGCGCCGCTATTCCGCGCTGCCGCCGGGCCAGCGCCGGCGCCTGGAACCAATCGTGCATGACGGCGGAGGTTGACGATTTCGCGTACATCCCGCGCGGCGATTGATCCGTCGTCGACAACGATCACCTCCAGCGTGTCGGCGACCGTCTGATCCGCGAGCGCTTCGAGGCAGCGAGCCAGTGCCTGCGGGCGATCCCGTGTCGGCACGATGACGGAAATGCGCGGCGGCTCGCCCCGGCTCACGATTCAGTCGCGGGCACTCAGTCGGGGTCAGCCGACTGGCTCGACGGGCGCTGTGGTGGCGCCTAGATCGAGCATCGTCTCGACGAGCTCGCCTTCCTCGAGGTAGTCGCCCTCGGTGTTCACGCTCCACACGTCGTGCCGCCTGCCTTCGACGAGATTCAGGGTGGCCAGCATCGCTGTCCACATCGAATGATCCTG
Source organism: Gaiellaceae bacterium (assembly GCA_035265935.1). GTDB lineage: Bacteria > Actinomycetota > Thermoleophilia > Gaiellales > Gaiellaceae > JACDAN01. The sequence continues at coordinate 1,633 of DATFOC010000111.1, forward strand.
GTTGTTGTAGCGGTGGAGGCCGTTGCGGCCGCAAGTCTGCAGATTCTCGAACTGCTCGAGATACGCGCGCACCGTCGCCACCGCGCCTTCGTAGTGCGAGTCGTACATCGGGTAGGCCTTCGGGACGAGCACCTTCACGCCGTCGATGACTTTGCTCGGGTCGACCAATCCGATGCGTGCGAGCTCTTGGGTCGCAAGTGACACGGCATGTTCGTCGGACATCTGCCAGATGTCGTCGCCCTGGAAGCAGAAGTACTCGACGCCCAGGCACGTCGTGCCCGGTCGGACCATGCCCGCGCTCCAGGCGCCGTAGTTCTGGACTCGACCGGCGCGCGTTTCCGGATCGTGCAGGTAGATCCAATTGTCCGGAAACGGCTCTTCCTCAGTCGTCATGAGCGCTACAAGGACGAGATCGCGGTATCGCAGCGTCTTTGCGGCGTCCAGCACCTCGGGGGGCGGCGGGGGGTCGAGGCACTGGATCAGATCTCGCAGCGCGAGGCTCGAGATGACACCGTCGACCTGATGATCGTAGAGGTCGCCGTTACGGCGAACGGATACGCCGGTTACGCGACGATCAGCGTGTGTGATCGAGACGCAGCGGTGTTGCAACTGGATGCCAATGCCAGCTTCTTGTACGCGCTCGGCGAATGCCTCCCACATCTGCCCGGGGCCGAGCCGTGGGTACTGGAACTCTTCGATCAGTGTCGTGACGTGCTCACGCCTCAGCCCCAGCATCGAGAGCATCGCCTTGCCGAGTGAGAAGTTCTTGATTCGCTGCGCCGCCCACAACGAGCGGATCTCCGAGCCGGGGATGCCCCAGAGCTTCTCGGTGTAGGAGCGGAAGAATGCGTCGTACAGGCGGCGACCGAATCGTGCCGTCACCCATTCCTCGAACGTATCCGCCTCTACTCCCCGACGCCGGGCAGCCCAGAGGTAGGAGAGGGCGCAGCGGGTTGACTCGAGCATGCCCAGGCGACCGACGACGTCCTTCGCGGCGAGCGGGTACGCGAAGTACTTCCCGTTGTAGAAGATGCGCGACATCCTGGGCCGCGTCAGGAACTCGTCCCCGAGCATCTCCTCCCACAGGCGTTGGACAGGCTGGAGCTTGGTGAAGAACCTGTGCCCGCCGAGGTCGAACCGATAGCCGTTGAACTCGACCGTCTTCGCGATCCCACCGACCTGGCCGTCTGCCTCGAAGACCACTCCGCTCTCGCCACGGCGGCCCAGCGTGTAGGCAGCGGTTAGGCCCGCAGGCCCGCCGCCGAGGATGGCTGTCCCAATGCTCCCACCGCCGTTGGTCGCCGTAGTCTCGGTCGCTGCGCTCTCTTCTTGCGCGAGTTCCTCTATTCGGGCGTGCAACGTCTCCTCGAGCGCCGTCTCCGTGCTCGACGGCGTGACTCGAACCGGAATCCCCGACTGCCCCAGCGACCGTTCGACCGCCTCGATCGTGCGGACGACATCGAGGCCCAGCTCCGGCGAGGAGAGCGGCCGGCGTCCCTCCCGAATCGCTCTGCCGAAGTCGGCCAGCTCGAGCGACAGCGGCTCCGTCGCCTCGACGCGTGGGGAGACGATGTCACCCGTTCGGTAGCTCAGTTGGTACTCGCCGAAGCTCTCCGGATCGGGGATGGTCGCGCCGGAATCGAAGATCCGAACTGACTCGCTCGCCGTGTCGTCGTAGACGACCATCTTTTTCGAGCCGACGATCGCCGTCCGCCGCAGCTTGCTAGGCGAGAGCCACGCCAGCTCGACATGAGCGACGGTCCCGGACGGGTACCGAAGGTTGATGAAGCAGACGTCCGGCAGCTCGGGGACCACGCAGTCCCGGCTCATCGCCGAGACCTCCTCGGGAAGGCTGCCGAGCCAGTACCGCAAGATCGAAAAATCGTGGGGACCCAGATCCCAGACGACGCTGACGTCGGCTTGGTGGAGGCCGAGGTTCACGCGGCTGGAAGAGACGAAATAGATCTCGCCGAGTTCCCCGGAATCGATGAGGCGCTTGATCGTGGTCACCGGCGGGCTGTAGACGAACGTGTGGCCGGGCATGAGGATCAGGTCCTTGCCATCGGCCACCTGCGTCAGCTCGACGATGTCCTCGCTGGCCGCGGCGAGCGGCTTTTCCACGAAGACATGCTTGCCGGCCTCGAGTGCGGACCTTGCGAGCGCGTAGTGCGTCGAAACGGGCGTCGCGATCGCGACGGCGTCGACGTCAGAGTCGCGAAGGATGTCTTCGTACCGGGTCGTGCAAGCGATGCCGGGGTAGCGCCTGGCGATGGGATCGAGCGCTTCCTGCCGCATGTCGCAGGCCCAGGCGAGCTCGAACATCGGCGACTCGGAGAAGTTCCGAAGGAGGTTCGGGCCCCAGTAGCCGAGGCCCACGAGTGCGACCCGGATAGGCGCCGGTGCCGAGCCGTCGGTCGTCTGCCTCGCCATCAGCCGGTTTCCTTCGGTCGAAAGACCAGCGCCGGAGTCCGCAGCAGCAGGCGGAGATCAAGCCCGAGTGACCATCCGCGCGCGTAGGCCACGTCAAGATCGAGCGCCTCGCGGAAGGTGGAATGCGCCCGCGCTTCCACCTGCCAGAGCCCGGTGAGTCCCGCCGGCACGAGGAACCGCTCGAAGTGCTGCGGCTCAAACAGCTCGACCTCGTACGGAATGGACGGCCGCGGTCCCACGAGCGACATGTCGCCACGGAGGACGTTGAGCAGCTGTGGCAGCTCATCCAGGCTGGTCGTCCTCAGCCACCGGCCGACGCGCGTCACCTCGGGCCGCTCGAGCTTGTAGAGGTTGTTCGATGCCGGCAATGCGTCCGCGGTCATGATTTGCCCCACGTACTGACGGTGGGGTGCTTCCTCGGTCCCGTTCTTCATGGTCCGGAACTTCAGGACCGTGAACTCCCGCATGTCCATCCCGAGGCGAAGTTGCCGGAAGAACACTGGCCCAGCCGAGTCGTGACGGATCAGGACCGCTATGACGAGCATGATCGGCGCCGCCAGGAGGAGCAAGGCAGAGGCAGCGACGACATCGAAGCCACGCTTGAGCATGCGCGAGGAGCGTGGAATTCGCATCGCCGGAAGACCGACGAGCGGCAGGCCCTCGACCCCGTGTATCGACGCGTTTGCGCCGAGAGCCTCGAAGAGCCGGGGCACGATGTCCACCTGCACGTTGCACTTTCGCAAGGCGAAGACGAGCCTCAGCATCTCCTCGGGCAGGTCCTGCGAGAACGCGATGATCACCCGGTCGACGGTGTGACGCTCGACGATGTCGACGATCTGATCCGGCTCGCCGAGGATCGGAACGCCTTCGAGGTCGCGGCGCAACTCTTTCGGGTCCGCATCGACGAAACCGACGAGGTTGATCCGGTACTCGGGATGTTGAAGCAGCTTCCGCCCGACCAGCTGCCCCACATCGCCGGCGCCGAGGATGAGCGTGTTCTGGACATATGCCGGATGCCGCCGCGCGAGCGAGCGCGTGACCAGTCGGGCAGCAATCACCCCGACCAGCGCAAGGAGCCAGAAGGTCGACAGCTTGGCCTGATCCGGCCGCGACAGACCGACGAGCCAGGACGTCGCGTAGAAACCGAGCACCGCGACCGTGATGAGGTGGAAGACGCTCATCACCTCGTCCGCAGTCGAATGCGTCGCGCGTTCCTCGTCGCCGTCGTAAAGGCCGTACAGCTTCGCCGCGACGACCCAGATGGGCAGCGCCAGCGCGAAGATCACGGACTCGACCGCAATTCCGACCTCGTCGACGACTCCGCTTCCTCGGAACAGAAGCTCGGTGATGAGGAACGCGGCCGCCAAGCCGACCACATCCGCGACGACGAGCAGGCGACGGACGAGCCAGCCGCGGCGGTGCCGCATCTGGTCGGCGTCATATGCGCCTTCGCCCGTGGCGCGCGCTTCCGTGCCAGGCGAGCGAGGCTTCGTCGCTGTCGCTGCGGTCGAGC
>DATFOC010000112.1:0-28004 GCA_035265935.1 Gaiellaceae bacterium
GGTCAGTCCCGGTTGGCCACCTCAGTCGGATTGTGCCGTCATCGAGCTCGAGCGCTAACCGCAAGAGCGCTCGCACGGCGGGGGCCGGTCGGCCGCAGCCTGGCCCCCGCCACCTTCTCTCGCTTCCTGGCCGGCGGGCGCCTCTCGCCCGCTGGTGGCCCGCCGCCTTCCGGGGCCGTGTGACTCGACACTGTCCCCTCCGGCGGCGAACCTCCAGCGAACGAGCCAGGAACCGAGAGACGGATTCGTGGTCCTGGATACACTGGAAGCACATGCCGATCTACGAGTACGTCTGCATGCAGTGCGAGTCGCACTTCGAGGAGCTCGTCCGCAACGGCGCACAGCCCGACTGCCCCGAGTGCGGCGCCGCGAACGTGCGCAAGCAGCTCTCCGTCTTCGCTGCCCATGGGTCGGCGACGCAGGTCAGCGTGAACCCGGCGCCCCGGAGCGGCGGTGGGTGCTGCGGCGGCTCCTGCGGCTGCGGCTAGCCGCCGGCCCCCTCGACGAACGCGCCGACGACCTTCTCCGCGTACTCGAACGCGAGCTGCTCGATGCTCTCGTCCGCGGTTGCGCAGGCATCGGCCAGGATCGTGACCTTGAAGCCTTCCTCCTTCGCGTCGATCGCCGTCTGGATCACGCACATCTCGGTCGCGGCACCCGCCAGGAGGATCCGCTCGACCTCCAGCTCGCGGAGGATGATCTCGAGCGGCGTGTGGTCGAAGGCCGAGTAGCGCGGCTTCACGACGAAGCGGTCCCCGTCCCGCGGGGCAACCGCAGCAAGGAAAGCGCCGCCCTTACCGCCGACCGCCTCGCGAACCAGCCTTTGGGCATCGCCGTCCCAGACGCCGTAGCTGTCGTTCGCATAGACGACCGGGACGCCGCTGCTTCGCGCATCCTCGAGAGCCTGCACCAATGCCGGTTGCCGGGCGCGAAACGACCGGAGGAGAGCATCGCCGTCCTCATGCTCGAAGTCCTGGAACACGTCCACGATGAGCAGCGCGTCGCGCATGGCGGCGGCAAGATAGCGGTGTGCCCGAACTGTCCGCCGCCCGTCCTAGACTCGTCGGCATGGAAGCCCTGGCCACCTTCGCGGAACAGGTGTCGGGCTGCACACGGTGCCGCCTCTCCCAGGGACGCACGCAGGTCGTTTTCGGCGTGGGGAACCCGCACGCAGACCTGATGTTCGTGGGCGAAGCGCCCGGCTTCCACGAGGACAAGCAGGGCATGCCGTTCGTCGGTCAGGCAGGAAAGCTGCTCGACAGACTTCTCGGTGGGATCGGCCTCGAGCGCTCTGAGGTCTACATCGCCAACGTGCTCAAGTGCCGGCCGCCCGGGAACCGCGACCCTCAGCCCGACGAGATCGAATCGTGCGAGCCGCACCTCTTCCGGCAGATCGAGCTGATCCAGCCTCGCGTCGTGGCGACGCTGGGGAACTTCGCGACGAAGCTTCTGTCGGGGAAGCCGGCCGGAATCACCCGCGTGCACGGGCAGGAGCAGGAGGTCACCCTCGGGGGCAATCGCGTGCTCCTCTACCCGCTCTACCACCCGGCCGCGGCCCTCTACACGCCGGCGATGCTGAACGTCCTCCAGGAGGACTTTCGGCGGATCCCAGAGCTGATGGGCCGCGAAGAGATCCCCGAGCTCGAGCCCGAGCCCGTTCTCGCCGCGGCCGAGCCCGCCGTTCAGCTCGGGCTCTTCTAGCCGGCCGGGCTCGCCAGCCAAGCTGCGAGCGTGACGCCCGCGCCCGCAGCCAGCGGGAGGAGTGCCGGGCGGCGGAGAGCTCGCCACTCGTTCGTGATCGCCCAGGCACCCGCCGTCACGATCCCGGCGAGGAATGCCGGTGGCCCCATTCCGGGCTGTACGTCATCCTCCTGAACGAGGCCCCAGATCTCGTCTGCAACGTCCGCCGCCGCGACCGCCAGGACGCCGACGGCGAACCCAGCAAGGTTGTGGGAAACCCCGTGCCGCCTTGCGAGCAGCAGGACGCCGACCACAACCGGCAACAGCCAGAACAGCCCGTCCCAGGGCCTCCTCAGGTTCAGCGTGTCCGCGTAAGCCACGACGACGAATGGCGAACGCTCGGACGGGAACAGGTAGCCGAGGAACAACAACCCGGCGGCCATCACCGGAGCCAGGGGTCGAAGAGGCGGACGACCGCCACGCAGCCAGACCGTGCCGGCCGCCAGGGCGGCCGCTGCTCCCGGTCCCACCGCGAGGAATGCGCCGATCCGCGCATCGACTTCCGCGATGTCCTCCGGCCCGCCGCGGGTCTTGAGGAAGATCAGCGCGGCGACTCCCACCGCCCCGGCGATCGGCGCCCAGCCGGATCGCCACATCCGAGCGGACGCGAGAAGGCCCAGTGCGAACGCCAGGAAGGCTGCCGTCGCGAGCCCTCCGCCAGACGCGACGACCAGCTCTCCGAGCTCGACTCCGTCGGGGGAGGCGAACCCCTCCGTCTCGGGTGCGCTGCGCACCACGAGCTCGGCTCCGGACACCTCGACCGACGACTCGTCGCACGAGACGGTTGCGAACGGCAGCACGAACGCGAGCAGCGCGACCGCGAACGCCGCCGGGGTGGCCGGCCCGGTCAAGGAGAGACGCGCAGGAGCAGCGTGTGGCCGTGGGTTGCGAAGCGCCCTTCCTCCGCGACCACCCCGGTGACGATGTCGAGCTCGAGCCGGTCGTCCGACTCCCGCTTCTCGACGAACGTTCCCGGCTCGGCGATCCGTCCCAGCAGCGCAAAGGCGGCGGCGCTGGCCTTCCAACCGTCCCACTCGCCCTCGAGTCGGCACTCGACCAGGAGCGTCCCGTCTTCGTCGACCCGGGAGTGCTGGAGCTCGAGCGGCACGTCGTCGCGGGCACACATCCGCCGGAGGTGCGGGAGCAGGTGCGCCTCGGCGTCCTCGGTGACCCAGTGCGGGGTATCCATGCGCTCGAGCAGGGCGTGCACCGCCGGAAGGAGCCGCCTGGCGTCGCCTATGCCCTGACCTCGCTCGTCGATGTCCCAGCGCGGCCGCACGACGGCCAGACTAACGGGGTGGAGGTCGAATCCTCGTCCCCCGAACAGACAGAGGAGGTCGGCGCTCGCCTCGCCGAGGGGCTGGCCCCAGGCGACGTGGTGACGGTCTCAGGGGAGCTCGGAACCGGCAAGACGACCCTCGTGCGCGGCGCGTGCCGCGCGCTCGGCGTCGAGGGGCCGGTCACGAGCCCGACCTACACGATCGGTCATCTCTACGCGGGGCGAATGCCCGTCTCCCACCTCGATCTGTTCCGATTTGCAGGCGTTTCCGCCGCAGAGTGGGGCGATCTCGAGCCGTACTTCCTGGACGCGGTCTGTTTCGTCGAATGGCCGGAGGCGGGCGAGGACGTGCTTCCGGCCCCGCGCTTCAGGGTGGCGCTGGCGCACGCTGGCGAGCACCGACGGCGCGTCACGGTCACGGAATGCTGATCCTCGCGTTCGACACGGCCACCGACCGCGCGACCAGTGCGCTCGTCTGGGACGGCGAGGTGCTCGGCGAGCTCACCTCCCGGCCGGTCACGGTGCTCGAGGACCTCGACGCGCTCCTGCGCCGCGGCGGCGTCCGGGACTCCCAGGTCGAGGGGATCGCAGTCGGCGTCGGCCCGGGAAGCTTCACCGGGCTGCGGATGGGGTTGATCACCGCCCGCACACTCGCGTTCGCTTGGGGCGCCGGCCTTGCGGGAGTCTCGACGCTGGACGCTCTCGCCGCCGGCGCGCCGGCCGCGGTTCCGGTCATCGACGCGCGACGCCGGGAGGTGTTCGCCCGCGTTGGCGGCGAGGCGGTCGTGGTCGCGCCGGCGGAGCTCCCCGTGGAGGGCGGCAAGACCTACGTCGGCGACGGCGCCGTCCGGTACCGAGAGGAGATCGAACGGCGCGGGGGAGAGGTCCCGCCGGAAGAGAGCGAGCTGCACCTCCCACGCGCCCGGTTCCACGCCGAGCTCGCGGGGGACTTCGGCGCGCCGGACCTGGTCGAGCCGATGTACCTTCGTATCCCGGACGTGGACAGGCCTCGCACGTGATCAACCTTCGCCCGCTCGCCCTGAGCGACCTCGGCGCGATCGAGCGGATCGAGCGCACCGCCTACCCGACACCCTGGTCGCGCTCGATGTTCGCGGGCGAGATCGCGAAAGGGTCGTCGATCTGCCTCGGCGCCGTCGACACGGATGTCGAGGAGCAGCTCGTCGGCTACCTGATCATCTCCCGCTACGCCGACGCGTGGCACATCATGAACGTCGCAGTCGATCCGGAGTACCGACGCCGTGGGGTCGCGACCAAGCTTCTCAACCACCTCTTCGAGCTGACCGCGACCGACGACCGCCGCGGCTACACGCTCGAGGTTCGGGTCTCGAACGGGGATGCGATCAAGCTGTACGAGGGCCTCGGGTTCGTCGCGCGCGGGATCCGGCGCGGGTACTACACGGACAACCGTGAGGACGCCCTGATCATGTGGAAGGACCCCGTTCGGGAACGCGCTTCGGCGTGATCCTGGGCCTCGAGACCTCGTGCGACGAGACCGCGGCGGCGCTCGTCGCCGACGACGGCCGGCTGCTCGCAAACGTGGTTTCTTCCCAGGCCGAGCTGCACGCGCGCTACGGCGGGGTCGTGCCGGAGGTCGCCTCGCGCCACCATCTCGAGCTTCTGCTCCCCGCTGTGAGGCGCGCGCTCGAAGACTCGGGAGCCGCGCTCGACGACGTCGACCGGATCGCCGTCACGCAGGGCCCCGGTCTCGTCGGCGCCCTGCTCGTCGGGGTCTCGGCCGCAAAGGCCCTGGCCTGGGCGCGGCGGCTGCCGCTCGTCCCGGTCAACCATCTGCACGGCCACGTCGCCTCCCTCTTCCTGGCTGTGGACGGAGTGTCAGACACTGGTCACGGCCGCGAGGGACAGGTCCAGCCGCCGTTCCTCTGCCTCCTCGCGAGCGGCGGCCACACGCTCCTGCTCGACGTCCGCGACCACGCGGCCTTCGAGGTGCTGGGGACGACACTCGACGACGCCGCGGGCGAGGCGTTCGACAAGGGCGCGCGGCTGCTCGGCCTCGGCTACCCGGGCGGCGCGCAGATCGACAAGCTCGCGCAGGAGGGCGACCCCGACGCGTTCTCCTTTCCGGTCGCACGTGTCCCGGGTCTGGATTTCTCCTTCTCGGGCCTGAAGACGGCGCTGCTCTACACCGTTCGCGACCTGGGCGAGGAGAAGGCGGAGCGGCGGCGCGCCGACCTCGCCGCGTCCTACCAGCGCGCGATCGTCCGCGCCCTCGTCGAGCGGACGCGGGAGGCGGCCGAGGCGACTGGTGCCGAGCGGATCGCGGTCGTCGGCGGCGTCGCCGCGAACTCCGAGCTCCGAGCCGCCCTTCCCGACGCTGCGCAGGCGCCGCTCGAGCTCTGCACCGACAACGCTGCGATGATCGCCTCGGCCGCACGGTTCGTCGAGCCGATCGCTTACCCTCGTTACCTTGCGCTCGACGCCTTCCCCTAGACGGCTCGCCCAGCTCGGCCTGCTCGCGATCGTCGCCCTCGCGGCGGCTGTGATCTCGGTCGCGGCGGCGACCGGCGGCTCCTCCGAAGCTGCGCGGGCCGAGCCGGTTTCCTGGCGGGGGCTCGTTGGCGGCCCTCGCCCTGAGGTGCCGGTCGGACAGCGGATGATCGTCGTCCTCCGGACCCCGTCGCTCGCGCGACGCGTGGCCGCAGCGGGCGGGCGGGCCAGCGAGGCGAACCAGCGACGCTGGCACACCGCAGCACAGGCCGCCCAGCGTCAGCTCATCGCCCGTCTCAGCGTCGCCGGCCTCCAGCTCCGGCCCGAGTTCAGCTTCTCGCGCGTGCTCTCGGGCTTCTCCGCTCCGCTCGATGCGCGCGCGATCGCCCTCCTCCAGCGCTTTCCCGAGGTCGAGGGCGTCTATCCAGTCCGCATCGCCTACCCGGCAGCTACCACCAGCCAGCTGCTCGAGCGGAACGACCTGCCCGCCGGCTCGGCTGCCCGGGCCCGACTCGGGCTGCCCGGCTACAGCGGCCGCGGCGTGACGATCGCGCTGCTCGACACGGGCGTCCAGCACGCCCACGACTACCTCGCCGGCGCGGTTCTCGAAGGGGTCGACATTCTCGAAGACGACGATCTCGCCTCGGCGAGGGCCAACCCCGACGAGCCGTCCGAGCTCGAGCGGCACGGGACGCAGCTCGCCGGCCTCGTCGTCGGCTCCGGAGGGCCGGGCGGGCTGAACGGCCTGGCGGAGAACGCGACGCTGCTCCCGATCCGGGTCGCCGGCTGGCAACAGGACGTCGCGGGCCGATGGGCCGTCTACTCCCGCACGGACCAGCTGATCGCCGGCTTGGAGCGCGCGGTCGACCCGAACGGTGACGGGAACGCCCTTGACGCCGCGCGGATCGCGATCGTCGGCGTGGCGGAGCCCTATGCCGCCTTCGAGGACAGCCCGGCCGCCCGCGCCGTCGCCGGGGCGCTCGCGCTCGACACGCTCGTTGTCGCACCGGCCGGGAACGACGGGCCGGCTGGGCCTCGTTACGGCAGCATCTCAGGCCCGGGCGGCGCTCGACAGGCACTCACGGTGGGAGCCGCCGACGACAGGCGGACGACGGAGCACGTCCGCGTGACGATCCGCTCCGGCCTACGGGTCGTCTTCGACGGCGAGGTGCCTCTCGGGGGCGCCCGCGGACCGGGCGATTCCCTCAAGCTCGACCTCGCCGCGCCCGCCCCACGCAACCGGCTCTTGCCCGCGGTGCTCGGCCAGGGCGCGCCAACGCTCTCGATCGCCGACTTCTTCGACCGGAACGGCTATAGCCGCGTGGCCGGAAGGGCCGCGCTCGCGCCGGCGGGCGGCTCACCCGACTCCGCCGCGGCCGGAGCGGCCAGGGCGGGCGCCGCTGCGGTCGTCCTGCACGACGCACGGGTGCCCGCAGGCTCGCTCGGCGCGGACGAACGGATCGGCGTGCCCGTCGTCAGCGTCCCGGCTGCAGCTGCGAGCGAGGCGGTTCGGCTGCTGCGGGCGGGCCAGCCGGCGACGATCGAGATCGGTGCTCCCCGCGAGCGGGAGAACCCGTTCTCCGGCGGTCCGGCCGCCTTCTCCTCGGACGGCCTGGCGTTCGACGGAGGTACGAAGCCGGAAGTCCTGGCTCCGGGCGTGGCGCTCCTGACGTCGCTCCCGGGCCGGGGCGCCGACGGCGAGCCCGCCTTCGGCACCGTCAGCGGCTCGAGCGCGGCGGCGGCAGTGGCCGCTTCCGGCGCGGCGCTGCTTGCGCAGGCAAGGCCGGACCTCGATGCGCGCGGTCTCAGGGGCGCGCTAGTCGGCAGCGCCGCGATGGTGGACGGTGCGCGCAGGCTCGATCTCGGTGCAGCGGCCGCGGTCGAGGCGATCGCCGAGCCGGCCTCGGTGCCACTCGGCCATGCGAACGCGCGCGGCTGGCAGGGCACGGCCCGTTTCACCGTGCGAAACGTCTCCGAACGTCCGCTCGGCGTCACGGTCTCGACCGGCGAGCTAGGAGAGGTCGGCGGCACAGCACTCGCCGTCACGCCCGCGCGCTTCCGCCTGGCGCCGCGGGAGGAGAGCAAGGTCTCCGTCGTGGCCCGGATGGCGTACGTGCCGTCGGGCGTGCAGCTGATCTCGGCGGCCTTCGAGCTGCGGGCCGGCGGTGCGGCGCCGGTTCGCGTCCCCTGGACGCTGACGCTTGGACGGTACGAGCGGGCTCTCCTGGGCGCCGCCAGGCTCTCGACGAACCGGTTCAAGCCGTCCGACTCCGCGCCGGCGCTGCTGGAGCTTCGTGCGGGCCGGGTCGCCGAAGGCCCCAATGGAAGCGAGGTGCTCCCGCTGTCCTATCTCGACATGGAGCTCTGGCGCGGCCGTGAACGGGTGGGCCGGCTGGTGAGGCTTCGGAACCTGCTACCAGGCCGCTACACGTTCGGCCTCACGGGCCGCGGGCCGGCGGGCCGAAGGCTCGCGCCGGGCCGCTACACGCTCCGCCTGCTGGGCTATCCGCCCGGAGATGCGCCCCCGAGCAGGCAATTCGTACAGTTCACGATCCGGTAGCCCCGTCGTATACTCGCCCGGCGTGACCACCGTCGAGGCACCCACGCACCTCCGCGAGCACCCGTTCGAGCTCGCTCAGAACCAGCTTCGCCACGTCGCGCGCGAGTTCCAGATCGACGAGAACCTCGTCCGGGTCCTCGAGCAGTGCAAGAAGACCGTGGCCGTCTCGATCCCGGTCGTGATGGACGACGGCCAGATCCAGACGTTCGAGGGCTTCCGCGTCACGCACAACATCGCGCGCGGTCCCTCGAAGGGCGGGATCCGGTACCACCCCGACGTCACCGTCGACGAGGTGAAGGCGCTCGCGATGTGGATGACCTGGAAGTGCGCACTGATGGGGATCCCATTCGGAGGCGCCAAGGGCGGAGTTGTCTGCAACCCGAAGCGGATGTCGCGCGGCGAGCTGCAGAAGATGACTCGCCGGTACACCTCCGAGATCATCAACGAGATCGGCCCGGAGAAGGACATCCCGGCCCCCGACGTCGGCACCGACCCGAGCGTCATGGCCTGGATCTTCGACACCTATTCGATGAACAAGGGCCATTCCGTGCTCGGCGTCGTCACGGGCAAGCCGCTGAACGTGGGCGGCTCCCTTGGCCGCCTCGAGGCGACCGCCCACGGCGCGCTGTACATCCTGCGCGAGGCGGTGAAGAAGAAGGGCAAGTCGTTCGATGGCATGCGAGTCGCCGTCCAGGGATTCGGCAACGTCGGTAGCTATCTCGCCCGGTTCGTCCAGGAGGACGGCGCAACGGTGGTAGCGGTGTCGGACTCCTCGGGCGCCGTTCACAACCCGAACGGCATCGATGTGAAGCTCGCGCTCGCCCACAAGCAGGAGACGGGCCGGCTCGAGAGCCTGAAGGACACGGAGACGATCACGAACGAGGAGCTGCTCGAGCTCGACGTCGACGTGCTTGCTCCCTGTGCGCTCGAGCAGGTGATCACGTCGGAGAACGCCGACCGGATCAAGGCGATGCTCATCGTCGAGGGCGCAAACGGGCCGACGACGCCGACCGCCGACGAGATTCTCGAGGACAAAGGGGTCATGGTCCTCCCCGACGTGCTCGCGAATGCCGGGGGAGTCGTTGTCTCGTACTTCGAGTGGGTTCAGGGCCTCCAGGAGTACTTCTGGAAGGAAGAAGAGGTCAACCGGCGCCTGAACGAGATCACGTCCCGCGCCTTCCACGAAACCTGGCAGACCTACGAGGGCCGGAACACGACCATGCGGACGGCGGCCTACGGCCTCGCCGTTCAGCGCGTCTCGGAGGCCACGATGACGCGCGGCCTGTACCCGTAACCCGCGTCGCCCTCTTCCACGCCGAGGGGTGCCACCTTTGCGCTGCCGCGCGCCGGGTCGTACACGCGGCGCGGGACGAGCTGGGGTTCGAGCTCGAAGAGGTCGACATCGGCGGTGACCCGGAGCTCGAGTCCCGCTACCGCGAGTGGCTGCCGGTGGTTGAGATCGACGGCGAGCGGGCGTTCACATACTTCGTTGAGCCCAAGGCGCTCCGCCGGAAGGTCGCACAAGCTCGGGCGTCCGAAGGGACTTTGTGACCACTCGACGCAAGGAGTGATGAGGGCTGGCACAATCCTTGTGTGGTGTTACAAGCTCCACCGCAGGGGTCGGTGCCTGATCGTCTCACCGTTGGCGTCGCGGCCCGCCTCAGCCGCTATCTCCAGGTCCTGACGCAGGCTCGCAAGATGGGCAAGGAGCGGATCTCCTCCCAGGAGATCGCCGACTACACCAACATCAACGCGACCCAGATCCGGCGCGACCTCTCCACATTCGGGAAGTTCGGCAAACGCGGGGTGGGCTACAGCGTCGACGGTCTGCTGGGCGAGATCCGGCGGATCCTTCGCACGCAGGGGCAGCACAACATCGCGCTCGTCGGCGCCGGGCGCCTCGGCGAGGCGATCGTGAGCTCGCCGATCTTCGCTGAGCACGGCATCAACATCGCGGCGGTCTTCGACAAGGATCCCGAGAAGGTCGGCCGCCGGGTCGGCAACGTCGAGGTGAGCGAATACGACGGCCTGGCCGACGCGGTGCGGGACAAGAACATCGTCGTCGGCGTCCTCGCCGTGCCGGCCGACAACGCCCAGTCGGCGGCCGATGACCTGGTCGGCGCGGGTGTGCGGATCATCTTCAACTACTCCGAAGCCCTGCTCGACACGCCGTCGGACGTGGCAGTTCACACGTCCAACCCGGCGGTCGAGCTGCTCTACGCCCTCTACTTTCACCTCGCCTAGACGCTCTAGCCACCGCCCAAGTGGACGTGAGGAGTGTCAGACACTCGTCATGTCTCGGCGGGACAGGCCCGATCCCGGAAACGGGAAGAGCTTCGACCAAGCGAGGCCCTTCCCGTGACCCTTAGCTCCGCCGCACTGGCGGAGATCTGATCGCGCCCGCCTAGCGGCGCTTGACCACCTCGCAACCGGTGAGCGTGTCCTTACCGATCGGCGCGGACCCTGTCGCGGCCCTTCCCACAGCGGACGGCGTCCCGTCTTCCGTCCCTCGCCCTGATCGTGTGTTGCCGGCGGCGGCGTCGGGGGTCCTTGCCCGGGCCGCCGTCCAACATGTCCTTGCCAGACCCTCTTGGTATCGCCAAGATGGCCCTGCGCCGGGTCACCAATACGGTGAAACTGCCCAACCATGCGGATCCTGCTCTGGCACGGCTACCTGCTGGGCGGCACCGGCTCGAACGTGTACACGCGGTCGATCGCGCGTGAGTGGAGCCGGGCCGGCCACGCCGTCGTCGTCGTGTCGCAGGAGGCGAACCCGGAGCTCTACGACCTCGGCGGCGCGCAGACGGTGCGACCCGACATCGGCGGGCTCCTGCCCGTGTTCGTGCTTGACCGCTACGAGGGACTGGAGGCGAGGCTCCTCCAGGACACCTCGCCGGAAGAGCGAGCCCGCTTCATCGAGGCCAACGCCTCCGCCCTGCGCGAGCTTGCACCCGCCGACCTGGTCTTCGCCAATCACGTGCTCCTCGGAGGCCCGGTGGGAGCCGCGAGCGGCCTACCCTTCGCTGTGAAGGCCCACGGCTCCGAGCTCGAGTACTCGATGCGCGGCAACGAGGAGCTTGCCCGCTGGGGGCGAGCGACGCTCGCCGAAGCCTGCGCCGTCTTCGTCGGCTCGGCGCACATCCGGGAGGTGCTCGAGGACGTCGTGGGGCACGTCGACCGCGTCCACGAGGTTCCTCCCGGCGTCGACGTCCGTGAGTTCCACCCCGAGCGTCGCGAAAACGCGCTCGCCAACCTGATCGAGGAGGCTGGGCGCGACCCCGCAAACCCGGGCGGCGCCAACGAGCGGCTGCCCGACGAGGGGAACGCCGAAAGCTTCGCCGAGTTCCTCGCCGAGGAGCGTCCAACACTCCTCTACTTCGGCAAGCTGATCCGGAACAAGGGCGTCCACCTGCTGCTCCAGGCGCTCGAGCGCATCGACGCCAGGGCCGTGATCGTCGGTTTCGGCGACTATCGAGCCGAGCTGGAGGCGATGGCAGGACAAAACGTGCTCTTCACCGGGCCGCTCGAGCATCGGCACCTCGTCCACCTGATCCCGCTCGCCGACGTGACGGTCGTCCCGTCGATCTTCCCGGAGGCCTTCGGCATGGTCGCCGCCGAAGCCGCCGCCGCCGGCTCGCTGCCGCTCGTCGCGCGGCACTCGGGCCTGGCGGAGATCGCGGACGCGCTGGAGGAAGAGGGCGTCCCGGCCTCGTTCGAGTCGGGCAACGTCGACGACCTGGTCGACAAGCTCGAATCGCTCCTCGGGCGATCCGAATCGGAGCGCGAGGAGCTCCGGCGCCGCGCCCGCGGCGTCGTCGAGGAACAGTGGTCCTGGGCGACCGTGGCCGACCGCCTGCTCGAGCCCTTCGCATAGCCTTCACGCCCCATGGGAGACGAGCAGAAGCTCACGCCGGAGGAGCAGATCCGGACTGCACGCGAGGCGTTCGAGGAGGCAGAGGACTTCACGGTCGCCGTGGAGGAGGAGTTCGCGATTCTCGATCCCGAGACGCTGGGCCTCGCAAACCGGTTCGAGGAGCTCCAGGCAGCCGCTGTCGGAACCGAGCTCGAGCCGCACCTGGTCGGCGAGCTGATCGCCTCCGAGATCGAGATCCGCACGGGCCGCTGCGCCGACTTCACGGAGGCCGCCGCGCGGATGGGCGAGCGGCGCGACCAGCTCCTCGCCCTCGCGGATCAGCTGGGCGTCGTGCTCGGCGGAACGGGCACCCATCCTTGGAGCCCGTGGCAGGAGCAGCGGATCATCGACACTCCGCACTACCGCCGCAACGACGAGGTCCTCCGGTACGTCGTGTGGCGCAACAACAGCTTCGGGCTTCACGTGCACGTCGCGATCAACGGGCCCGACCGCGTGCTGCAGGTGCACGATTGGCTGCGGCACCTGCTCCCCGAGATCCTCGCGCTGTCGGCCAGCTCGCCGTTCCACGAGAACGTCTTCACGCATCTGCACTCGACGCGGACCGAGATCTTCACCAAGTTCTTCCCGCGCTGCGGGATCCCCGATGCCTTTGGGGACTGGCAAACCTTCGAGGACTATGTGCGCACGCTTTTTCGCACCGGCTCGATCACCGAGCACACGCAGCTCTGGTGGAGCGTCCGCCCGCATCTCGCCTTCCCCACTGTCGAGATCCGCATCGCAGATTCCCAGCCCGAGCTCGGTGAGGCGCGCTCCCTAGCCGCCTTTGCGTACGGACTGACGGTACGGATCGCGCGTGCCCTGGACGACGGAGAGCCGGTGCCGCTCCCGCCGCGTCGCTTCATCGAGGAGAACTTCTGGCGCGCGACGCGTTACGGGATCACCGGCGAGCTGCTCGATCTCGATCGCCTCGAGAACGTGAACACCCGCGAGCGGCTCGAGCAGCTGATCGAGTGGGTGGGCCCGGTAGCCGACGAGATCGGCGCTGCGCCGTTCCTCGCGGTGCCGGTCGCAAACGCCGCGGAGCGCCAGATCGCACGCTACGAGGAGGGCGCCACGCTCGAGGAGGTCTACGCCGAGCAGGTCCGGCCGAAGGAGCCGGTTGTCTGAGCCCGAGCAACCGTCGCCCGACGAGCTGCTGGACGCCGTCCGCCAGATGAAGGTCTCCGACCTGCTGCTCTCGACGGCGGCGACGCTCGCGCAGCTCGGCTTCGCGAAGCTCGACGAGTCCACGCGCGACCTGGAGCAGGCTCGACTTGCGATCGAGGGGATGAAGGCGCTGCTGGGTGCGCTCGAGGGCGCAGTTCCGGCCGAGGTGCATCGCGACTTCAGCCAGGTGGTGGCGAATCTCCAGATCGCCTATGCGGAGGCTGCCGCCGGCTGAGCAAGAAGTGCTCCAGAAGCCGGAAAAACAGCCGATAGGCACAGAGATGCAACGGGGTCCAGGAGCCGCTCTCCTCGCCGTGCTCGGTCTTGCCCTTGCGGGTGGGATCGCCGCTGCCGGAGATGCGGCCGCGCCCGTTCCGGCTGCGCAGGAGCTCCTCGTGCGCTTCGAGCCGGGTGCGGCGCCGAAGCGCGCGCTCGAGTCGGTCGGCGCGACGTTCGTCGAGCGACTGCCACTCGGCGGCCTCGTGCGTGCCAGGCTCGACCCGGGTGTCTCGCCCGCGGCGGCCGAGCGCGCGCTCGAGCGCCGGAGCGACGTCGTCGCGGCTGGCCCGAACGGGACCTACGAGCTTTACGCCACCCCTAACGACGCGCTCTACTCCGAGCTCTGGGGCCTGGACGCGATCGGTGCGCCACTCGCCTGGGACGTCACGCAGGGGAGTAATGCCGTCGTCGTCGCCGTCGTCGACACGGGAGCCGACGTGATGCACCCGGACCTCGACGCCAACATTTGGACGAACTCGGGTGAGGTGGCGAACGGCCTCGACGACGACGCCAACGGCCTCGTCGACGACCTGAAGGGCTGGGACTTCGCTTCTGGCGACGCGAACGTGAACGACACGAACGGCCACGGGACGCACGTATCCGGGACGATCGGCGCGGAGGGCGACAACGCGGCCGGCGTGACGGGCGTGAACTGGCGCGTGAAGGTGATGCCGCTCCGCACCGGTAACGGAACGCTCAGCGGCCTCGCGATCGAGCAGGCATTCCGCTACGCCTGCGCGGAGGGGGCGCACGTCGTCAACGGCAGCTTCGGCTCGCCCTCGCCCGACCCCTTCGTCCGCGACGCGATCGAAGACTGCCCCGGGACGCTCTTCGTCTTCGCGGCCGGGAACGAGTCCACGAACAACGACGCCCAGCCCCGTTATCCCTGCAACTACCCCGTCGAAAACATCGTCTGCGTCGCTGCGAGCGAGGAGGACGACACGCTGGCGCCCTTCTCGAACTACGGCTCGACCAACGTCGACCTCGCCGCACCCGGCGCCGCCATCCTCAGCACGATCCCCGGCGGACTCTTCGACGAGTTCTACGGCACTTCCATGGCCTCCCCTCATGTGGCCGGCGCGGCCGCTCTCGTGCTCTCGCACCGGCCGACTCTCACCCCGCTCGAGCTCAAGAACACACTCCTCCTGAGCGTCGACAAGACCCCGGCATACTCAGGCGCAGTCAA
Organism: Gaiellaceae bacterium; assembly: GCA_035265935.1. GTDB lineage: Bacteria > Actinomycetota > Thermoleophilia > Gaiellales > Gaiellaceae > JACDAN01. The sequence continues at coordinate 14,591 of DATFOC010000112.1, forward strand.
GACCGGCGGCAGCCTGAACGTCGCCCGCGCGCTCGGCCAGGAGGTCAAGCCTCCCACCGGGCTGACCGCCTCGAGCCCGAGCCATGCGGCCGGCTGGAGCGCAAACTCCACGGTCCAGGTCGTCTGGAGCGGCGCCACCGACGAGAACGGCATCGGCGGCTACTCGTACGCGTTCTCGCCGGTGACGGACCTCGTGCCCGACGAGGTGAAGGACACGACGGCGACGACGCTGACCATGTCTCTGCCCGACGGCGAGCACTGGTTTCACGTCCGCGCCGTGGACACTCAAGGGAACTGGGGCCAGGCCGTGCACGTCGGGCCGATCCGAATCGACACCTTCCGGCCCGTTCGGCCCGTGCCCTCGAGCCCGAGCCACCAGGTCGGCGGCGCCTCGGCCGACCGGACGATCGACATCGCCTGGAGCGGCGCGTCGGACGCCGAGAGCGGCCTCGACGGCTTCGCCGTCTCGTGGACGCAGGGCAGAGCCGTGTCGCCTCCTACGGTCAAGAACGTGGAGGAGACCGTCTCGCGTGTGACGAGTCCGCAGCTCGCGGTCGGCGCGTGGTGGTTCAACATCCGCGCGGTGGACAACGCTGGGAACTGGAGCGACGCGGTCAGCGTCGGGCCTTTCGCGATCCGCGTCGGGCCGGTGGCCTGCGCCGTCCCGCGCTTGCGCGGCCTGACGCTCGTCGCGGCCAAGCGGTTGCTCGTGAAGCGGGGCTGCTCGCTGGGGCGCATCTCGCGCGTCCGTTCGAGGCGTGTCGCGCGCGGCCGGGTGGTCGCTCAGCGGCCTGCGCCCGGCATCCGGCGGGCCCGCGGCGCCCGCGTCCGGGTTGTCCTCAGCCGCGGCCGTCGCTAAAGCAACGCAGCTTGTGGTAGAAAGCCGCGTCGCGGTGGGGAGCCCGCGCGCCTTTCTCCATGACCGACTTCATCACTGACCATCCCGTCCTGATCGCGCTCGTCTGTTCAGGCGTCGCGATCGTGTACGGCGTCCTCCAGACGGTCTGGCTGCTCCGGCTCCCGGCGGGAACCGAGCGGATGCAGGCGATCGCGAAGGCGGTTCAGGAGGGGGCGTCCGCGTACCTCCGGCGCCAGTACACGACGATCGCCTTCGTCGCGCTCGTCCTCTTTCTCGTCATCGGGTTCTGGAACGACCTCGGCTGGGGAACGGCGGTCGGCTTCCTGATCGGCGCAGTCTTCTCGGCGGCTGCCGGCTTCATCGGGATGAACGTCGCGGTCCGGGCGAATGTCCGCACCGCGGAGGCGGCCAAGCAGGGCGTCGCACCCGCGCTGCGCGTCGCGTTCTCCGCCGGGTCGGTCACAGGCCTGCTGGTTGTCGGCCTCGGGCTCCTCGGCGTGGCCGGCTACTACGGCGTCCTCGTCGAGTGGTTCGACCAGGGCCAGGACGGTGCGACCCAGCACCTCATCGGTCTTGCCTTCGGAGGCTCGCTGATCTCGGTCTTCGCCCGCCTCGGCGGCGGCATCTACACCAAGGCCGCCGACGTCGGCGCCGACCTCGTCGGCAAGGTCGAGGCCGGGATCCCCGAGGACGACCCGCGCAACCCCGCCGTGATCGCGGACAACGTGGGCGACAACGTCGGCGACTGCGCGGGGATGGCCGCGGACCTCTTCGAGACCTACGCCGTCACGCTCGTCGCCGTCATGTTCCTGGGCGCCGTCAACTTCCCGGCGACGGAGATCGTCCACTATCCGCTCGTCATCGGCGGAGTCGCGATCATCGCCTCCGTCATCGGGACGTTCTTCGCCCGCATCGGCCGCGGCGGCTCGATCATGGCGGCGCTCTACAAGGCCGTCATTGCGTCGACAGTGATCTCGGCGCTGCTCTTCATCCCGGTCACCGCCGCCTTCGACGGCGACGCCTTCACATTCTGGGAGCTCTACGGCGCCACGCTGATCGGCCTCGCGATCACCTTCCTGCTCGTGGCGATCACCGAGTTCTACACGGGCACCCGCTGGGGGCCCGTCAAGGGGATCTCCCGCGCCTCGCTGACCGGTCACGCAACGAACATCATCGAAGGGCTCGCGATCGGGATGCAGGCGACGGCCCTGCCGGTGATCGTGATCGCAGCCGGGATCGTGGGCGCCTTCTCGATCGGCGACACCTCCACCGAGGGCCTCTTCTACATCGGGATCGCCGTCATGGCGCAGCTTTCGATGACCGGCCTGATCGTCGCGCTCGATGCCTACGGCCCGGTGACGGACAACGCCGGCGGAATCGCCGAGATGGCCGAGCTGGACGAGTCCGTGCGCGCGGTCACCGACCCGCTGGACGCCGTCGGCAACACGACGAAGGCGGTCACGAAAGGCTACGCGATCGGCTCCGCCGGGCTCGCCGCGCTGATCCTCTTCGACGGCTTCACGACCGAGCTCACCGACGAGGGCCTGACCAACGTCCGCTTCGAGCTGGGCGATGCCTGGGTGATCGCCGGCCTCTTCCTTGGCGGCCTGATGCCGTTCCTCTTCTCCTCGCTCGCGATGCAGGCGGTGGGGCGAGTGGGTGGCCAGGTCGTGGAGGAGGTGCGGCGCCAGTTCCGCGAGATCCCTGGGATCCTCGAGGGCACCGGACGGCCGGACTACAGCCGCGCCGTCAACATCGTCACGGGCTCGGCCATCAAGAACATGATGCTCCCGAGCCTGATCCCGGTCGTCTTCCCGATCGTGGTCGGGATCATCAGCGTCGAGATGCTCGGCGGCCTTCTGATCGGGACAATCGTCACGGGCATCTTCCTCGCGATCGCAATGACCTCGGGCGGCGGCGCCTGGGACAACGCCAAGAAGCTGATCGAGGACGGCCAGTACGGCGGCAAGGGCTCGGACGCCCACGCCGCCGCCGTGACGGGCGACACCGTCGGCGATCCCTACAAGGACACCGCCGGCCCCGCGATCAATCCGATGATCAAGATCACGAACATTGTCGCGATCCTGATCATCCCGCTGATCGTCTCGATTCACGGTTAGCCACTCGCGCCAAGAGTGCGTCAAGACTTCGCTGTCGCGCGTAGAGGTCCCATCAGCGCGGCGCGCAGGAGGATGTCAGGAGCACGGCCCGGGAGACCGGGTCTTCCTCCCCGTGGAGCGCCTGCTCTACCGCGCCGGACGGATCTATCCGGAGCGCGAGCAGCCGTGGACGGTCTACGCCCTCTCGCTGGTCGCGTTCAGTGCCGTCCCGCACTACGAGAACGAAACGAACTATCTTCGCGTCTACCTCCGCCAAATCCGACGCAAGCTGGAGCCGGATCCCGCGAAGCCGCGCTAGTTCGTGACCGAGCCCCGCATGGGCTACCGGTTCGAGCCCTGAGCCGCGGCTCGCCGCCGGTAGACGGCCCGCTGGAGCGCCAGTGTCGCGATCCCGGCGACGAGGATCGACAGGACGTTGATCAGCAGCTGGACGAGCGCACCGGTGAACTCGCCCCAGTCCGCATAGGCCGCTGCCACACCGACGTTGGCGGCCGCGGGAATCGTGGTCACCGAGATCAGGACGCCGATCAGCGCGCCTGATTTCGCGGTCGTCAGCGAGAGGACACCCGCGACGCCGGCCAGCACGGCGACGATGATCGACCACGTGCTCGGCTCGGAGATAAAGAGCGTCGCGGGATGGATCTCTTCGCTCAGCTCATCCGGAGCGGTTCCCACCGCTCTGAGGATCAGCGTTCCGAGGAGAGTCGCGCCGATCGCGGCGGCAAAACCCACGCCGAGGGCGACCAGCGAGCGCCGGGCGAGCGGCAAACGCTGCTGGACGACGGCGACGCAAACGCCGGCGAGGGGGCCGAACTCGGCGCCGACAACCATTGCTCCGATGATCAGAATGAGCGAGTCGGTGAGGATCCCCACCGCGGCGATCAGCGTCGCGAGGACCATGAACGCGACGAAGGAGCCGGACAGCTCCGCCGACTCCGATGTGCGCTCCTCGACCTCCTCCCACACGACCGCGTCGGCCGGCGCGCCGCGCGCGATCTCGGTTCGCCGTGCGCGCGAGCTGGCCGAGCGACGACTCGCCGGTTTCGACTGCGATCGTGCCCGACTCCTCGATCCCGAGCTCTCAGAGCTCGCCGAGCACGAGGCTCGCGTGCTCGCGCGGGACGTCGCAGAGGATCGCGTCGCCGGTCGGCCGCCGCGCCGCGCCGGGGAGATGCACGACATTCAGGACGGCGGGCGAACGCTCGAGCACCTCCAGCACACGTTCCGCCATAGGCTCGGGCGCCACGATGCGCAGGTGGACCATGGGCGCCGATGATCGCAATAGAGTCCGCTCGTGCCGCGGCGGAGGCGCAGGCAGCAGGGTCTGGAGCGCGTCCTCGGGACGCCCGCGCTCTTCGCTACCGCCTACGGAAACGTCGGCTCCTCGATCTACTACGCGCTGGGCGTCACGGCCGCGTTCGCCCTCGGGCTCACGCCGATCGTCTTTGTCGTCGCCGGGCTGATCTTCGCGGCGACCTCGGCGACGTACGCAGAGGGAACCGTTCGCTACCCGGAGGCCGGCGGCTCGTCCAGCTTCGCCCGTCATGCCTTCAACGAGCTCGCCAGCTTCGGCGCCGCCTGGGCCCAGATGCTCGTGTACGTCGCAACCGTCGCGATCTCGGCGTTCTTCGTCCCGCACTATCTGTCCGTCTTCTGGGAGCCGATGCGCGAGAACCCGTGGGACATCGTCGTCGGCGCGATCGTCGTCGTCCTCCTGGTCGGGATCAACATCGTGGGCGTGAGGGAGGCCGCGAGCCTGAACGTGCTCCTCGCAGTCGTCGACTTCGCGACCCAGGCTCTGCTCGTGGGCATCGGCTTCTTCCTCGTCTTCGACGTCGACACGCTCACGTCGAACGTCGAGCTCGGCGTCGCACCGACCTGGGATCAGTTCTTCATCGCGATCCCGATCGCAATGCTCGCCTACACCGGCGTCGAGACGGTGTCCAACCTGGCGGAGGAGGTGCGCGACCCACCGCGCAACGTCCCGAACGCGTACAAGCTGATCGCGCTCGCCGTCTTCGCGATCTATTTCACGCTGCCGGCGATCGCACTCTCCGCGCTCCCGGTCTTCGAGCAGGACGGCGAGTTCGTCACGAAGCTCGGCCAGAGCCCCGAGGAGGGGGGTTTCACGAACGACCCGGTGCTCGGCGTCGTTCAGAACCTGGGGCTTTCCGAGGGCGTGCTGCTGGACGGTCTGGAGGTCTACGTCGGCGTGCTCGCCGCGACGATCCTGTTCATCGCGACGAACGCCGGGGTCATCGGGGCGTCGCGGATCACGTACGCGATGTCCGGGTACCGGCAGCTGCCGCTCGGCTTCCGGCGACTGCATCCCCGGTTCAAGACGCCGTGGATCGCGCTCGTCGTCTTCGCCGGCGTGATCCCGATCCTGACGATCCTCCCGGGCCAGACGGACTTCCTCGGCACGATGTACTCGTTCGGCGCGACGCTCTCGTTCACGGTCGCACACGCCTCGATCGTCGCCCTCCGCTACCGACGGCCGGACGAGGAGCTCGTGTACCGAGCCAGGCCCAACTTCCACTTCCGGGGTGTCGACTGGCCGCTTTTCGCGATCGTCGGCGGTATCGGCACGCTGCTCGCTTGGCTCGTGATCGTCCTCCAGGAGCCCACGACGCGCTGGGCCGGCATGGGCTGGATCGCGCTCGGGTTCATCGGCTACGCGATCTACCGCCGACAGACGCTGAAGGTGCCGCTGACGGCGACTGTGCGCGCGCCGGTGATTGTGCTCGGCCCGTCCCTGACCGTCGAGTACCGGACGATCGTCGTCCCGGTCGTGCGCACAGCGGAGTCGGAGGAAGCGCTCGTCGCGGCCGCGCGCCTCGCGGCCGAGCGCGGCTCCCGCGTCGCCGTCGTCCACGTGATCGAGGTGCCGCTGGACCTGCCGCTCGACGTGCAGCTCCCGGACGCGGAAGCGGAGGCGGACGAGATCCTCGACCAGTCGACCGCGATCGTCGAGAGCTACGGGATCAGCGCCGTCGCCCGCCTGCTCAGGGCTCGGGCCGCAGGGCCGGCGGTCGTGGCCGAGGCGGGGCGACGGAACGCGGAGCTCATCATCCTCGGCGCGCCGCGGCCGAGGGTCGCGCGTGGGCCAATCTTCGGCCGCACCGTCGACTACGTCCTCAAACACAGCCCCTCGCGCGTTCTGATCGCGGCGGGTCGCCGGGCCGCATGACCGTCGCGCTCGCCTGGGTGATGATCGCGCTCGGTGTGGCCGTGGTCGTCCGGACGCTGGCTGCGGGCGTCGGCGGAGGGCTCGGCCTCGTCCTCGGCGTGCTCCTCGTCCTTGCGGGGGGCCTCCGGCTGTACCTTCACCGGGCGAAGAACCTCTAGTGGCGAAAAAGCTCCCCGGACTGCAGCGCGTCCTCGACGTCCCGTCGCTCGCGGCCGTGGCCTACGGCGAGATCGCCTCCTCGCTCTACTTCGCGCTCGGCGTGATCGCGCTCTACGCCCTCGGCTTCACGCCGTGGGTGCTGCTCGCCGTCGGCCTGCTCTTCCTCGTCGTCGCCCTCTCTTATGCCGAGGGGACGGCCGCGATCCCGGAGCCGGGAGGCGCCGCCACCTTCGTGCGCCGCGCCTTCAACGACCCGGCGGGATTCCTCACCGGGTGGGCGCTGATCCTCGACTACCTGATCGTGATGGCGCTGGCGGGGCTGTTCGTCCCGCACTACCTGGGCAACGCGATCGGCTGGCAGGGCCTGACGGACAAGCCCTGGGACACCGTCGTCGGTGTGCTCGTGATCCTGGCCGTCGGAGCGCTCCGGCTCGTGCGCCGTACAAGCCTCTACCGCACGGCGATCCTGGTCGCGGGCGTCGCGCTCGCCTCGCACCTCCTGCTAGTCGGGCTCGGGTTCGCGCTCCTCTTCTCCACGGACGCGCTGACCGTCGGCGTCGACCTCGGAACCGGGCCCAGCTGGAGCGACATCGCGTTCGCACTGCCCGTCGCGATGCTCGCGTACACCGGCCTCGAGACCGTGGCCAACCTGGCGGCCGAAACGCGCGAGCCCGGACGGACGCTGCCGCGAAGCCTCTTCGCGGGGATTGGCCTAGTCGTCGCCATCTCCTTCGCGGTCGGCATCGTCGGAATCTCGGCCTTCCCCGGCGGCGTGGGCCTCGGCACGGTGTGGCTCCGAGCGCCGTTGATGGGAATCACCGCGGCACTCGACGCTGAGCTCCCGGCCGTTTTCGGGGATGCCGTCCGGATCATTGTCGGCCTGACCGGCGTGGTCGTCCTGCTCGTCGCCGTGACGACGTCCATCTCCGGCGCCGGGCGGCTCGCATACTCGATGGGCCAGCGCCAGATGCTCCCGCACGCGTTTGGGAAGCTGAACCGCAGGACGCTGATCGCGCCGGTCTCGATCGTGAGCTCCACGCTGATCTCCGCCACGCTGCTCGTGATCGGGCACTTCATCCCGACCGAGGCGGTGCGCTTCCTCGCCGGCCTGTTCAGCTTCGGCGTGCTGCTCGCGTTCACGGCAGCCCAGCTCGCCGTCATCCGGCTCCGCTTCACGGAGCCGGACCTCGACCGACCCTTCCGGACGCCGGGCAACGTGCGAATCAGAGGAGCCGAGGTGCCCATAGCGGCGCTCATCGGCGCGCCGCTCACGTTCGCGATCTGGATCTTCTCGCTGGTGACGCACGATGCAACCCGCATCGCCGGGCCCGCCTGGCTCCTTGTCGGTGCCCTCGTTTACGTCGGGACACGGTGGTCGCGGCACAAGACGATTTTTGGCCGTGTCCTGCCGGCCGACCCCGACCTCGTCCCCGAGCTCGAGGGCGTCTACGAGCGGATCCTCGTGCCGATGAAGCTCGGCCTCATCGGCGAGGAGATCCTTGCGACTGCGATCCGGCTCGCGGAGGAGCGGAAGTGCGCGCTCTACGCGATCCATGTCGTGTCGGTTCCGATGGACAAGGCAATCGACGACCCGATGCACGACGCGGAGGAGCGTGCGGAGGCGTCGCTCGCTGAGGCCAAGCTCCTCGCGTCCGAGCATGCGGTCGACGTCGAGATGGAAATCGTCCGCTCGCGCGCGATCGGCGAGGCGATCGTCGACGAGGCAACGACCCATGGGGTCGATCTCATCGTCATGGGCTCGGCTCCACGCTGGCGGCGCCAGTCCCGGTTCTTCAGCCCCACGGTCGACTACGTCCTGCGCCACGCGCCGTGCGAGGTAATGGTGATCGCCTACCCGCAGGGCGTGCTCGAGGAGGAAGAGGCAGGGGTCCTGAGCGGCTAACCTCCGGCCGTGAAAGTGATCGTCGTCGGATGCGGCCGTGTGGGATCGGCGGTGGCACTGGAGCTCGACCGGACCGGTTGGGAGGTCACGGCGATCGACGAGAACGAGGACGCACTCCAGCGCCTCGGAGAGCACTGGTCCGGCGGCTTCGTCGTCGGCCACGGCATGGACGTCGACGTCCTCCGTGAGGCGGGCATCGAGGAGGCCGACGCGGTGGTGGTCGCGACGAACGGCGACAACACGAACCTCGTGGTCGGCCAGGTCGCTCAGAAGCAGTTCGACATCCAGACGACGATCGTCCGGGTGCTCGACCCGGCACGGGCGAAGGTCTATGCGTCACTGGGCCTGCGGACGATCTCCCCGACCTCGACGGCGATCGACTTCCTCACCGAGGCGGTGCGGAAATCCGCTGAGGGCGTGGAGGCTCGCAGCTAGGTGTACATCCTCATTGCCGGCGGCGGCAAGGTCGGCGCCAACCTGACGAAGAGCGTCCTCGACCTAGGACACGAGGTGACGCTGATCGAGCAGCGGCGTGACCGCTTCGAGCGCCTCGAGGAGGAGTTCGAGCACCGGGCGCAACTCGGCGACGCAACGGAGCTCTTCGTCCTGGAGCGGGCCGGCATCGCGCGGCCGCCCGACCTCGTGGTGGCGGTCACGGGCGACGACGAGGACAACATCGTCATCTGTCAAATGGCCCGCGAGCACTACGGCGTCGAGAAGGTGATCGCGCGCGTCAACGATCCGCGCAACCAGCCACTCTTCGACTTGACCGGGATCTCGCCGACTGTCTCGGCGACGTCGATCATCCTCGCGATGATCGAGCACGAGGTTCCCGAGCACGGGCTGATCCACCTGCTCGAGCTCCGAAAGGAGAACCTCGAGATCGTCGAGGTGCAGCTCGATGCGGACTCTCCGTCCGTGGGGAAGCACGTGTCGCGGATCCAGCTGCCTACCGGGTCGCGGCTGATCACGGTCATGCGGGATGGGCAGGCGCAGATGGCCGAGGGGGAAATCGAGCTCCGGGCCGGTGACCAGGTCCTCGCCGTGCTCGAACCGGGCAAGGAGGAAGAACTGCGCAAGGTCTTGCTTCGTAAGGGGGGTTGATGAGGGGTGTCTCGACCTTCGCCGTGCTGGCTGTCTCGGTCCTCGCGGGATGCGGTGGCGGATCGTCCGAGGGCGACGAGCCGGCCGCGGCAGCCGGGTACCGGTTCGTCCAGGTCGCGTCGGGCCTCGACTCGCCCGTGCACGTCTCTGCGCCGCGAAACCAGCCCGGCCGTCTCTACGTCGTCGAGCAGACCGGCCGGATCCGCATCGTCCGGAACGGACGTGTCACCGGGACGCTGGTCGACCTCCGCTCGCAGATCGTGTGCTGCGGCGAGCAGGGGCTCCTCTCCATCGCGTTCCATCCCCGCTACGCGCGCAACGGCAAGTACTACGTGAACTACACCGACCGGCGCGGGGACACGCGCGTGGTCGAGTATCGCGGCAAGCGACGCCTCCGCCAGATCCTCTTCGTCGACCAGCCGTACTCGAACCACAATGGCGGGCAGAGCGCGTTCGGCCCCGACGGCAGGCTGTACGTCGGGACCGGCGACGGCGGCGGCGGCGGCGACCCGGAGAACCGGGCGCAGAACCTCGGTTCGCGGCTCGGCAAGATGCTCGCGATCAACGTCGACCGTCGCGCCCCGCGGCCGCAAATCGTCGGCTACGGCCTCCGGAACCCGTGGCGCTTCTCCTTCGACAGGCGTACGGGCGACCTCTACATCGGCGACGTCGGCGCGAGCTCCTGGGAGGAGGTCGACTTCACGCGCCGTCGCAGCCCCGGGATCGAGAACTACGGCTGGGACGTCTACGAGGGCCGCGCGCGCTTCGAGAACAAGCAGCCGAGCGGGAACGGTCGGCTCGTCTTCCCGGTCGTCGTCTATCCGCTGGGTGGCGACCACTGCGCCGTGATCGGCGGCTTCGTCTACCGCGGTCGGACGGTTCCGTCCGCGGCGGGCCGGTATTTCTACGGCGACAACTGCTCGGGGACCGTGTGGAGCTTCCCGGCAGGGCGTGCTCGGAACGTCCGGCGCGAGCCGTTCAGCCTCGGCGGCTTGTCGTCATTCGGCGAGGACGCGAACGGTGAGCTCTACGCCGTGACTCTGAACGGCCGGGTGTACCAGCTGCGTTCCGGTTAGCCGGCGCGCCGGCGCCGCTGCACCTGAGGGCCTGACTGTCCCAGGGCGGCGTACGCCAGGGTCTGCAACGACTCGTTGAGCATCGCCAGCTCGCGGACGACCGGTGCGAGGTTCTCGCCGCTGTCGAGACGGCGGTTCAGGCCGTGCACTTCTGCGGTCAGCCGGTCTAGTCGCTCGAGCAGCGCATCCAACTGGCGGTCGCCGACGTCCTTCGGTGCCTCCACGATCGGAAATCTACCCAGCGCGACCGGATGGATGGTCACGCCACCACCTCAAGGCCAGCACCGCTCCGACCACGACTCCGACCGAGTCGATCGCGACGTCTCGGGGCGACGCCTGGCGGCCCGCCACGAATGATTGGTGGATCTCGTCCGAGACCGCGTAGCCAATCCCGATCGCGATCGCCCAACCCGCTTGGCGTAGCGCGTGGAACAGTAGGGCCGCGAGGATCGCGAACTCGGTCGCGTGGGCGATCTTCCGCAGCACGAGGTCCCACGTGCCGAGCCCGGTACCGAGGCTCGGGACGGACGAGAAGGCGAAGATCACGGCCGCCCAGGCGACGACGGGACCCCAACGCCGGACGGCCGCCTGCACGGAGGGGCATACTAGGCGCGACAACAGAAGGCGAGCGGAGAGGGAACCCGGTGCAAGTCCGGGACGGTCCCGCCGCTGTGAGGGGAGACGCTCCCGCGCCGAACTGCCACTGGCCCACGGGCCGGGAAGGCGGCGAGGGAGGGCGCCCCGAGTCAGAAGACCTGCCGCTCGCCGGGCACTCAGAACCCCTCGCGGAAGGAGGATTCGTGCGTAAGGCCTTCATCACGCTCGCTGCGCTCATCGCGCTTGCGGCGCTGCTCGTCCCCTCGGCCCTCGGTGCCAGTGTCTCCGTCCGGGTCGAAGGAAGGACGCTCTCGATCTTCGGCTCTCTCGAGACCCGGTTCGAGGCGGGGGCGAACGCCATGCAGGCGCTGGACCTCGCCAGCCTGCGGGGCGAGTTCTACTACCACGTCACCACGACGTCGTTCGGCCCCTATGTCGACCAGATCGGCCGGCATCCTGCGGGCGGCACCAACGGGTGGGTGTTCAAGGTGAACGGCGCCTCGCCGCCCGTCGGAGCGGACCAGGTTCAGCTCAGCGACGGCGACCGCGTGCTCTGGTACTGGGCGACGTTCGGGCCGACCGGCGGGCCGCCGACGCTGTACCTGACCCGCACTAGCCGGAACTGCTTTCGCGTCGTCTCCGAGAACGACCAGGGCACGGACCGGGCAGCGGCAGGTGCACTGCTGCACGTGGACGGCCGGCGGGTTCGCACCCGCGCGGGCCGCGCCTGTGTCGGCAAGCACACCGGCGCCGTGCGGGCGACGCTCGCAGGCGCGGTTCGGTCGAACGCGCTGAGGTAAGTGATCCGCCGGGTCGCACTCCTCCTCGCTGCTGCATGCCTGCTCGCAGGGTGCGGGGAGGAGGCGGCCGGCGAAGGCTCGGCCCGGCTCTGGGTCACACGCGACCGGGGCGCCGAAGTCGTCCTCTCGACGACGGTGCCTGCGGGGATCTCTGCGCTCGAGGCGCTTCGACGCAAGGCAGAGGTCGAGACGCGCTACGGCGGTCGCTTCGTCCAGGCGATCGACGGGATCGAGGGCGACATCGGCAAGCAGCGCGACTGGTTCTACTTCGTGAACGGCTACTGGGCTGATCTGAGCGCCGCGGACTACGAGCTCCATGACGGTGATGTGCTCTGGTGGGACCATCGCTCGTGGAAGGGGGAGATGCGCCGGCCGGTCGTCGTCGGCGCCTTCCCAGAGCCGTTCTTGCACGGATGGGACGGGGAAAAGCGGCCCGCGGTCGTGCTCGGCCCGGCCGGGGAAGTCTCCGAGGGGCTCGCCGACCTCGTCGGCGGCGTGGTCAACCACACCGGCGGAGCTGCGAACAAGCTCGTGCTCGTCCCGGGCTCGGGCTTCCGCGCCCGGCTCGAGGGGTCGCCGGGGGATCCCGTGGTCTTCGAGCTCGGGCTGAAGGACGCGAAACGCCTGCTCGAGGATCCGTCGCTGGCCCGCTACCGGTACGAGGGCCTGCCGTGAGCCCGGTCCCCGCCGCCGCTCTGCTCGCCGGCCTCGCCGCCGCCGCGCTGCTCGCCGACCGCACGATCTCGGTCGCCATCATCGCCGCCGGGCTCTTCGCGCTCTGCCTCCGAGCCCCGCGCGGACGGAGATGGCCGTACCTGGTCGGGACGCTCGGCTCCGGTCTCGTCCTCTTCCTCTTCAGCCCGCTGGTCGCCCGCTACGGCGGCGTCGTGTACTGGGAAGGGCCCGAGGTTCCGGTGGCCGGGCAGCTGGACGTCACCAGCGAGGAGGTCTCCGAGGCGCTTTTCCAGAGCCTCCGCCTTATCGCGGTCGGGCTCGCGTTCGCCGCGTACGCGCTCCTCCTCGACCTCGACGGGCTGCTGCTCGCCGGCGGAAGGCTGCGCCGCTCGGTGCTCGCCGTGGCCCTCGCCACCCGGCTCGTCCCGACGCTCGAGCGCGACGCCGCCGGCTACGTGGAAGCGCTGCGGGGCCGTGGGCTCGTCGTCGAAGGCGTGCGGGGCCGTGCGCGGCTCATCTCGCCGCTCGTCGCGGGCTCGCTGGAGCGTTCGCTGAACCTCGCCGAGTCGATGGAGGCCCGTGGCTTCGGACGGCCCGGCAGGACACGCGCGCCGTCCCCCCCGTGGAGCACGATCGACCGCCTCGCGATCGTCGCTGCCGTCGCGGTCGTCGTGATGGGGGCGTTGTGGCTCTAGCGCAAATCGAGCGCCTGACGTACAGGTATCCGGGCGACGGCCGGCCGGCGCTGGACAACGTGTCGCTCGAGATCCATCCCGGCGAGCTCGTCTGCCTGCTCGGACCGTCAGGGTCCGGAAAGTCGACGCTTCTGCGCGTCCTCGCCGGGCTGGTACCGCACTTCCACGGAGGACGCTTCTCCGGGTGTGTCGAGGTCGGTGGGCGGGACACGAGGACGACGCGGCCGAGCGACCTG
>DATFOC010000113.1:0-12818 GCA_035265935.1 Gaiellaceae bacterium
GAAGGTCGAAGTCGTGGAGACCTACACGTCCGGCAACTTGGCGGTGCTCGTCGTCATCGAGCGACAGCACGGGACGATCGGGGATCTGCCGGAGCAGGACTGGTCGCTGCGCGTGACGTGGGTCTTCCGGCGCACTGCAGACTCGGACTGGGAGCTCGTGCATCGTCATGCGGACGCGCTGGTACATGCCATCGACCACGAGCGGCTGGGAGCACTCGCGCGCGGTGAGTGACTTCTTGCACGCGTATCACCGTCACTGCAGAAGACAGCGAGAGACAGGGCCGAGGCGATATCCCAAGCCGGGCAGATCTTGGTCTCAGCTGGTCAAGATCGAGACCGGCGCGCTCAGCGAAGAGCCTCTTCGAACCGCGGGTCGTCGCGTACAGAGGCGAGATCGTCGTCTCTCCGCGCGTCCTCGCGGAACCGCGGGAACAGCTCGACGGACCGCCGGAGGTGGGCGAACGTGTCCTCGCCGGTTTCGCCCGCGAGCGTTGCGAAGCACGCGTAGTTGTAGTTCAAGCCCGCGTGGTCCGGCATCTTCTCGAGGGCTCCGCGGACCGCTTGGAGCGCGTCGGCGTAGCGCTGTTCGCCGTAGGCCTCCATGGACTCTGCGTGGAACGGCCACGCCTCACCCCAGTCGATCCCCTGGTACGCCTCGCCGGGTGTTGCGCCGAGGGCAAGGACGGTTCCGTCCCCGGTCGCCTTCCGCCGCGACTCCGGTCCGACGAACACGAATGTTCCTGGGGGCGCGTCGACCGCCTCGCCGTCGACCTCGAAGGTCGCCTTCCCGTCGAGCACGATGTACAGCTCCTCCTGGCCGGACCCGACCTCGTCGTGCTCGTTGATCAGCGTGCCGTCCTCGCCGGGCGTGTAAGCGTTGATTCCGAATGCGTGGATCCCGAGGTGCTCGCGCACCGGAATATCCCTGCCGCGCCGCTCGATGTCGTCGAGGCGCGCGACTTGCCAGTTCGGCTTATCGTTCATCCGATCACCTCCGTAGCGCGTGTCGGTGCGAAACGTCCATCGTAACCGCCGTCAAGCACATCGCCTGACGACAGGGTGCAGCCCCGGGGACGCGGACCCCGGCTGAGGTCGCGGGACGCCCCATTTCTGGACGCCGAGGGGGCAAGACAAGCAGACACGAGAACTCCTTCTACGATAGGGGTCATGCGCGGCATGACACCGCGTTCCCTGACACCATTGCTTCGGCAGTGGGGATAAAGAGAGGTTCGTAGTCGCTCGCGAGATCCGCATCCAGGGAACAGACGGCACCGCCAAGATCCGGAGCCTCTGGGCTGTCGCCCTTCTCCCGATCATCACGATCGGGATCTACTTCTTCTTCTGGTGGTACTTCATCCACCGCGAGCTGCGAGACCTCGGGCGCGCGAAGAACACCAACGAGTTGGGGGACAGCCCCGGCACATCGCTCCTCGCCGTCACGCTCGGGGCGCTGATCATCGTCCCGGCGCTCGTGTCGATCTACCGCGGCTTCAAGCGGGTGCAGGCGGCGCAACGGCTGGCTGGCTCGGATCCCATCAACGGTTGGATCGGTCTGATCCTGTTCCTCGTGATCACGCCGGCGTTCTACGCCTACATGCAGAGCGGGTTGAACGCCGTGTGGGAGCGCCTACACGGCGCGGACGTAGAGCCGAGCTAGCTGGGCGAGGATCGCCTCCTCCGGCGAGGCGACGAACTCGGCGGCGCGGAGCATCGAGCGGGTGCCGGCGATCGCTTCGTCGTCGCTCGGATCAGCCAGGGCGACAACGGGGAGGCCGCGGACGAAGCCGATCGGCAGCGTGCGAAAGCTTCTGGCGTGGTCGGCGGGGAGGAGTCTCGCGGCCGACGGGTCGACGGACAGGGACGCGATGTCGAGGAAGGGCAGGCCGCGCTGATCCGCGACCATCCGGACGACGTCCGCAGGCGCCACCAGGCCCAGCTCGGTCAGGATCTCGCCAAGACGCTTGCCCTGGCTGCGCGCCGTTCTCAGCGCGAGCTCGATCTCCGCCTCGGCCAGGAGCCCAGCTTCCGCCAGCAGTGCGCCGAGCGGTTCGCGCCGGGCCTCCCGCGCGCGCTGCACGAGCAGCTCGCCCAGGATTCCGTCCATCCCCGCCGGCTCCGGCGAGACGAGCATCAGCTCCGGCGAGACGTCCCTCCTCGGGGCCGGCAGCGGCGCCACCTCCGGCGACCGAACGACGTCGAGCCGCGCGCGCAGGCCGGTGCCGAATTCCGGCAGCGAGTAGCTCTCGTCCTCGAGGGCTTCCGCCGCTGTGCTGAGTTGCAGCCGCATCGCCAGTCCCTCCGACTGTAGGAGCCCGGCCCCCAGTCGGCGTCCCCCTTTCAAGTGACGCGGTTAACCCCGCCTCAACACTCGCTGTCCTAGTCTCTAGTCCAATGAGGACTAGTCGCGCAGTGCGGCCCCGCACCGGGACGCTGACGACGACCGAGTACGCCGTCCTGACGGTTCTCACGGTCGAGACCCCGTGCGTCGCGCTGTCGGGCTACGACCTGCTGAAGATCGTCGAGCGGACTACTCGTTACTTCTGGAAGCCGACGAAGAGCCACCTCTACGCCGTCCTGCCAAGGCTGGTCGAGCGAGGGCTGGCGACGCGGAGGGCGGCGCCCGGTGAGCGTGGCCCCGAGCGCCAGCTCTACCGGGTGACGCCGAAGGGCGAGCGGCTCGCCAGGGAGTGGCTCGAGGAGCCGGTGCCGGGCGACACCGACCTCTTCCAGCTCAAGGTCTTCTACGGCGGCCTGCAGAGTCGCGCGGCCCTCGTGGCCCACTACCGTCGGCATCTCGAGGAGCGGGAGGCCGCGCTCGAGGAGCTCCTCGCCATCCCCAACGACCGCCGGGGCCACAACTACTTCCATTCCTTTCTCCTCCGGCTCGGGATCGAGAGCGCCCGCCTCGACATCCGCTGGGCCGAGGACGTCCTGAAGGAGCTCGAGCAATGAAGAAACCTGCTGTTGCAATCATCGCCGTCCTCACCTGCGTGGGAGCAGCCGGCGCCCAGCCGTCCGCAGGGCCGACCGGAAGGTGGGCAGGGTCGATGCAGTTCACGAGGGTGGGCGGCCCGGAGTCGTTCTCGATGTCCCTCGAGCTCCGGGGCCGGCGCGCCGTCGTCGCGCTCGGGCCGGGCCACGCTTCCCGGACCGAAGTCGCCGCGCGCATCTCGGGCAGCCGCGTGCGGCTGAGCCTCCCAGGCCGGCCGTGGAGGCTGACGCTGGACGGACGTGTTCGGAAGGGACGTCTCGTCGGGACGGTGCGCCAGGGGCCTGTCCGGGGGCGTTTCCAGCTCAGTCGACGTCTACCGATCGAAGGCGCGACACTCGGCCTCTACCGGATCGGCACACGGCCGCTCGGGATCGTCCAGGGGTTCGCCCCGCGAGAGAGCATCGACTATGAGCAGGACGAGATCCGAGCCCTGTACCAGACCGGTCGCGGTCGGTATGTGGTCGGCGCCGGTCTCAGCACGCGCAACCCGACAGTCGGGACGGCGTCCTTCTCGTCCAATAATGCCGTCTTTCGCGGCCAGCAGGCGATCCGGGTTCCGCTACGTCAGGAGGAGGTCTGGGTTCGCAGCGGCCGCGCCTACCTCGGTTGCACGCTGACGATCCCGCCGGGAAGCGGCCGACGACCGGCGCTTGCCTTTGCCCACGGCGCCGGGGAGGCGCCGCGCAGCTTCAACCTAATCCAGTCGACGTACCTGAACCATCTCGGCCTTGTCACACTCTCGTGCGACAAGCGCGGGGTGGCGCAGTCGGGCGGCGTCTATCCGGGCGAGTTCCCGGGAGTGCCGGCAGTCGACCAGTACGCGCGCGACGTCGAGGCGCAAGCCCGGTTCCTTGCCACGCTTCCCGAGGTCGACCGTGCGCGCATCGGAATCGCCGGCGCGAGCCAGGCGGGCTGGATCATGCCCCTGGCTGCGAGTCGAGAGCCCGCGATCCGCTTCATGATCGGGATCGTCTCGCCGACGCTGACCCAGGGGCAGACCGATCACTGGGCGAACCTGAACTTCCAGGGCCAGGCGCCGCCGACCCGCACCGACGAGGACATGGAAGCCGAAGTGCGCGCGAGCGCCCCGAGCGGAGTCGACCCGATGCCCGCGATCAGGGCGATGAGGATTCCGGCGATCTGGGTCTTCGGCGGCAAGGATCGGATCGTGCCGTCCCGGCTCTGCGTCGAGCGGCTAGATCCCGTCGCGCGCGAGCCGGGCCGGGACTTCACGTACCGCGTCTTCCCCGGCGGGACGCACGGGCTGCTGTTCACGGCGAACGGCCTGATCGACGAACAGGCGCGGTCGAGCCGGTTCGTCGAGGGTTACTTCGCGACGATCCGCGACTGGCTTGCGGCCAGGGGGTTCACCGGGTAGCTCGAGGGAGCTGGAAGGGCAAGAGCGCGAGACACGCGGCCTCTCGCGCCAGCAACCCGAGCGGCCGCGGGGCGTCGGCTCCCTCGACGTGTAGCCGGATGCCGCTGCCCCGGAGCGCGGCGCGCATCAGGGCCTCGACGCGGAGCCGGTGCCAGCTCGAGGTCACGACGACGAGCTCGCTCGCGCCGAGCTCGCGGGCCTTGCGAGCCACGTTGGCGGCGTTCTCCGCGGTCGATCGCGACTCGGCCTCCGGGATCAGCTCCAGCTCTGGGCCCGCCCAAGCGTCCGCCATCAGCTCGGCCTCCGGGAAGCCGGAGAGGATGACGGTGTCCACGCCGGCAGAGAGCTCATGCGCGCGGGCGAGTCGCGCGGCGCAGATCGCGTGCAGCTCCTCGTCGCCTCGCCGGGAGTACCCGAGAACCGCCAGGATCCTCACCGACGGCGCCGGCGAAGAGCCTCCGCGGTGATCAGCGTGCCCGCCACGGTGAGGACGAGCACGAGCGCCTTCTTGCCCTGGAGCTTCGACTCCCCGCTCGCGCGTTCCCGCATGTCGACCGGCTGCTCGTCCACGCGGAGGCCCTCGTCGTGGAGGCGGAGGACTGCCTCCACCTCGGGAGCGCCGCTCGTGTACGGCTGCGCGAGGATCGGCATCGCCTTCGCGTTCACCGCGTACATACCGCTCGTCGCGTCGTGGAACGGCCGGTCGAGGACGACCTCCATCGACCGGCGCAGCAGCCCCGTTCCCAGCCGGCGCGCGGGCGAGGTCTTGTACCGCTCCCGGGAGAAGCCGTTTCCGCTGGCAGTCGCGTACCGCGACCCGACCGCCACATCGCTCTTCCCTGCGCGCACGACCTCGATCAGCTTCCGCAGCTCCTCGACTGGATGCTGGCCGTCGGCGTCGACGCGGCCGCAGTACTCGTAGCCGTGCTCCGCGGCGTACCCGTAGCCGGCAGCGATCGCCGCACGCAGCCCGCGGTTCTCGCCGAACGACAGCACCTCGGCGCCCTGCTCACGCGCGATGTGGGGTGTCCGGTCAGTCGAGCCGTCGTCGACGACCAGAACGTCCGCGTCGGGAAGCTCCCGGCGCAGCTCGTGCAACACCCCGGCGAGGTTCTGCTCCTCGTTCCAGGCCGGAATGAAGACGAGCGTGTCGTGCTTCTTGGCCATGGCGAGAGGCTAGATCCCGCCGCGCTCGAGGGGAAGCCCGGCTGCCATCCAGTCGGCCTTGCCATCGACGTAGTGGCGGACGTTCGTGTAGCCGAGGAAGCGGAGACGTTCGCCGACGAAGACGGAGCTCTCGCACTGGACGTCGATGCAGTAGACGACGATCTCGGTGTCCAGGTCGGGGACTCGGCGCGGCGCCCGTTCGTCCACCCATTCGAGCGGAAGGTTGATCGCGCCGGGGAGGTGGGAGCGTGCGTAGGACATCGGGGCTAGCGCGTCGACCAGCACGAAGTCTTCGCCGCTCTCGATCTTTGCGCGGAGCTCGTCGCGGGATATCTGTGGGAGCTCGCTCACCGCGGACCCAGCCACTCGCCCAGCCGGACGGGAGCCGCGAGCGCACTGAAGTCGCCGCGGTCCCGGATCGCTTCCGCCGCCGCGACCATCCCGCTCAGTGCGACCCAGGTGAGGCTGCCCCCGACGCTGACGCGCTGTGCGCCCGCCTCCGTCAGCTTCGCCATCGTCACGTCGGGGACGGCGAGGACGTTCACCGGCATCGTGACTGCGTCGCAGACGGCCGTTATCTCCACGATGGTGCGCAGTCCCGGCGCGTAGAGGACGTCCGCGCCGGCCTCCTCGAAGGCCTGGAGCCGCGAGATCGTGTCGGCGAGATCGGGATTCCCGCGGATGTAGTTCTCCGTGCGCGCGGTGAGCGTGAAGGGAAAGTCCTGGCGCCTCGCCTCCTCGACTGCGGCGGTGACACGTTCGAGCGCATGGGCGAGCTCGTAGAGGCCGCCCGAAGGGTCGTAGTCCTCGATCGAGCCACCCACGGCGCCGGCCTCGGCGGCTCTCCTCACCGCGCGAGCGGCGTCTTCGGGCTGAGGGCCGTAGCCGTTCTCGAGGTCGATCGACACGGGCAGGCTCGTCGCGTCGTCGAGGGCTCGGGCGTGCTCGGCGACCTCGTCGAGCGTCGCCGCTCCGTCGAGTCGGCCCAGCGTGAAGGCGAAGCCGGAGCTCGTGCTGGCGAGCGCCTTGAAGCCGAGAGCCTCGAGCACGCGCGCCGATCCGGCGTCCCACGGGTTCGGGATGACGAACGGCTCGCCTTCGTGGAGGCCTCTGAACGCCTCAGCCTTCTCGCGCTGCGTCGGTCGCACGTGAAGAGTGTTCCGCATCGGCGCCCCTGTGTGGACGACGACGGACACGATCGGCCAGGCGCCGCGCAGGCACGGCGAGCAGCGCAATCCCGACCGCCAGCCCAAACGCCACGGCGAAGGCGAGCAGCGGCCGCTCATGGAAGACGCGCCCGCCGAAGTAGCCGAGCAGGACGGTGTAGAGCGCCCACAGGCAGGCCGCGATCCCGGTGTAGAGCGCGAAGCGCCCGTAATGGAAGGCAGTCAAGCCGCTCGTGAACGTGGCGCCCGTTCGGCCCCCGGGGACGAAGCGCGCGACGACGAGAATCGTGCCGCCTCGCCGACGGAGCTGGATGCACGCCCAGCGGACTCCACGACGCGTGTACGGCCCGTCGAAGAAGCGGCGCTGGGCCCGCCGGCCGCCAAAGCGCCCGAGCCCGTACGAGGTCGAGTCTCCAACGAAGGCGCCGGCTGCGGCTGCACCCAGAACGGCCGGCAGCGCGATCCCCGGCTCGATTGCCGCCAGCACTCCGGCGAGGATCGCCGCTGATTCACTCGGAAGCGCGGGGAAGATGGCGTCGCCGGCCGCGATCGCGAACAGGATCAGGTACGCGATGGGCGGCTGGGCGAGCAGGTCGTAAAGTGCATCCACGCCCTCAGGATCGCAGCCGGCGGACAACCGCCGTAGACTCGCCCCGGATGGCCGGCGCACTGGTCACGACGGTCGTCGGGAGCTACCCACAGCCGGACTGGCTGATCGATCGCGAGCGGCTGGGAGACCGGCTGCCGCCGCGCGTTCGGGCCCGAGATCTCTGGCGTGTCCCGGAGCCGTTCCTCGAGGCCGCGCAGGACGATGCCACCCGGCTCGCCGTCCAGGACATGGAGCGCGCGGGCGTGGACGTGGTCACCGACGGCGAGATGCGGCGGGAGAGCTACTCCAATCGCTTCGCGACTGCCCTTGACGGGGTCGACCTCGACAAGCCCGGCGTCGCCCTCGACCGAACCGGCCACGAGAACCCCGTTCCGAGAGTCGTTGGGCCGATCCGCCGCAGGGAGCCGGTCGAGGTCAGAGACGTCCAGTTTCTGCGCTCGATCACCGACCGCCGGATCAAGATCACCGTTCCGGGGCCGTTCACGATGACGCACCAGGCGCAGGACGACCACTACGGCGACGAGCGCAGCCTCGCGCTTGCCTACGCCGATGCCGTCAACGCGGAGCTCCGGGACCTGAAAGCGGCGGGAGCGGACGTGGTCCAGATCGACGAGCCGTACATGCAGGCGCGTCCCGAGCCGGCCCGGGAGTACGCCGTCGAGGCGGTCGACCGGGCACTGGACGGCATCGAGGGCGACACGGTGCTCCACACCTGCTTCGGCTACGCGCACATCGTCCACGACCGGCCCTCGGGCTACCCGTTTCTCCGCGAGCTGAACGAGTGCGCAGCGAGCCATCTTTCGCTCGAGGCGGCGCAGCCGGACCTCGAGCCCGACGTCCTGCACGGGCTCCCGGACAAGGTGATCGTGCTCGGCGTGCTCGACCTCGGCTCGGACGAGGCCGAGACGCCGGAGGTCGTCGCGGGCCGGATCCGTCGCGCCCTCGAGGTCGTCCCACCGGAGCGGCTCGTCGCGGCGCCCGACTGCGGGATGAAGTACCTGCCGCGCGAGCTCGCGTTCCGAAAGCTGGAGGCCATGGTCGAGGGTGCGAGGCTGGTGGCGGGTGGCTGACCAGCCCGTCAGCCGGATCTCCCAGGCCTATCCCGACCGGGTCGAGGTCCGAGGCCGCGACCTGACCGGCGACCTCATGGGCAGGCTGACATTCACCGAGTACTTCCACCTGCTGCTGACCGGCCAGGAGCCGACAGAGAACCAGCGGTTCTTCCTGGACCTCTTACTCGTCTCGATCGCCGAGCACGGGATGATGCCGACCAACGTCGCCGCCCGGATGACGCTCGCCGCCGACCCGGAATCTCTCCAAGGCGCCGTCGCTGCCGGGATCCTGGGCGCCGGGCCGGTCGTGCTCGGCACCGCAGAGAAGTGCGCGCACCTGCTGGCGGAGGCCGAAGCCGCCGGGCGGAGCGCGGAGGAGGTCGCTAGGGAGTATCGCGAGAGGGGCACGAAGGTGCCGGGCTTCGGCCACCCGGTCCACAAGGTGGTCGATCCACGGGCCGAGCGGATTCTCGAGCTCGCGCACGAGCACGGGGTCGATGGAGCGCATGTGGCCTTCGCTCGCTCCCTGCGGGACGAGGTCCATCCACTGCCCATGAACGTCTCGATGCCGATCGCCGCGGTGATGCTCGACCTCGGTTTCCCCGCCACCGCGGTGAAGGCCGTCCCGATCCTCGCGCGCACAGCCGGCCTGCTGGCGCACCTCGCCGAGGAGGGTCAGGAGCAGATCGGTTTCCTCCTGGCCCGCGCCGCGGAGGAGGCGGTCGAGTACGAGCGCTGAGGTCGAGACTCGCCCTTGGGGCGAGCAGCTCTCGCTCGACGACGAGAGCTACCGCACCCAGATCGCCTACCTCCTCGAGCGCTCGCCGTTCTATCGCGAGAAGCTCGGGTCGTCGGTCAGCGACCGCCTCGCCGACATCGCGCAGCTGCCGCTGACAGCCAAAGAGGAATTACGGGCGACTGTCACTCCGGAGAGCTCGTTCGGCGCTCATTTCTGCTCGGAACCGTCCGAGCTCGTCCGCATCTACTCGACGAGCGGCACGACCGGAGCGCCGAGCTATGTCCCGCTCACGGCCGGCGATCTCGACAGGTGGGTGACCGCGTCCGCGCGCAGTTACGCGGCCTCGGGGATCGCAGCCGGCCAGCGCATCGTCTCGACCTACAACGCGGGGCCCTTCGTCGCCGGTGCCGCGCTCGGCGCCTTCGAGCGCCTCGGGCTGACCCACATCCCTGTCGGCACCGGGAACACCGATCGGCTGATACGCGCTATGGAGCAACTGCGACCCCAGGCAGTCGTCCTGACCCCGTCCTACGCGGCGCACCTCGCCGAGAGCTTCGACCTCAGGGGCTCGAGCGTCGAGCGCGTCCTCGTCGCGGGCGAGCCGGGTGGGGGAGAGCCGGCCTTCCGCGCGCAGCTCGAGGACGGGTGGGGCGCCAGGGTCACCGAGGCGATGGGCATCGGCGACATCGGCGTCTCGCTCTGGGGCGAGTGCGAGGAGCAGGACGGCATGCACCTGGGCGCGCGCGGCCTGGTCCACGCGGAACTGATCGATCCGGAGTCGGGCGCCGCGCTCGAGCTGGAGGACGGCGCGGAGGGGGAGCTCGTTCTGACCCATCTGCAGCATCGAGCCGCACCCTTGCTGCGCTTCCGCACCCGGGACCACGTCGAGGTCCGGACGAGCCCGTGCCGCTGCGGCCGAACCGGCCCGCGGATCCGCTGCCTCGGGAGGACCGACGACATGCTGATCGTCCGCGGCGTCAACGTCTTCCCATCGGCGGTCCGCGACGTCGTGAGCGGATTCGCGCCCGAGGTGAGCGGACATGTGCTCGTCAGGCCGCAGTCGGCGGGCGTGAAGCAAGAGCCGCCGCTGCCGGTCAGCGTCGAGCTGGCGCCGGACGCAACACCTGATACGGCGCTCGCCGACGCGATTCGCGAGAGACTTCGCAGCGTGTTGGTCATCCAGACACGCGTCGAGCTCGTACCGTGGGGCAGCTTGGCGCGAAGTGAGTACAAGTCGAAGCTGGTCGAGCGATGAGAAAGCTCCAGAGCCAGGGCGTCCACCACATCACGCTCGTGGGCGCCGACCGGCAGACGTCGATCGACTTCTGGGAGGGCGTGCTCGGCATGCCGTTCGTCTTCGACCAGCCGAACCTCGACAACGAGTCGGAAAGCCACCTCTACTTCGACCCCGGCGACGGGCGGCTGATCACGGTCTTCACGAACGAGGAGCGCACGCCTGACCCGACCCGTACCTCGACCGACATCGGCGCGGTCCACCACATCGCGTTCGCCGTCTCGCAGGCGACCTTCTGGCAGGCGGTGGAGCGGCTCGACGAGCGCAACGTCAGGCACAGCGGCGTCAAGGACCGCGGCTTCATGGACTCGATCTACTTCGAGGATCCGCTCGGGCTCCTCATCGAGCTCGCCTCGTACCGGTTCGAGCCGCCGTTCGGCTACACGCACGCCCATGTCCTGCTCGAGGCGCACAAGCTAAGGGTCGAGCGGGGCGACTACAACATCGACAAGGAACACCTCGCGGACGCAATCGAGATGCTCGTCGGGCGATCGCGGGCGTCGCTATCGGAGGATCGATCGCCGAAGGATCCGTACTAGGAGGGAGGAGCACATGGCCACGAACACGCTGAACATCCTCAAGCCGAGCGTGAACAACCTGACCGTTCGAATCTTCGTGCGGGCGGCCGGCCTCGACTTCGAAGAGCAGGACGTGTGGGGCAAGAAGCCCGAGTACCTGGGGAAGTACCCGGCGCAGCTGACGCCGATGCTGGAGGAGGAAGGGCTCCCGAGGGGCGCGCTCGGAGAGAGCTGCGCGATCATGGCCTACCTCTGCAACAAGCACGGCCTCGAGCAGTTCTATCCCTCGGACCCCGGCAAGCGGGCGATGGTCGACAACGCGATGTTCTACTTGATCGGCACCCTCTATCCGATCCTCACGCGGGCGACCTATCCGGCCCTGGGGTTTCCGCAGTATCCGGGCGAGGTCGCGACCTCCGAGGCCGACGACGCGATGAAGGAGAAGGCCCAGCAGGACGCAGAGGCCGCGCTGGCCGAGCCGCTCGAGGTCTACAACTCGTTCTTCCTCGCCGGGCAGCCGTTCATCGGCGGAGACTCGCCCTCAATCGCCGACTTCCGGTTCGCCGCGACGCTCGAGTTCCTCCGCGCCATCGACTACGAGTTCCCGGCCTGGGCCGAGGAGTACATGAGCCGGATGGAGGAGACGCTCGGCGAGGCGTACACGGAGCCTGTCGCGGACGTCCGTGGCTACATCGACTACGTGAAGTCGGAGGCGGCGACGACCGCGTAACCCCGGCTAACGAGGGGCGGCCCCGGGCGGGGCCGCCCCTCCCGGGCTCTAGGCTGGCGCTATGCCAGCCGCCACCGCACTCGTGGTCGAGACGCCGGGCGGGCCCGCCGGCGTGCACCTCCACGCTCTCGACCGTCCGCGCGCCGCGCTCCTCCTCGGCCACGGCGCCGGTGGAGGCGTCGAGGCTCCCGACCTGGTCACCGCTAGGGACGTGGCGCTCGAGGAGCAGGTCGCCGTTGCGCTCGTCGAGCAGCCCTACCGCGTCGCGGGGCGGCGCTCTCCACCGTCCGTTGCCCGCCTCGACGCCGACTGGAGCGCAGTCGTCGAGCGCCTTCGCGAGGACGAGCTGTCCGGCCTTCCACTCGTCGCCGGCGGGCGGTCGCTCGGCGCCCGCGTGGCGTGTCGTACCTCGGGAGAGCTCGGCGCGGCCGCCGTGCTGTGTCTCGCGTTCCCTCTCCGGCCGCCGCAACACCGCTCGGGCAAGCCGGCCGCGAGCCGGCTCGGGGAGCTCGATGCGGTGAAGGTGCCGACGCTCGTCGTCCAGGGCGCGAGCGACCCCTTTGGCGTTCCGCCCCCGGGACCGCTGCGCACCGTCGTAGAGGTCCCGGGCACGCACAGCCTGCGGACCGGGCTCGGGCCCATCTCCGACGCCGTCCGAACCTGGCTATCGGACGTGATCGAGACCGCCGGCTAGGTCCGGACGCGGTAGACGAGCCGGGCGAACTGGCCGTCGCGCTCGACCTCGACGAGCTCGAGCTCCGACGACGTCAGTCGCCGCGGCAGCAGGGGCGCCCCGGCTCCGAGCGTCACCGGCGCGACTCCGAGCCGGATCTCATCGAGCAGCCCCCGATCGGCGAACTGGCCGACGAGGTCGCCGCCCCCGACGAGCCAAATGTTCCGGCCGCCCGCAGCCTTGGTCATCTGCGCGTGCACGGGCCGGACGTCGCCCTGTACGAAGGTGACGTTCGCCCCGGGGATCGCGGGCAGGTCTCGGTGAGTGAACACCCAGCAGGGCCGCTCGCCGTAGTCGGCACGCCACTTTTCGGGATCCTCGTGCGGGCCGTGGTTGGCCAGGATCCACTCGTAGGTCGTGGCGCCCATCGCCATCGCGGCCACGTCGGCCATGAATTGCTCGAACTCGTCCCCGGAATCGGTGCCGCGGTCGACGACGA
>DATFOC010000114.1:0-37127 GCA_035265935.1 Gaiellaceae bacterium
TGGCGCGATCCGGCTCCCGCCGTGATCGAGGCGCAGTCGGCCGACCGGACGCACAAGCACGAGGTCCATCCCGACCCCGAGGTCGAGCTGCCCGGGACGGCTGCGACGATCTGGCTCCACCGAGCCCTTCCCGATCCCACCCCGCCAGCGAAGCGGCTCACGAAGCCCTTCGCCCGGAACCTTCGCTACGCGTCGGCCCGGCACAAGGTCCACTGGTCGCTCGTGCTCGGCGTCCTCCGCGCTCGCGGCGAGCGCGGGTCGGTCCCTGCCACCAAGCGAGGGCTCAACCGGCTCGCGAAGAACCTCTCGCGGCTCGGCGCCCGCAAGGACGAATGGAACCCTGTCCTGGCGCTCGAGGGCCGCACCGCCTTCGCCGACCGGACCGTCGCCCTCGCCCGATACCACCGCGCGGTCGGCCTGAAGGCGCTCGTCCGGGGGCTCCGGTGGGCTCGGCCGCTGCTGGCGAAGCGCCTGCTAAACGACATGCGCGTGTCGATCTATCCGGGCGGGCGCGAGGACATCCGCGCGGGCAAGACCGACGTCCGGGTCATCGTCCTGGTCCGCTACCTCGCGGAGGCGCACGGGCAGGTCACGGTCTCGAGCCTGACGAGCGGGCACGGGATCTACTCGCGCCCGGGCGTCGTCTCGGCTCATACCTATGGGCAGGCGGTGGACATCGCCGCGCTCGAAGGCAAGAGCATCATCGGCAACCAGGAGCCCGGGGGCCTGACGGAGATGGCCGTCCGCAACATGCTCCTGCTGCCGGCCGAGCTCCGGCCGAACCAGCTGATCTCGCTGCTGGGCCTCGGCGGCCCGTCGTTCCCGATGGGCAACCACGACGATCACATCCACGTCGGGTTCTAGGCCAGGCTGAGTGCATGCGTGAACTGACCCTGAAGCGGGAGAACGGCGACGTCGTCTGCTACCGGTGCGTCGTGGCAGCGTCGCCGTTCTCCCGCATGAAGGGTCTCCTCGGACGCAGCGAGCTGAGGCCGGGCGAGGGGCTCCTGCTTCGCCCGGCTTCGGCGATCCACACGTTCTTCATGCGGTTCCCGATCGACGCGGTCTTCCTCGACCGGGATTGGCGCGTCGTCGGGATCGCGGGCGACGTCGCGCCCTGGCGCACCGCGGGTCGCAAGGGCGCAAAGGCGGTGCTCGAGCTGCCGGCCGGTGAATCCGCTCGGCGAGGCCTCCGCCCAGGGGATCTGCTCGTCGCCTAGCCTTGACGGGCCGAGCGGATTTCTCTAGCTTGAACGACGGCTAGTAGACACTAACTTTTCACATTTGGAGGCAGGGTGGAGGCTTCGCAGGACGGAGCAAGTGACGGCGCGGTCGTCACCGCACACGACATCCACAGGCGCTACGGCGAGGGCGACGCGGCGGTCGACGCGCTTCGCGGCGTCTCGCTGGACGTCGAGCAGAGCAAGCTGACAGCGGTCATGGGCCCGTCGGGTTCCGGTAAGTCGACGCTCATGCACATCCTCGCGGCGCTCGACCGTCCCACCGGCGGCTACGTCACGATCGCCGGCACCCGGCTCGGACAACTGAGCGACAAGGACATTACGAAGATCAGGCGGAAGCACATCGGCTTCATCTTCCAGTTCTTCAACCTGCTCCCGATGCTGACCGCCGAGGAGAACATGACCCTGCCGCTTGCGCTCGCCGGCCAGAAGCCGGACAAGGTGTTCTTCCAGGACCTCGTCAAGAGAGTCGGCCTTGCCGACCGCCTGACCCATAGGCCCTCCGAGCTGTCCGGCGGCCAGCAGCAGCGGGTCGCAATCGCGAGGGCGCTGGTCAGCCGCCCGACGGTCGTCTTCGCAGACGAGCCGACGGGCAACCTCGACTCGAAGACCGGCGGCGAGATTCTCGAGCTGCTCCACGAATCGGTCGAGAACTACGGCCAGACGATGGTCATGGTCACGCACGAGGCGCGCGCGGCCGCCTCGGCCGACCGCATCCTCTTCCTCGCCGACGGCGAGATCGTCAAGGATCTCGGCGGCGCCGGCGAGGAGGAGATCCTCGACACCATCCGAGACGTCACGCTCGCGTGATCCGGGTCGCGCTCAGAGGGCTCGCGGGACGGAAGTTCCGCGCCTCGCTGACTGCGCTCGCCGTCGTCCTCGGCGTCGCGATGGTGAGCGGCACCTTCGTGCTGACGGACACGATCGACAAGGCGTTCGACGCGATCTTCAGCGAGTCGTACGCGAACACCGACGCGGCGATCAGCGGGAAGGCGCCCGACATCTCCTTCGAGGGCAGCACCGCCGAGGCGCCGTCCGTCCCGGCCGGCCTGCTCGGCGACGTCCGCGGGCTCGACAGCGTCGAGGCGGCCACCGGCAGCGTCGCGGACGAGACGGCGACCAAGATCCTCAAGCCTGACGGGAAGGCGATCAACACCCAGGGTGCGCCTTCGTTCGGGTTCGGCATCGACCCCGAGCAATCCCAGTTCAACCCGCTCAGGCTGGTCGAAGGAACGTGGCCGAGCGCGCCGGACGAGGTCGTTATCGACGCTGGGACCGCGGACGAGCAGGGCTACGGACTCGGCGACTCGGTCAAGATCGCGACGCTGAAGCCCGTGCAGGACTTCCGGGTCTCCGGCGTTGCGCAATACGGGAGCGTCAGCTCGCTCGGCACGGCCACGTTCGCCGTCTTCACGATCCCGACCGCCCAGCAGCTCCTGGATCGTGAGGGATCATTCGATGCGATCTCAGTGGCGGCCGCTAACGGCGTCACGCCCGAGCAGCTCGTCGAGGACATCAAGCCGATCCTGCCGCCGACCGCACAGGTTAGGACCGGAGTCGAGGAGGCCGAGGAGGCGGCGAGCGAGGTCTCCGAGTTCACGAGCTTCATCCGCTACTTCCTTCTCGCCTTCGGCGCGGTTGCACTGTTCGTAGGCGCCTTCGTCATCTTCAACACGATGTCGATCACGGTCGCGCAGCGGACCCGCGAGCTCGCGACGCTGCGGACGATCGGCGCCTCGCGGAAGCAGATTCGCCGCGCCGTGCTCCTCGAGGCGCTCGTGATCGGCTTGATCGCGTCGATCGTCGGGTTCTTCCTCGGCGTAGGCCTTGCATATGGGCTCGACGCACTTTTCGGCGCCCTCGACCTCGACCTTCCGGCTGCCGACATGGTGATCGCTCCGCGCACGGTGATCCTCGCGTTCGTGATCGGGATCGTGGTCACCGTGCTCGCCGCCTTCGTGCCCTCGCTCCGCGCAACGCGGGTCTCACCTATCCTGGCCGTCCGCGAGGGGGCCGAGCTTCCGCGCGGTCGTTTTGCCCGGTTCACTCCCTACGTCGCGCTGCTCCTGCTGGTGGTCGCGCTCCTGCTGCTCGCCCGCGGCGCGTTCACGGACGAGCTGGGCATCGGCTCGCGCCTGCTCTCGATCGCCTTCGGCGTCCTCCTGCTCTTCGTCGGCGTGGCGATGATCTCGTCGAAGCTCGTCAGGCCGATCGCCGCAATCGTCGGAGTTCCCGGCGAGAGGGTCGCCGGCGTCTCGGGATTCCTGGCGCGTCGCAACACGCTGCGGAACCCCGGCCGCACCGCAGCGACCGCAGCGGCGCTGATGATCGGCCTGGCGCTCGTCACCTTCGTGGCGGTGCTCTCGAACAGCATGAAGGCCTCGAATCGCGGCGCGATCGAGGAGCAGATCGCCGCCGACTTCGTCGTCACCTCGCAGGACGGGTTCACGCCGTTCGTCGCCGGCGCAGGCGAGGCCGCCGCGGAGGCGCCGGGCGTGGAGCTGGCGACTAGCGTGCGCGCAGAGGTCGGAAAGGTGGCGGGCACCGACAAGTACGTCACCGGCATCGAGCCGGACAGGATCGCCGAGGTCTACAACTTCGACTGGGCCGACGGCTCCGACGCCGTGCTCGGAGACCTGGGCCGGACGGGCGCGATCGTCGACGCCGACTTCGCCGAGGATCACCATCTCCAGGTCGGCGACCGGTTCGACTTCCTCTCCGGGTCCGGCCGCGACACGACGCTGGAGGTGAAGGCGACCTACGACCCCCCTCCCTTCTACCAGCTGCTCGGCTCGGTGAGCATCTCCAAGGAGAAATTCGACGAGCTCCACGACCGGCCGCGCAACCAGTTCACGTTCATCAACGCCGAGGGCGGCCCGACTTCCGCCGCACAGGGGCCGATTGACGAGGCGCTCGCGACCTTCCCCGACGCGAAGGCGCAGACGCGCGAGGCGTGGATCACCGAACAGGACGAAGAGTTCAACCAGTTCCTGACGATGCTCTACGTCCTGCTCGCGCTGTCGGTGATCATCAGCATCTTCGGGATGATCAACACGCTCGCGCTGGCCGTCTTCGAGCGGACGCGTGAGCTCGGGATGCTGCGCGCGGTCGGGATGACGCGCTGGCAGGCGCGGACGATGATCGGCTCGGAGAGCGTGATCACGGCGCTGATCGGCGCCGCGATCGGGCTCCCGCTGGGAATGTTCCTGGCGGCGCTCGTGATCAAGGCGCTCGAGCAGTACGACGTTCGCTACGACGTGCCGCTCTCGTCGCTGATCATCTTCGCGATCCTGGCCGTCATCGTCGGGATGGTCGCGGCGATCCTCCCCGCGCGCCGCGCCGCCCGCCTCAACGTCCTGCAAGCGCTGCAGTACGAATAACCTCGCGCCCCATGGTCTGGGCCATCAGCGGCGGTGCGGGTTTTCTGGGGCTGCACCTCGCGCGGCGTCTGCTCGCGGACGGCCACGAGGTGCGGTCACTCGACCTCGTCGGCCTCGACGACCCGCGGCTCGAAGGTCAGGTTCGGGAGATCCGGGGTGACATCCGCGACGAAGCGGCCGCGCGCGAGCTCGTCGAGGGCGCGCGGATCCTCGTCCACGCCGCGGCTGCGCTCCCGATCCGCGGATCGCGCGCGGAGATCGAGTCCGTCAACGTCGACGGCACGCTCACGCTGCTGTCGGCCGCCGCCGAGGCCGGCGTGCGGCGCGTCGTGTTCGTCTCGTCGACGGCCGTCTACGGCGTGCCGGACAAGCACCCGATCGAGGAGGACGATCCGCTCCACGGCGTCGGCCACTACGGCGAATCGAAGGTTGAGGCCGAGGACGCCGTCCGCGCGTTCCTGCGCCGCGGGCTGGACTGCGTAATCCTCCGCCCGAAGACGTTCATCGGGCCCGAGCGGCTGGGCGTCTTCGAGATCCTCTTCGACTGGATCCACGACGGCCGCCGGATCTACACCCTGGGCGACGGCTCCAACCGGTATCAGCTCCTCGCGGTCGAGGATCTCGTCGAGGCGATCATGCTCTCGGCGAGGAAGCGGACTGCCGCGTCGCAGACGCTGAACGTGGGCGCCAGGGAGTTCGGAACCGTCCGCGAGGATCTCCAGGCGCTGATCGACCACGCCGGCTCGAACAGCCGCGTGACGCCCATCCCGGTTCGGGCCGCCGAGGTCGTGCTCCGCGCGCTCGAGCTCGCGCGCCTCTCGCCGCTCGTCGAATGGCACTACAAGACAGCTCACCGCGACTCCTTCGTCGACATCTCGCGCGCGGAGAAGGTCCTCGGCTGGAAGCCGAAGCTCTCGAATGCCGAGGCGCTGATCGGTACCTACGACTGGTACCTGGCGCATCGCGAAGAGGTCGCCGGCGCGGCCGGAGTCACCCACCGCGTCCCGTGGAACCAGCAGGCGCTCGGGCTCCTGAAGAAGGTCAGCTGATGCCGGAGATCACACCGGACGAGACCTGGGACGAGATGTTCGACGAGATCTACCTCACGACGTACGCGCTCAACCTCCGCGAGCGCGACTCGGCCGCCGAAGCCGAGGCGGCTGCGCAGCTCGTCGGTGTCGAGCGCTCAGCGGAGATCCTCGACGTGCCGACCGGGTTCGGCCGCCATGCAATTCCACTCGCCAAGCTCGGCTTTCACGTGACCGGGGTCGACCGCTCCGGCGTTCAACTCTCGGAAGCAAGGCGCTCGGCGGGCGAGGTCGAGTGGCCGAAGTGGATCCAGGCCGACTTCCGCGAGCTGCCGTTCGAGGACGAGACCTTCGACGCCGTCCTCTGTCTCTTCACGTCGATCGGCTATCGCGGGGAGGAGGGCGATCGGGCGGCCTTCGGCGAGTTCCTCCGCGTCCTCCGCCCGGGAGGCGCGGTCGTGATCGAGGCGCTGCACCGCGATCGACTGATGGCGATCTTCCAGGAACGAAGCTGGGACCCCCTCGAAGACGACGCTCTCCTTCTCGAGGAGCGCCGCTTCGACTATGTCGCCGGTGAGATCGAGACTGACCACACGCTGCTCGCGGTTGACGAGCGGCGCGGGGTCACCTTCCGGCTCCGCGTCTACACGGCTACGGAGCTCGTCCGCCTGTTGCATGACGTCGGGTTCGGCGAGATCGACTGCTTCGGCGACTTCGAAGGCGCGCCCCTCTCGCGAGAGACGCGCCTCGTCGTCAGAGCGCGAAAGCCCTAGGCGGGCTTGTTCGGGTCCTCTTCCGCGGCGAGCTTGAGTGAGCCCCTCAGCGCCTCGTCGAGATGGCGCTCCTGAATGGGCGTCGCCCAGTCGATCACCTGCTGGAGCTCCTGATTGCGCGCCTTCTGATTCATCGTGTCGAGGATTTGCCAGTGGCCCACCTCGCCGGCCTCGGCCATCGTCATGAACTCGAGACCGTCCAGCCCGTCCGCATCGGAGCCGAGGTAGGTCGACATCATCTCCGTCGCCTCCTGCTTCGTCTCGCGAGCCTTCTCGAGAATCGCCGTCTTCTTGCCGTCGAGGGTCTCGGCGACCTGCGTCGTCCGCTCCTCCGTCTCGACGGCCTCTCTGTGCATCTGCTCGAGCGTCTGCTTCAGCCCGCCGTCCTCGACGAGCTTCGACACCTTCTCGGTCGCGCCCTGGGCGGCCTGCGCGAGGCCGATCACCTCGGCGATCTTGGTCTCGATCTGAGTCAGCTCCGCCATCGCTCCTCCTTCACGGGTCTCGGGGTGCGTCCCGGATACCCGAAGAGAGCGATCACAAACGGCCCAGCACGACCAGCCCCAGCGCACCACAGAAGAGGACAACCCTCACCGCAGGCTCAGTGTGGTCTCGTCTCGTTCTCGGCCGTATCCCTGGAAGTGAAATCGGCCAAGTACTTGGTCAAGCACTGCGCGTACTCGGGCGCCGTCGGCTCGTCCTCGTGGCGGAAGTACGCGAACACCTCGACTCCCTGAGCGAGCAGCGGCGCGATGCGCTCGGCGCAGGCGCGAAGTTCGGCCTCCGAGTAGGGCGGGTCGCGGAAGCGCAGGTACCGGAACCCGGCAGACGTCTCCAGGTCGTCGACGCGGACCGCGTTCGGCGGCAGCTCCACGTCCTCCCACGACTCGTGCCGGAAGTCGAAAGCGAGGCGGAGAGACGGGTCGAGCGAGCCGAGCAGTAGGGCCAGCAATCCCTCGTCCCGCTTCGCGCCGACCAGCACGCGAATCGGGCCGAGCCGGTCGCCGAGTCGCGTCACCCGCTCCTCGAAGGTCGCGACCTGGGAGGTCCTGTAGGCGGTCAGCTTGGGCGCGAAGCGGAACCCCTTCGGCGTCTGCTCTGCCCAGCGCTCGAACTGGCCCTCGGCGGGGAGGCGGTACCCGGTGGTGTTCAGCTCGACGGTCGGGAGGGCTCGCGCGTAGTGCCCGAGGAATTCGGTTGGCTTCAGCTCGGCGGGATAGAAGCCCGGTTTCCACGACGGATACGACCAGCCGGAAGTGCCGACATACGCCCCCTCTACACTCAGCGGCGTGGCCGTCACACCCGAAGTGATAGCTCAGGGATCGATTCCCGTCCTCGACCACGGCTTCGTCCGGCTGGACGACGCCATGGCGGACGACCTCTCCGTCGTCAACGGCGCGCGTGTCAGCTTCGCCCGCCACAAGACCGGGATGGACGATTCCGACGCCGGCCTGATCCGCTTCCTGATGCGAGAGCGGCACGGGACCCCCTTTGAGCACAACTCGTTCCGGTTCCACATCCGAGCGCCGATCTTCGTCGCGCGTGAATGGTTTCGGCACCGGGTCGGGTCGTTCAACGAATTCTCGATGCGCTACGCGAAGGCGACCGACGACTTCTACGTCCCCGAGCCGGACGATGTGCGGAGCCAGGTCGGGAAGCCTGGTGCGTACTCATTCGAGCCCGTGGAGCCCGGTGTCGCCGAGACGACTCGCGAGGAGATGCGCGCCGTCTACGACGCCGCCTTCTCCGCGTACGAGCGGCTCGTCGACCTGGGAGTGGCGCGAGAGCTCGCGCGGTCGGTACTGCCGGTCGGCGCCTACACCGAGTTCTACTGGACGGTGAACGCGCGGGCGCTCATGAACTTCCTCTCGCTGCGCAACTCGGAGACCGCCCAGCGGGAGATCCGACGCTACGCCGCGGCGGCCGAGCAGTTCCTGGCCGAGAAGATGCCGGTCACGTACGCAGCCTTCGTCGCGAACGATCGAGCCGCTCCGTAGCCTTTCCCCCCGCCGAGCGGGACTTAGGCGGCTTCGGACATCACCACGCGCTCGCTGCGCGTCTGCGCGTCCCACTCGGTGATCGCCCAGCCATCGAAGCGGTCCAGTTCGTAGGCGGCGATCATCCGGAAGGTCGTCGTTCCCTCCTGCGCGACGTTGAAGGTCCCGCAGGTCACGGCCGGCTTCCCCTTCCGCATGAGGACGAGCGCGTAGTAGTCGCCGCGCGCGAGGTGATCCAGGCCCCGCACGGTGACCACCATCGGCCAGTTTCCATCGGCGCGCTTGCGTCCGAGGCGGATGCTCGCGCCCGCCGTGTTGTTCTGGTCGGACGGACGCAGCGCGACCACGCTCGCAGGCTGCTCCGGCGGAGCGGCGGCGGGCCGGCTGTCCGAGCCGTCCTGACCTGCGATGTACCCGACACCGAACGCGGCCCCGAGCAGCCCGGCGCCGACGAGCAGAGTGGCTCCGAGGCGCCGAGGCGGCATCCATGACGTGTCGGGCTCTTCGTCCTCGGCCACAGGCGCGTCCGGGGTGCCGACCAGCGCCGGGGAGAGCTCGGGCGGCGGGCCCGTCGCGACCAGGAGGTCGTGCATCCGACGAAGCCGGTCCCGCTCGCGGGGATCCTCGATCCCCTCGAGGAGCTCGTCGAGGTTGGGCGGATTCACAGCACGTCCTCCAGAACGGCAGCGAGCCGGGAGAGCCCGGTCCGCGTACGCGTCTTCACGGTCCCGAGGGGGATGCCGAGCAGGTCTGCGATCTCGCTCTGCGACCGGCCGCCCCAGTAGGCGAGCTCGATCACCTGGCGCTCGTTCTCCGGCAGCTCCGCGAGCGCCCGGTGGACGCGCCAGGAGATCCAGCCGGACTCCGCGCGCTCGGCCGGGCCCTCGTCGCCAGCGACTTCATCCGGGGCGTCGACCGGGGGCTCGCGCTTCGCGCGACCGTTGTCGACGATCGCGTTTCGCGCCACCGCGTAGAGCCACGGTGCCCCGGGTCCGCGCTCGGGCTTGTAGCTCCCTGCAGCGCGCCAAACGGAGGCGAACGTCTCCTGCACGGCGTCCTCCGCGCGCCCGCGGTCTCCGAGCCGACGAAGCGCGAGCCCGAACACCGGCCGCGCGTAGCGGCGGTACAGGGCGTCGAAGGCACTCCGGTCTCCGGAACCGACCCTGCGGATCAGCTCGCCGTCGCTGACGTCCGAGTTGGACAAGACGGACATGGTTGCGTGTGTCGCCGCGGGCGGCAAGCGCAACCCCATGGCCGCAGTAGAGGGGGTCATCCCCTTTTCTACGTTGGGACGCTGCGCGCGGATTGAAGAAGCCGGCCCCCATCGACCACGAGGGTCGTCCCGGTGACGAAGCCGGCGCCCGCAAGATAGACGACCGCGTCCGCAATGTCGTCCGGTGTGCCGACACGGCCGAGCAGGGACTCTGCCGCCCGCCGCTCCTGTTGCTCCGGCTCGACCGCCACCGGTCCGGGGGCGATTCCGCACACACGGACCTCGGGTGCGAGCGCGCGCGCAAACACCTTCGTCAACATGGAGAGCGCCGCCTTCGCGGCACTGTGAGGCGCGAACGACGGCCACGGCTCGAGCCCCATCACGTCCTCGATCATGATCACGACGCCGCCCGAGTCACGCAGGTGCGGCGCTGCCGCCTGCGTCACGAAGAAACCGCCCTTGGCGGTCGCGCCGAACGCGGCGTCCCAGTCGTCTTCGGTCACCTCTCCGACCGGCGTCGGAACGAACCCGTCGGAGGCGGCGTGTACGAGCAGGTCGAGGCCTCCGAGCTCGTCCACCGCCGTCTGAACGACCGCCCGGGCAGCCTCGACGTCCGAAATGTCGCCGTGCACCTTGCCCGCGGCGAAGACGTCCCAGCCCTCCTTCTCGAGCCGCGCCGCGATCGCCGAGCCGACCCGGCCCGTTCCTCCGGTGACAAGGGCGCGCACGAGGGGCGAACTGTAAGGAATTCAGGCTGAGCTGTAAGAAGTTGATTTGGAGCAGCGTTTTTCCGGGCTATGCGGGCATAAGTTTCGTTCGCGGAAGCGCTCCACGAATAGGGGGTTCTCAGCAAATGAAGAAGGCTCTGCTCGTCGTCGTCTCGCTCCTCGCAGCCGTCTTGGCTTCGGTCGCGCTCGCGGCCGTGACGAGGGTCGTTGCGATCAAGCCGGATGGATTCAGTCCGGTCACGCGCACCATTCAGACGGGTGACGCGATCCGCTGGCGGAACGACGACACCGTGAACCACCAGGTCGTCGCCGACAACGGTCACTTCGCCTCGCCCGTCCTCCGGCCGAGGCAGACATACCAGCGCACGTTCAACACGGCCGGCACGTTCCGCTACCGGGACGCGCTCGAGCCGGCCGAGCGTGGCACGATCGTCGTCAGAGGCCCGGCTCCCTCGATCACGATCGCAGCCTCCCAGCCGATCGTGTTCTACGGGACGGGCATCCGCCTCACCGGCTTCATCTCGTC
Organism: Gaiellaceae bacterium; assembly: GCA_035265935.1. Classification (GTDB taxonomy): domain Bacteria; phylum Actinomycetota; class Thermoleophilia; order Gaiellales; family Gaiellaceae; genus JACDAN01. The sequence continues at coordinate 10,887 of DATFOC010000114.1, forward strand.
CGGGGCGGCCAACCAGGACGTCTCGATCTGGGAGAAGCCGTTCGGAACGACGTCGTTCATCAAGGCGGCGGACCTGAAGACCGGAACGTCCGGCGCGTACGACTTCACCGACGTCCCGCAGGTCCTGAGCGAGTACCAGGCTCGGTGGGGGTCGCGCGCGAGCGCGATCGTCGGAGTCGGCGTCCGCCCGCGGATCACGTTCATAAGGCGCGCGCCGTGGTTCGTGACCTCCGCCAAGGCGGGCCGCTCGCTCGCCGGACGCTGGGTCTACGTCCAGCGGCGCTCGAGCCTCGGGCAGTGGGTCAACCGCAAGAAGGTCCGGCTCGGGAGCTCCGGTGCCCGGCGGTTCAAGATGGACCTGCCGCGCGGCCGGCACATCCTCCGGATGTTCATGACGACGAACCAGGCCGGCACCGGCTACGTCTGGAGCCACAGCCGCACGCTCGTCGTCACCAAGCGCTAAGGCTGGAAACACCCGTCAGGGCCGGCGGTATGCTGCCGCCGGCCCTGACGTCTTCCTAGAGGAGAGAGCCCGTTGAGCACGCTTGTCTTCAACCACCAGGAGATCACGGCGCGCGAGCTGAAGCCCCGCCTCTACGAGCTGGACGGCATCTCCCGGGAGTCCGTCGACGCGCATTACAAGCTCTACCAGGGCTACATCGCGAAGCGGAACGAGATCCTCGGCAGGCTGGACGGCGTCGACCTCTCCGCTGCGAACCAGGTCTACTCCGACATCCGCGCGCTCAAGGTCGACCTGACCTTCGCGATCGGCGGGATCAAGAACCACGAGATCTACTTCGAGCACCTCGGCGGCGACGGCGGCGACCCCGACGGCCCGTTCGGGCAGCTCGTCGAGCGCGACTTCGGCTCGGTCGGGGCCTGGCGCGACGACCTGAAGGCGACCGGCATGGCGGGCCGCGGCTGGGCCTGGACGGCCTACGACTGGGACGAGGGCCGCCTTTTCAACTACATCGGCGACACGCAGAACTCGTATCCGATCTGGAACGCGACGCCGCTCGTCGCCCTCGATGTCTACGAGCACGCCTACTTCCTCGACTACCAGACCGACCGCGCCTCCTACATCGACGCCTTTTTCGCCAATCTGGACTGGGCAACCGTGAACGACTGGGTCCAGCGGTACCAGGTGCCCCTGAGATAGCGGGCTAGCGAGCGAGCCAGTCGGCGAGGGTCGTGTGCGCGGCCGGCTCCGTGCCGGCTAGCTCGCCCCTGAGCTCCTTGAGGGTGCCGTACCGCTCGGCGACCACGTCGTGCGTGTGGATCGTCTCCAGGTTGACCTGGCGCGAGAAGAGGAAGTCTTCTCCGCCCAGTGCCGGATAGGCGTCCAGCACTCCCTGCAGCGCGAGGCGGACCGAGTCCTCCACGAACCGCGGCTGGAGGTGCGCGTGCTCGACGACGAAGAGCTCGTCCGGGCGCTTGAGGAGCTCGAAGACCGGCGCGCTCATCGACGACTCGACAATCTCGCCGAGCTGCTCCGCGTTCACCCGCGTCTCGCTGCCGACGAACAGCGTCCCGACTCCCCGCTGGTTGTGCGTCGCGAGTGGGACGAGCGCGAGGATGCGCCCGACGTCGCCCTCCGCGAAGCCCGCCTCGAGCAGGCGGTCAGCCGAGCGCTCGCGAACGAGGCCCTGTGCGCAGGGGCAGGCGTTGATCCCCGCCGCCTCGACTCCGACCATCCGCCGGACGCCGCGCTCCGAGGCCGCCGCGATCCCGATCAGTCCGAGCATTGCCTGGGTGGCGAGGCCCGTCACGGGCGTGCGGCGCTCGACGGGGTACCGGGCAGTGATCCGCGCCTCTGCCCGGCCGGCGCCCTGCCGCTCGACGATCTCGCCCGCGATGTGCGCTGCCAGCTCCTCGACGAGGAACGCCTCCTCGAGCACGACGTGCTCGATCACCTCCTCGAAGAGCTCCGGGAAGCGGGACATGTGGACGCCCTTCTGCGCCGAGCCGAGGTCGACGGTGCACTCGATGTCGGCGGCGATCAGCTTCTCGCTGGACCCGTGCCGGATCCGGATCGCTTTCGAGACTCCGGTGACTCCCGCGCGCGACAGGCCGAGGCGAACCTCGGGCTGCGATGCCTGGAGGTCTTCGCCGAAGAGGTTGCGGAGATCGGTCATCCGGACGGAATAATGGCGGTCGCACCCAATCTGAGGACACGCGTGGCCAGCCAGCCGATCTTTGCCCAGCTCGTTTCACTCGCGTGCCACGACCTCCGGACGCCGCTCGCGACGGCTTCGGGGTTCGCGCACACGCTGCAGCGCCTCGACTCGCTCGAGGCACCGGCCGACCGTTATGTCGACATGATCGGCGCCGCGTCGGATCAGATGACCGAGCTGCTCGACCTCCTCGGAGCCGCGGCACGGATCGAGGCCGGCCGGTTCGACGTCCAGGCGCGCGAGGCCGACTCGCGCAAGCTCGTCGACGCGGCCGTGGCGCGTCTGGACGGCCATGCGGTCGCGGACGGCGGCGGGGCGGACGTGCTGCTCGACCCGGCCTGGGCCGAGAAATCGCTCGCAGCGCTCGCCGAGTGCGTCCGGCGGCACGGCGCGCTCGAGCAGGTCACGCTCGCCGTCGACGGCGCGGCCGTGTCGATCGGGCCCGTGGCAGACGGCGTCGGCGCCATCGCGCTTGGCGACGACCTCAAGGACTTCGGCGCCGCCGTCGGCTCGCGAGTGCTCGACGCAATGGGAGCCGAGCTCAAGGTGGACGGCGAACGGCTTGTCGTTCGCCTCCCACAGGGCTGAGGAGGGCTGGCGAAACGCCAGCTGTCACGTCGGAGCGAGGCTGGGGCGACGAGGGGGCGTACTTCGCCGACCGGGACGAAAACGTCGTCGCCGTCGGCAGTCGTCTGGACTAGCGAAGCAGCCGCGAGAGGCGGCGGTCTTTCAGGATCCGACCCTCCGTCTGACAGGTCGGGCAGTAGTAGATCGTGTGTTCCTCGAAGTCCACGCGCGCGATCGGCGTGCCGCAGACATAGCAGGGCTCGGCGAGCTTGTTGTGCACGCGGTACGTCTTCTTGTCGTTCGCTCCGCGCTCTCGCAGCTCCAAGCCGCGGGCGAGCTCAGCGTCGATCGACTCCGCGAGCCGGGAGATCTCCTCGCCGTCAAGATCCTTTGTCAGCGCGTACGGGGACAGCCCGGCGTGGTGAAGGATCTCGTTGGCCCACGCGCGCCCGATCCCAGCAATCACGCGCTGGTCGCGGAGCATGGAGTGCAGGCGGCGCGACTCATCCGCGCAGATCTCCGTGAGCCGCTCGGCGCCGATCCCGTAGGCCTCCGGGCCGAGGTGCGCGAGCTCCTCCTCGGCCTGCTCGGGCGAGAGGAGCCAGACGCCGGCCCGCTTCTTCGCCCCCGCCTCGGTGAGAACGAGCTGCGAGCCGCCCTGGAACTCGAGCCGGAACGCGGGCGTCTTGGGGCCCTTCTCGCCTACGCGCAGGAACTTGAGGCGTCCCGCGGTCATGAGGTGGAAGAGCAGGACGAGCTCGCAGTCGTCGGTCGGTAGCAGGAGCCGCTTCGCACGCCGCTCGACGCCCTCCAGCCGGCGGCCGTCCAGCGCCGCGAGCGGCGGGTCGTAGGTCTTCAGTGTGGCGATGTGCGCCGGGCCGGCCTTCGCGATCGGGAAGGCCGAGACCGGATCGTCCAGCTGGCGCCGCCACGCCTCCATCTCGGGAAACTCGGGCATTAGTGCCCCTCCAGGCAATACATGCCGGCTTCTGGCCCGCGATCACGCTGCGCCAGAGTCCACCCTCCTCCTCGCCAAGGCTGCCCAGCCTTGCCTCGTCCGAGTGCGAACTCTGGCTTGGTGCTCGCGACCCAGAAGCGGGGCAGCATTACCTGCAGGGGCACTTAGGGTTCCGTCCTCATGGCTGAGCCGATCACGGTAGCCGTCCGGCGCGGGGAGATCGTCGAGGCTCGGCACACCGTCCACGCGGTGGCCGTCCGGGACGGCGCAGTCGTATCGGAAGCCGGCGACGGCGGGCTCCTCACGTTCATGCGTTCGGCGGCGAAGCCGATCCAGGCGCTGCCGGTCCTCCGAGCAAGGCCCGACCTGGACGACCGCGAGCTCGCGATCGCGTCTGCGTCCCATCTGGCCGACCCCCACCAAATCGACGCGGTCCGGTCGCTGCTCGCCAAGGCGCCCGCCCAGGAAGACGAGCTCGAGTGCGGCGCCGAGGGCGAGCCGCCCAGCGCGCTCCGGCACAACTGCTCGGGAAAGCACGCCGGGTTCCTGGCGCTCTGCCGTGCCCGCGGGTGGGACTCGCGCGGCTACCGGCTGCCCGACCATCCCGTGCAGCAGGCGATGCTGGCCGAGGTGGCCGCGGCGGCGGATCTCCACGAAGGCGAGATCCCGACGGCGATCGACGGGTGCGGCGTCGTCAACTTCGCGCTGCCCCTCGAGCGGATGGCGTACGCATTCTCACGCTTCACGGAGCTGGACGGGGGCGCGGGGGTCGCAGACGCGATGCGCGCCCACCCGGCGCTGATCCGCGGCCCAGGCGCGCCGGACACCGTGCTCATGGAATCCCTGCCCGGCTGGATCGCGAAGGGCGGCGCACAGGGGCTCCTCTGTGCGGCCGGCCCGGACGGGATCGGCGTCGCGCTCAAGGTCGAGGACGGAGGCGCGCGGGCCGTCGGCCCGGCCGTCGCGGCGTTTCTCGGCCGGCTTGGCCATCCGATCGAACAACTCGAGTCGGCACCGGTCAAGAACAGCCGGTCAGAGATCGTCGGCGAGATTCGAGCCGATTGACACGTTCGAAATTTCTTGTGTGCATTTTCGGAGGACCGATGTATATTCCGGCGGCCGGAGGGGAGCCGGCAGCAGGGGACCGGCTTCTCGCGTGTGCAGGTCTCGACCCGTCCCAGCACGGAGAAAGCGGAGGTCCCATTGCTCACGGTCGACATTGCGCTCCCCGACGTCGAGGAACTCCACAAGCTTGTCCAGGAAGGACAAGAAAAGGGGTTCCTTTCTTATGACGAGATCGTTTCCGCTCTCGAGGAAGTCGAGCTCACCAAGGAGCAGGTCGAAGATTTCTACACCTACCTGATCGATCACTCCGTCGAGCTGGTCGAGGGGGACCAGCACAAGCACCCGCCGCACGAGCAGCCGGCACTGGCCGAGCCCGAGGAGGCGAGCGCCAAGACGCCCAAGCTCGACCTGACCGTCGAGCCGTCGCTCGACTCGCTCCGGCTCTACCTGCGGGAGATCGGAAAGGTGCCGCTGCTGACCGCCGACCAGGAGATCTACCTCGCGAAGCGGATCGAGCGTGGGGACATGCATGCGAAGACGCAGATGATCGAGGCGAACCTGCGCCTCGTCGTCTCGATCGCGAAGGGCTATCTGGGACGTGGCCTCAGCTTCCTCGACCTGATCCAGGAGGGCTCGCTCGGCCTGATCCGCGCCGTGGAGAAGTTCGATTACCGCAAGGGCTTCAAGTTCTCGACGTATGCCACCTGGTGGATCCGCCAGGCGGTCACGAGGGCGATCGCGGACAAGGCGCGCACCATCCGGATCCCGGTGCACATGGTCGAGAAGTTGAACAAGGTCGTGCACATCGAGCGCCAGCTCGTGCAGCGGCTTGGACGAGAGCCGCAGCCCGAGGAGATCGCGCTCGAGCTGGAGATGACGACCGAGGAAGTCCGCGAGATCCTGCGGATGTCCCAGCTACCCATCTCGCTCGAGAAGCCGATCGGCGAGGAGGAGGAGAGCGAGCTCGGGGACTTCGTCGAGGACGACAGCGCCGAGTCGCCGTTCGACACGGCGTCGCTGGCGCTGCGGCGAGAGGACGTCGCCCACGCGCTGGATTCCCTCCCGGACCGCGAGCGGAAGGTAATCGAGCTGCGCTACGGCCTGCTCGGGACCCAGCCCTTCACGCTGGAGGAGGTCGGACGGGCGTTCGGTGTCACGCGCGAGCGCATCCGTCAGATCGAGAACAGCACGCTCAAACGGCTGGAATCACTGCCCGAAGCCCAGGGTCTTCGAGACGCTTCGGCCTAGTTAGGCGGCCTGCGGGTCGCTCGTCCGCGAGACTGGGACGAACAGCCGGCAGTGGGGGCACTTGTATCCGGCGCGCTTGGACTCGCGTCCCAGCAGGTCGGCCTCGAAGAGCTTTTTGCAATGGGGGCACACTTGCGTTTCGAGTGGGGCGGCCACGTGAGCAAGGTAGCCGTGCCTCCGCTCCTAAACGGCGTTCGTGAACGGATCTAAAGATTCCCCACGGACAACCATTGCCCGGAGTGCGCAAAACGTCTATAAGCGGGGAACGATGGGGGTGGGGAGCGCTGCGGAGACGCATGCCGTGACAGAACCGGTGGTCCGGCTGGACGACGTGCGCAAGCGCTTCGGCGACAACGTTGTCCTCGAAGGGATCGACCTCACAGTCGATCCGCGGCAGGTCCTGGTCGTCATCGGTCCCAGCGGAAGCGGGAAAAGCACGCTGCTGCGCTGTATCAACCTGCTCGAGCCGATCCAGTCCGGGCGGATCTTCTTCGAAGGTGAGGAGATCACTCGGAAGGGAGTGGATGCGAGCTCGATCCGCCAGCAGATCGGGATCGTCTTCCAGCAGTTCAACCTCTTCCCGCACCTGAAGGCGCTCGACAACGTCACCCTCGCCGCCCGCCGCGTGAAGAGGGAGTCGAGGCGGACGGCGGAAGAGCGCGGGCGGGAACTGCTGGCCAAGGTCGGGCTTGAGGAGAAGGCGGACAGCTATCCGCACCAGCTCTCGGGCGGGCAGCAGCAGCGCGTCGCGATTGCACGCGCGCTGATGATGGAGCCGCACGTGATGCTCTTCGACGAGGTCACGTCGGCTCTCGACCCGGAGCTCGTCGGCGAGGTGTTGGTCGTCATGCGCGATCTCGCCGAGAGCGGGATGACCATGGTCGTGGTCACCCACGAGATGCAATTCGCACGTGATGTCGGTGACCGCCTGATCTTTATCGACGGGGGCCGGATCGTCGAGCAGGGGAGGCCGCAAGAAGTCCTCTCGAACCCGAAGGAGGAACGGACGCGGCGGTTTCTCCGCAGAACGTTGCTGCTGGATCATGCACTCGAAGGAATGACAGTCAAAGGAGGGTCTGAATGAAGAAGTTCCTGATTGCGACCGTTGTCGCGGTCTTCGCCGCCGTGGCGTTCACGGCGTTGAGCGTCGCGGCGCCGTGGAGCGGCTCCGCAAGAGCGAAGGCCGACGCCGCGAACAGGCTGCCGGCGCTGCCGGCAGAGGTCCGGCAAAGGCGGCGGTGGAAGATCGGCGTCAAGTGCGACTTCCCGCCGTTCGGCTACATCAACAGGCAGAACAAGCTCGCCGGGTATGACGTCGACGTGGCGAGGCGGTTCGCGGAGCTCTCGTTCGGCCGGCGAACTCGCGTCAGCCTGACCTGCACGACGACGGCGAGCCGGATTCCGACTCTCCAGCGCAAGGACGTCGACATCATCATCTCGACTCTCACCTGGACGGCCTCGCGAGAAGAGGTCATCGACTACTCATCCCCGTACTACAACGCGACGGGGCGGCTGCTTGTCCCGAACAACTCGCCGGTCGTGACCGGAGGACTGCGCGCGCTAGGGGGCAGGAGGGTCACAACGACCCGAGGGTCGATCTACGATGCGTTCCTCGGCAACTGCTTCAGTGGTGCGACGAAGGTGCTGTCTGACACGTCAGTCGGCGCACTACAGATCCTCCGCTCGGGTCGGGCGGACGTGTACATGTACGACGACACGTTCCTGCTAGGAGTCGCGGCGAATGACGCGAACCTCCGCATGACCTCGCACAAGTTCCTCAACGTCCCGTACGGGATCGGCATCCGCAAGAACGAGCCCGTCATGAAGCGTTGGGTCAACGCGGCGATCCTCCAGATGAAGCGGAACGACGAGTTCTGGCGGATCCTGCGCGCGAACTCTCCGCGACAGTTCTGGAGGTTCTTCCTCACGAACGTCCCGCGGCCGCGGACGAGGGAGGCGTATCCCAGGGGCAGGACGCCCGAAAGAGAGTGCCCGCGCTAGGTCGACTCTAGTGGGTGGCCGCACCGGGCGGCCACCCACGACTGTTCATGCACGTGCTCGCAGCCTTCGATTGGAATTACATCTGGGAGCACCGCCAGGTGCTCTGGGAGGGGCTGCAAGTCACCCTGAAGCTGGCGGCGATCGGGATTGCCGGCGCGTTCCTCGTCGGGCTGGTGCTCGGCGCCGCGCGCGCCTACCGGATCCCGGTGATCAGCCAGCTGGCCGCGGTCTACGTCGAGCTCATCCGCAACACGCCGATCCTGGTGCAGATCTTCCTGATCGCCTACGGACTGCCGAAGCTCACGAAGACCCTCCAGTTCGACTTCTTCTTCGTCGCTTGCCTGGCGCTGATCGTCTGGGGCGGTGCATTCAACACGGAGAACTTCCGGGCGGGGTTCGAGGCCGTTCCCGCGCGCTATCGCGATGCCGCCTACGCGCTGGGCTTCGGGCCCTTCAAGACCTTCCTCAACGTCTCACTGCCGATCGGCGGGCGGATCGCGCTCCCGTCGTCGATCAACACCTATATCTCGGTCTTCAAGAACACCGCATTGATGGTGGCGATCAGCGTCGAGGAGCTGACCAACGTCGCGAAGCAGTCGATCGACCTCGATTTCCGGACCTGGGAGATGATCGCCGTGCTCGCCGTCACCTACCTGACGCTCGTCTGGACGATGTCGGCGCTGATCCGGCTGCTGGAGCGACGACTCAGGCTTCCGGAGACAGCTTGACGCTCACCCCAGCAATGCACGCCACACTTCTGGCGGCGCCGGGAACCACCAGCCGGCGTCCTCAGTCGCGCCCGTATTCAGGAATACGAACGCTCCCTGCGTCCTTGGCTGCCGGCCCCCGTCGGTCGCCAGAAGTGGGGCAGCATCACTGGGGTGAGCGTTGATGTGGGACGCGATCTTCAACCGCCTGCCCGACTGGGCGGAGCCCGTCGTCGACTACATAATCCATGTAGGGCTGAGGAACACGCTGATCATCTCGGCGGTCTCGGTCGTCCTCGCCGTCGTCATCGGGGTCCTGCTCGGGACACTCCTGACAATCAAGTTCCTGCCGCTCCAGGCTGCGATCAGGCTCTACATCGAGGTCTGGCGCGGCCTTCCGATCATCGTCACGATCTTCCTCCTCTACTTCGCGCTGCCGACGCTCTCCGACGAGGCCCAGATCCCGGCGCTCAACCTCGACCCGCTACGCGCAACGATCCTCGGGCTGGCGCTGTGGGGGAGCGCCCAGATCGCGGAGGCAACTCGCGGTGCCGTGCAGTCGATTCCCAAGGAGCAGCACGAGGCGTCGGCAGCTCTCGGCTTCGGCTGGGTCGGCCGCCACGTGAACGTGATCCTGCCGCAGGCGCTCCGACGGCTCATCCCGCCGCTCGTCGGCCTCAGCGTCGGGGTAATCCAGAACAGCACCCTCGGCTCGATCATCGGCGTACCCGAGGTGCTGGAGACGGCGAATCGCTCGGCGAACCGGCTCGCGGTGCCGACGGTCGACCCGGCGACGCTCACGATCGAGGGCGGCGACTCGCACGCGCTCGAGATCTACCTCTTCGTCTTCGCGATCTTCTTCGTGATCTCGTTTCCGCTCACGCGGCTTGCCGCGTATCTCGAGCGGCGGCTCGTGTAATGGCAGCGTCACGCAGCCAGCGTGAGGCTGCTCAGCTCCGACGCGTGCGTAGCGACGACCTTCCCGTGCAGCTGGATCGCCAGGTAGCCGTCCGGTCGGAGGACGCTCTGGCACGCTTGGACGAGCCTCCGGTACGGGCCGAGGCCGTCGCCCGACGCGAAGACGCCTTCGGGCGGCTCCCCGGCGAGCTCTGGTCGGTCAGCCTGGAGGCCGATCGCGAGATAGGGCAGGTTTGCGACGACGAGATCGAGCCCCGCGGGGCTCCCCTTGAGCAGGTCGCCGTGCACGATGCTGACGCGGTCGCCGAGGCCGTGGCGGCAGACGTTCGCCCTGGCGAGCCGGACCGCGGAGGCGCTCGTGTCCGTCGCCCAGACCCGCGCCTGCGGTGCTCTCGAAGCGATCGCCACCGCGACTGCGCCCGAGCCCGTCCCGACGTCGGCGACGAGCGCCGCCCGGCCAGCGATCCGCTCGACGGCCGCCTCAACCAGCGCCTCGGTCGTCGGCCGGGGCGTCATGACCTTGCCCGGCTCGACCAGCAGCCGGAGGCCGCAGAACGGAGCCTCGGACACTAGAGCGCCTGGCCTCCGCCGACGAACGCGCGAAGGCTCTCGTAGTCCTCCCGGCAGGCCGGGCAGCCATCGAGGTGGGCCTTGAAGCCTGGGAGGCCCCTGTCAGTGTCGCCGCCGGCGAGCTCGAGCTCGACGTACTGGTTCAGCTTGTCGAAGCACTCCTCGCAGCCGATCTCCGGTACACCCGGCCCAAGCAGCCTGCCGAGTGCCTGCTTCAGCTCGGGCCGTTCGTTCATTCGATCACCTCCAGGAGATCTCCAAGGCGGGCGCGCAGCTTGGCGCGCGCGTCGTGCAGCGTCTTGTAGAGCGCGCCGCGGGTCGATCCCATCCGCTCCGCGAGGACGTCGATCGGGACGCCGTTCAGCGCGAGCGCAACCAGGACTTCGCGCTGGCGCGGCGTCAGCGCTTCGGCGATTCCCTCCTTGACCGCCCGGAGCAGCTCGCCCTGCTGGGCCTCGGCCTCCGGAGTGGCGCTGCTCGAGGCGAAAATGCCCCAACTCTCCGGCTCCAGCGGCACCTCGCGGCCCTGCCAGGCGCGGCGACGGAGCTTCACGGCCGCCTCGTACAGCGCGAACTTGTAGACCCAGGTCGTGAACCGGCTCGCCCCTCGGAAGTCGTCGAGGCGCCCGAGCACCGACATGAGTGCGTCGTCGGCCGCCTCCTGCGCAATGTCGTCGAGCTCGTTCCCGCGGAGGTGCGGAAGCCCGGGGCGCCGGCGGGCGACCTCGAAGCGGGCCGCCCTCAGCAGCAGGTCGTGCAGTCGCTCGATCGCCGCTGCCTGTTCCGCCCCCCTGCTGCGAAGGGAGGCAAGCCACTCGCGGGACTCGGTGTCCAGCGGGCGGGACCGGACGGCCGGAACTTCGGGCATGGCGGCGGCGACGGTAGCAGTGGCCATGACCCATGAGTGACCCGGGCCGTCCGGTCCTTACGTCCGTTTAGCGAAACCGCTTGAGGAACTGCGCCACGATCCCGCTCGAGAGCATGTCCGCCATGTGCAGCGCCTGGCGGTGGATCTCGTCGTACGCGGCCACGTCGGCCGTCCAGTCGCTCTGGAGCCGGGCCACGACCCCGCGCGTCGTCGGCAGCTCGTTGACCCAATCTCCCCAGGGCATTGGGGCCTCCTTCGGTCGTAGGTGCGTCGGACCGGTTGGTGTTCTCGAGGCGCCCGGTCTCACGTCGGGGTAAGACTCAGCGGAAAGCGGGCACAGAAGGGTGTTGTGAAGAGCTTCGACCTCGCGATCATCGGCGGCGGCCTCGCCTCGGCCCGCGCCATCAAGTCCTTCAGGGAGTCAGGCGGCGAGGGCTCGATCGCGCTCTTCTCGCGGGACTCGACGCTGCCCTACCATCGCCCGCCGCTCTCCAAGAAGTTCCTCCGCGGCGAGACGGACGAGGAGCCGATCGTCGAGGACGAGCAGTTCTACGCCGACCATGGGGTCGAGGTCATGCTCGAGACGTCCGTCGCACGCGTCGACCCCCAGGCACACGAGCTCGAGGTCGACGGCGACCGGCTGGCCTACGGCAAGCTTCTGCTCGCCACCGGCGCCTGGCCGAGACAGCTCGAACTCCCGGGCAGTGATCTGGACGGCATCTTCACCTTGCGCACCGTCGGAAACTCGAAGGCGATCCGCGACGCGGCCGCCGGGGCAGAGCGCGCGGTCGTCGTCGGCGCCGGCTTCATCGGGATGGAGGTTGCGGCCTCGCTGCGCCAGATCGGCAAGGAGGTCGCCCTCGTCCACCTCGGCCGCTGGCTCTTCGACCAGCTCGGCGTCGAGCAGCTGAGCGACGAGCTCGCCGCGCTTTACGAGTCGAAGGGCGTTGAGCTCGTCCTCGGCAACGAGGTCGAGGCCTTTCACGGAAACGGCAGCCTCGAGAAGGTGACGACGAAGAACGGCCGCGCAGTCGACGCCGATCTCGCGGTCGTCGGCATCGGAGTCGAGCCCGTCACCGAAGTTCTCGAGGGCAGCGGAATCGAGGTCGACAATGGGGTCGTCGTCAACCAGGGCTTCGAGACCAACGTGCCCGACGTGTATGCGGCTGGCGACGTTGCGAACTTCTTCGACCCCTTGTTCGACAGGCAGCGCCGAATCGAGCACTGGTCGAACGCGAACTACCAAGGCACCGAGGTCGGCAAGGTCCTCGCCGGGGGCGGGGGCGGCTACGACACCGTCTCGACCTTCTTCACCGAGGTGTTCGGGAAGACGATCAAGGTCTTCGGCGATGCTAAGCGCGACTCACAGGTCGTCGTCCATGGCTCCCTCCTCGATGACGATCTCTACGCGCTGTACGGCGACGAGGGGGAAGAGACGATCGGAGCGTTGAGCGTCGGTCAGACCGAGGAGGTCGAGGAGCTGCTCAAGCAACAGGTGCGGACGCATGCGCCGCTCCGCGACCGTCTTGCCTAGCGGCTAAGCCGCGTACTCGTCGGCGACGCTGAGGGCTTCCTCGAGGACGGCGACGCCCTCGTCGAGCTCGTCCATGGTGATGGTCAGCGGCGGGCAGACCATGACGACGTTCCAGTGCGTCATGAGGTAGAGCCCGCGGTCGAGCGCCGCCTTCGCCATTTGGGCGACCGGCGCGAAGTCCTTGCCGGTTGCGTTGAACGGGACGAGCGGTTCCCGCGTCTCGCGGTCCTTCACGAGCTCGAGGCCCCAGAAGCAGCCGAGCCCGCGCACGTCTCCGATCGACGGATGCTTATCGGCGAGGCCGCGGAGGCGTGACTCGAACTCAGGCGCCATCTCGGCAGCGTGCTCCACGATCCCCTCCTCCTGGAAGGCCTCGATCGACGCGACGGCGGAGGCGCAGGCGAGTGGGTGACCGCTGTAGGTGAGGCCGCCGGCGAAGTACTTGTCCCGCACCCAGTCGGCGATCTGCTGCCGGACGATCATCGCGCCGAGCGGCACGTACCCGGAGTTGATGCCCTTCGCGACCGTGAGGATGTCGGGGACGACGTCCCAGTTCTCGCAGGCGAACCACTGGCCGGTGCGGCCGAAGCCCGCCATGACCTCGTCGCAGATCAGGAGGATCCCATGGCGGTCGCAGACCTCCCGAATCGCCTGGAGATAGCCATCGGGCGGGACGATGATCCCGTTCGTCCCGACGACGGTCTCGAGGATCACGGCGGCGACCGTGTTGGCCCCCTCGTATTGGAGGATCTCCTCGAGGTGGGGCGCGCCGGTGCACACCGGGCAGGGATCGGGATGGCCGGCCGGGCAGCGGTACGTGTAGGGGTCGAGCATCCGCACCACGCCCGGGAGGCCCGGCTCGGCGGGCCAGCGCCGCGGGTCGCCGGTAAGCGAGATCGCGCCGGCCGTCGCCCCGTGGTAGGAGCGGTAGCGCGCGATCACCTTGTGCCGGCCCGTGTACCAGCGTGCGAGCTTGATTGCGTTCTCGTTGGCCTCCGCGCCGCCGTTCGTGAAGAACGACATCGCGAGGTCGCCCGGCGTCACCTCAGCGAGCAGGCGGCCAAGCGTCGATCGCGACTCGCTGGCCATCGGCGGGCCGATCGTGCACAGCTTCTCGGCCTGCTCCTTGATCGCCGCGATCACCTTCGGGTGACCATGTCCGATTGAGACGTTGACGAGCTGCGACGCGAAGTCGAGGTAGCGCTTCCCGTCGTAGTCCCAGAAGTAGCGCCCCTCGCCGCCGGCCACGGCAATGGGGTTGATCGCGTCCTGCACCGACCACGAGTAGAGGACGTAGCGCTTGGCGTCCTCGACGATCTGCTGCCCGAGCTCGGTGTTGGCCTCGACCGTGGCCATAGCGCGACTTTACAGCTCGTCGGCGAGCAGGTCCATGAGCAGGCCGTCGTGCCACTCGCCGCCCGGCAGGCGCTCGTACTGACGCATCACGCCGACCGGCTTGAAGCCCGCCTTCTCATAGGCTCGGATCGCCGCGGTGTTGTGCGCGGCGGGGTCGATGACGAGACGGTGGTGGCCCCGCTCGCGGATCAGGTACTCCGCCATCGTCCTCACGGCCTCCGTGCCGAGGCCCTGTCCCTGGACGTCCTCCGAGAGGAAGATGTCGATGCCGGCGTGGCGGTACATCGGGTCGTCCTCCTCGTGGTACTGGACGAGGCCGACCACCTCGCCCTCCAGCTCGACCGCGAAGATCGTGCATTCGTCGGTCCCGGCGGCCTTGCCCTCGAGCTTCTCCAGGTCCGGCTCGCCCCAGGCGGCCGCACTCCCGGTTGCGCCTGAATCGCCGCCAGCCGCGGCACGTCGGCGGCGGTCATGGGGCGAATCAGGACGCGTTCTCCTCGCAGGACTGTCATCGCGCTAGTCTGGCCGGGAGTCTGAAAGGAGGGCCGTATGACCGAAGTCTTGGAGAAGCAGCAAGAGCGCGGCACAGAGCTCGGCAGGATCAGCCACTGGATCGGCGGGCAGTCGGTTGCCGGGGAGTCGGGCCGGAGCGGCCCGGTCTACAACCCGGCCCTCGGCGTGCAGACGAAGGAGGTCGATTTCGCGTCGGTCGAGGAGCTCGACCGCGCGGTGCAGGCCGCCAAGGAGGCGCTCGTCGGCTGGCGCCAGGTCTCACTGTCGCGCCGGCAGGAGCTCTTTTTCCGGATCCGGGAGCTCTTCCACCAGCGGCGCGAGGACCTCGCGGCACTCCTGACCGAGGAACATGGAAAGGTGTTCTCCGACGCCCTCGGTGAGGTGCAGCGCGGGCTCGAGGTGATCGAGTACGCGTGCGGGATCCCGACGCTCCTCAAAGGCGACTTCTCCGAGCAGGCCTCGACCGGCATCGACGTCTATTCGATCCGGCAGCCGATGGGTGTGGTCGCCGGCATCACGCCCTTCAACTTCCCCGCGATGGTGCCCATGTGGATGTGGGCTCCGGCGCTCGCCTGCGGGAATGCGTTCATCCTCAAGCCGTCCGAGAAGGATCCGTCGGCGTCGGTCCTGACCGCGCAGCTGCTGCAGGAGGCAGGCCTGCCCGACGGCGTGTTCAACGTCGTGCACGGCGACAAGGTCGCGGTGAACGCGATCCTCGAGCACCCCGACATCGCCGCCGTCTCGTTCGTCGGCTCGACGCCGATCGCCCGCTACATCTACTCGACCGGGACGGCGAACGGAAAGCGCGTCCAGGCGCTCGGCGGCGCGAAGAACCACATGATCGTCCTGCCGGACGCCGACCTGGACATGGCTGCCGACGCCGCCGTCTCCGCCGCCTACGGCTCGGCCGGCGAGCGCTGCATGGCGATCTCGGCCGTGGTCACCGTCGGTGACATCGGCGACGAGTTCATCGCCGCGGTGAAGGAGCGGCTCCCGAAGGTGAAGGTCGGACCGGGCACGGAGCCGGACAACGAGATGGGGCCGCTGATCACGCGTGAGCACCGCGACAAGGTCGCGTCCTACCTGGACAGCGGCAAGGAACAGGGCGCCGAGGTCGTCGCCGACGGGCGTGAGAGTGCGCCCGACGGCGACGGCTTCTTCCTCGGCGTGTCCCTGCTGGACAAGGTCACGCCCGAGATGGACGCGTACAAGGATGAGATCTTCGGACCGGTGCTCTCGGTCGTCAGGGCCGGGACCTACGACGAGGCGATCAAGCTCGTGAACGAGAATCAGTACGGCAACGGCGTCGCAATCTTCACGCGCGACGGCGGCGCCGCCCGGCAGTTCCAGCACGAGGTCGAGGTGGGGATGGTCGGCGTCAACGTCCCGATCCCGGTGCCCGTCGCGTATTACTCGTTCGGCGGCTGGAAAGGCAGTCTCTTCGGCGACTCGCACATCTACGGGCCGGAGGGGATCAGCTTCTACACTCGCGGAAAGGTCGTCACCTCCCGCTGGCCCGACCCGGCGACGAGCAAGGTCGACCTCGGCTTCCCACAAACGAGGTGATGAGCATGGAGATGAGCATGGTCGTGGATCGCGGCAAGTCGGGAGCGGAGCGCGTGGTCGAGACGATCGAGGGGCTTCCGCCGCTCGAGCGTTTCGGGCTTCGCCGTAAGTCGAGAGCAGAGCGCCTGCGGGCGACGGTTCAGACGCTGCCCCCCGCTGCACGCGTCGGGCTGATCGCCGTGGCGATTGGCCTGCTGGTCGGGGTCGCCTACCTGGCTCGCAAGCGGCTCTTCGTGGCTGCCGCGGTCGTGGCGGACGTCGTCGAAGAGGCGGCGGACACGGTCGAGGACGCCGCCGAGGATGTCGCCGAGGCGGCACGAGACCGCGCCGAACCAACGTCCGACTAGGAAGCGTCCCCGAGCGTCCGTTTAACGCGGTCCAGGGACGACCGGCCACACAGCGGGGGTTGGCCTCATCTCAAGAAGCCAGTCCCCGGCCGGCTGAGGTCAACTGTCCCGCCTGATTCCAGCAGGCGCGCCTGCGTTCCGGAGAAGCCGGCGCCCTTTCGTCACGATCTCCGTGTCCCCGCGAGCCGGGTCCGAGGGACAGTCCCCGGCGCTCAGCTCGCCGGCTACGGAATCGCTATGGGGCCACGTCGTGTAACCGGCTCGCCAAGTCGCACGCGGAGCAATTTGCGAAAGGGCTTGGCCCGACTCGACCCGAGCAGTCGCCCCGTTCCCGCCTAGGACTGACTAGCGAGCGTGGGCTCGCGGACCCTCTGGGCAACGACGTGGAAAACGTGCCAGTGCTTCGGCTCGCCGACGGCTGTCTCGCCATCCGTCTCCTCCTCGTCGAACCGTTCGAGCTCGAATCCGCCGAAGAGCGCCTCGGCAGCGTCCCGCGTGAAAAACGTCATGTCCTTCTCGCCCGCCCACTCGTCCCGCTCGCCGAACAGCTGGCCGCAGAAACGTCCGCCCGGACGGATCGAGGCGCAAATGCGTCTCCAGAGGTCGTCGAAGCCGTCGGGGTGGCAGAACGGAAGCGAGAAGCCGGCGTTGAGAAGGTCGGCGCACGGCCAGCGCGCGTCCTCGAAGCGCGCAACTTCGGTCTCCAGGGCGCGTGAATCGCCGACGCGGGCACGCAGCCGCTCGATTGCCTCTGCCTCGGCGTCGATCGCGACGACGTGCCAGCCGCGCCGGAGCAGCTCCACCGTGTCGCGGCCGTCGCCGCAGCCCAGGTCGACCGCGAGCCCTCGCTCAGCGAAGGATGCGAGCGCCTCGAGCAACGTCTCGTGCGGCGGACGGTCTCGAACCGCGTCGTAGTACGCGCTCCACTCGGTCATGTCGGTGGCGCCGGGGCCGTCAGGCCATCGCGGTCTCGGCCTTCAGCTCCTCGCCGAACTTCGCCCGCGCCACGAAGTGACCCACGCCTGGCGACGCCACGAGCTCGTCACCCTCGACGAGCACCTGCCCGCGCAGGAGCACGACTTCGGGAGTCCCCGTGACCTCGGTTCCCTCGTAGAGGTTGTAGTCGATCTTCGAGTGGTGGCCCGCGGCCGTGATCGTGTGCTTGCGCTCCGGATCGAAGACGACGATGTCCGCGTCGGAGCCCACGGCGATCGTCCCCTTCCGCGGGTAGAGCCCGAACAGCTTCGCCGGGTTCGTGGAGAGCAGCTCGACCATCCGGTTCAGCGAGATCCGCCCGGAACGGACGCCGAACTCGTGGATCATGTGCAGCCGGTTCTCGAGTCCCGGCCCCCCGTTGGGGATCTTCGAGAAGTCGTCGCGTCCGAGCGTCTTCTGGCCGTCCCAGAGGAACGCGCAGTGGTCGGTCGAGATCGCCGAGAGGACGTCCGTCCGCACGGCGTTCCACAACACGTCCTGGTTCGCCTTGTCCCGCGGAGGCGGCGTGTAGACGTACTTCGCGCCCTCGAAGTTCGGCTGCTCAAGGTGCGTGTAGTCGATGAAGAAGTACTGCGTGCACGTCTCGCCGTGGATGTCCCAGCCCTTCTCTCGGGCGAGCGCGATCGGCTCGACGGCCTCGCGGCAGGAGACGTGGACGACGTACAGCGGCGCGCCGGCGACCCGAGCCAGCTGGATCGCCCGGTTCGTCGCTTCGCCCTCGGTCTCGGGCGGCCGCGTCAGCGCGTGCCAGTGCGGCTCGGTGTGGCCCGCGGCCAGCGCCTCCTTCACGAGGACGTCGATCGCGTCGCCGTTCTCGGCATGAACCATGACCAGCGCGCCTGAGTCGGCGGCGACCTGCATCGACCGGAAGAGCGTCTCGTCGTCGACCATGAGCGCGCCTTTGTAGGCCATGAAGAGCTTGTAGGACGTCACGCCCTGCTCGGGGAGCCCTGCGAGCTCCTCCAGCGAGCCGCCATTGTTCAGGTCTGTGATCGCCATGTGGTAGCCCATGTCGATCACCTGCTTGCCGCTCGCCTTCTCCTTCCACATGTCGAGGGCTGCTGCGAAGGTCTCACCCTGCGGTTGGATGACGAAGTCGACGTGGCACGTCGTGCCGCCGAACGCAGCGGCCGTCTGCCCCGACTCGACGTCGTCGACGGTCACCGTGCCGCCGAACGGCATGTCGAGATGCGTGTGCGGGTCGATCCCGCCCGGAAGCACGTACCTCCCGGACGCGTCGATCACGCGGTCCGCTTCCAGATCGATCGACTCGCCGATGAGGGAGATCCGCTCGTTCTCGATGAACACGTCGCCGACGTAGTCGTCGGCCGCCGTGATCACGCGTCCTCCCTTGATCAGAACGGAACTCATTGCGGATCTCCCTTCTGCGGGGGACACGTCGAAGACATGTCCCCCGCGTAATTGGGGCCGTAGGCCGTTAGGCACCGCCCTCGGTGACCTCGACCTCCTCTGCCTGCCAGTCCTCGCCATTGACGTCGACGTCGTCGTCCTTCAGCTCCTCGACGGCGGCCTCGGCGATGTCGGTGCGGTACGAGTCGTCGCTCGCGGGCTTCGAGATGACTTTGCCGTCGAGCGCGATCTGCTTCGTGATCTCCCAGGACTTGGGCTCCATGATCCCGATCCCTGCAGGAGCCGGCCAGATCAGCTTGTTGATCTCGTTCATCTGCCAGCGCTGGTGGCCCTCTCCGAGCGTCGGCCCGTTCTCGAGCACGATGTTCACGCATTCGTCCGGGTTGTCGCGGCAGTAGATCCAACCGCGGAAGCTCGCCTTCAGGAATCGCTTGGCGATGTCCTCGTTGCCCTCTTCGGCGATCCAGTCCTCACGGACGAAGACGCCGTCCTCCAGTGCGCCGGTGCCGAGGTCGGACATCTTCATGACGTTGAGCTGGTCGATCGTGTAGAGCTGGCCCGAGTCGGGATCCTTGGTCTCGAGCACCTGGGCGAGCTCGTTGTAGGTCATCGCCGCAGCGGCGTCGATGTCCCGCTTGAGGAAGAGCTCCATGTCGAAGGGCTGCGCGACGATCTCGGCGTCCTTCTGTGGATCGATCCCGTTCTTGTTCAGCGCGGCGAACAGCTTGTGCTCGTTGCCGCCGAGCCAGACGCCGACCTTCTTGCCGCGCAGGTCGGTGATCTGGTCGAGGCCCGTGTCTTTCCAGGTCACCTCAGTCATGCCCGAGCGGGTGAAGACCTGGGCGATGTTGACGATGTTCTGGCCCTTGTCGCGCGTCGCGAGGGTGCTGTCCAGCCAGTTGATGCCGAACTCGGCCTGGCCGCCGAGGACGACCTGCTCCGGAACGATGTCCGGGCCGCCGGGGCGAATGTCCACGTCCAGCCCCTCGTCCTCGTAGTAGCCCTGGTCGAGCGCCGCGTAGTACCCGGCGAACTGCGCCTGGACGACCCACTTCGACTGAAGGGTGACCTTGTCGAGGTCGCCGCCGGCACTCCCGCCGCCTTCATCGTCGTCGCTGCCGCATCCGGCCAGCGCGAACATGGCCGCAGCCGCGAGCGCAGCGACGGACCACCACCTGCTGCTTCTCATCCACTTCCCCTTTCGGTGCACGGTTGCCATTACTCCGCGGTCCTCCGCGCCGACGGATGCCAGCCCATCGTAAGCCGCTCGACAGCGGCGACGGCGCCGTAGAACAGGATTCCGAGGATGCTGGCCACGACGATCGCCGCCCACGCCTCGGTGAACGCGAAGACACCGGCCTGCCGCCGGATCTGGATTCCCAGCGCGTCCTGCGAGCCTCCGAAGTAGTCGCCCACGATCGCGCCGATCATCGCGAGTACGGTCGCCACCTTCAACCCGGTGAAGATGAACGGAAGCGCGTTCGGGATGCGCACCCGCCGAAAGATCTCCCGCTCGCCGCCCGCGTAGGAACGCATCAGCTCGATCTGTTGCGGCCGCACTGACGTCAGCCCGCGGAGGGTGTTGACGAGCACGGGGAAGAAGCAGAGCACGGCGGCGATTACCATCTTCGAGAGCTGGTTGAGCGTCCCGAACCAGTTGTTCGTGATCGGGGCGAAGGCGATGATCGGGACCGCGTTGGCCGCAATGGCGAACGGCATCAGCGCCGTCGCGAGCATCCGCCAGCGGGCGAGGATCAGGGCAACCACGATCCCCGCCGAACAGCCCATCACCCAGCCGCCGAACGCCTCCTCGAACGTGAACCACCCTGCGCCCCAGAGCGTGTCGCCCTCGGTCCACAGGGTTCGCGTGATGTCTGAGGGCGGGGGCAGCAGGAAATTTTGGATGTCGAGGCCGCGGACGAGCCCCTCCCAGAGCGCGATGCCGGCGACGAACACGACGACGGCGGGGAACCAGTCCCACAGGCTTCGACCGACGCGTGCGCCGAGGGTTCCGCGCGGGATCGGCTCGACGACGGTGCTGCTCACAGGCCCTCTTCCGCGACGATGAACTGCTCTTCGTCCTCGGGCTCTTCGGCCTCGAAGCCGCCGCCCTCGCGGAGCAGCCGCCGCACCTCGCGGATCAGGTCGGCGAAGAAGGGGTCCTCCCTGGTCTCGATCGTGCGGGGCTGCGGGAGGTTGACGTGGACGACGCCGACGATCCGGCCAGGCCTCGCCGACATGACGACCACACGGGTCGAGAGGAACACGGCCTCGGAGATCGAGTGCGTGACGAAGATGACGGTGCTGCCGCTCTGCTCCCAGATCCGCAGCAGCTCGAGGTTCAGGCGCTCGCGCGTCATCTCATCGAGAGCGCCGAACGGCTCGTCCATCAGGAGCAGTGGCGGCGAAAACGAGAGCGCACGGGCGATCGAAACCCGTTGCTGCATTCCGCCGGAGAGCTGCCACGGGTGGTGCTTCTCGAAGCCCTTCAGCTCCACCAGGTCGACCAGCTCCTGGACCCGCTCGCCGCGCTTCCGGCGGTCCCAGCGGAGGATTTCGAGCGGCAGCCCGATGTTCTTCTCCACGGTGCGCCAGTCGAAGAGCACTGCGTCCTGGAAGACGATTCCGTAGTCGCGGTCGAGCCGCGCCTGGTGCGCGCTCTTGCCGTTGACCACGACGTCGCCGCCCGACGGCTGGATCAGGTCGCCGACGATCCGGAGGAGCGTCGACTTGCCGCAGCCAGACGGGCCGATCAGGGAGATGAACTCACGGGGGCGGATCTCGAGGTCGATGCCTTCGAGCGCCCTGACCTGGCCCTGGGCGAACTCCTTCGAGACGGCCTTGAGCTCGACGACATTCGCCTGCTCGTTCACGCCACGTGCTCCGGCGCTCGCCGCACCACGACCTTCTCGACCACGACGACGACCAGGAAGAAGACGATCCCGAGCGCGGCGGCGACGAGGTTGGTCGCCCACAGGTTCTCGGGCGTCGTCGAGTAGTACTGGTTGAAGTTGAGGATCGCGCCGCCGAGACCGTTCTGGATCGAGGCGGGCAGCTCGCCGATGATCGCGCCCACCACGCAGGCCGTCGCCGAGATCTTGAAGGCGGTGAACAGGTACGGAAGCGAAGCTGGAAGCCGCAGGTTCCAGAGGATCTGGAGCGTGCTCGAGGCGTACGAGCGAGTGAGCTCGAGCGCCCGCGGGTCGACCGACGTCAGCCCGCGCAGGGTGTTGATCGCGACCGGGAAGAACGTGAGGAAGGCAGCGATGATCGAGACCGAGAACCAGTCGGGGAAGCCCCTCCCGCCGAACCAGATGACGACCATCGGCGCGACCGCGAGGATCGGGATTGTCTGGGAGGCCACGATGTACGGGAGGAAGCCGCGCTGGAGCAGGCGCGAGTGAGCGAGGAGAACCCCGAGCACGAACCCGATCGACGCGCCGAGCACGAAGCCGACAGCCGCCTCCTTCGCCGTGAACAGCGCCGCGTCCCAGAGCACCTCGATCAGCAGCGGCCCGTTCCTCCGCGAGGGCTCGAAGAGCTGGCCGACGATGTCGTGGAGGTGGGGAAAGGTCTTGTCGTTGACCTCGAAGCTCCCGATCGTCAGGCCGGTGGTCTCGCCGAACCATTTGAATCCCTCCCACAGGGCGTAGAGGGCGGCGAGGACGATCGCCATCATCCCGAGCTGGGCGAGCACCGGCCGCCAGGGAAGCTCGCGGCGGGGTTGCTCGGCGGCGACCGATGCCATGTCGAGACGTTAACGTCGCGCTGGTGGCTCGGCTCAACAACATCACCTTCGCCTGCGAGGAGCCCGTGCGGCTTGCGGAGTTCTGGCGCGAGGCGCTCGGCTACGAGCACATCGAGACGCCCGAGGAGGTGCTCGCGGAGGTCGAGAAGGCCGTCGCGGCCGGCGACCTCGACCCGACCGGCTGGGCGATGCTCGTCAACCCCGACGGCACCGGGCCACGCTTGCTCTTCCAGAGGCGTCCGAAGTCGCCGACCACAGATATCCCGATCCATCTCGACATCCACTCGGAGGACCGCCCGGCCGAGGTCGAGCGCCTGCAAGGTCTAGGCGCGACGTTCGTCGAGGAGCGATCGCAGAAGATCGGCCGCTTCGAGGAGTTCTGGACGGTGATGACGGATCCCGAGGGCAACGGGTTCTGCGTGTCATGACGCTCGATCCCACCCGCACAGTGGCCGAGCTGAAGGAGCTGCGCGAGCTCACGGGCAACGAGGACGGCGCCCAGCGCGTGGCCTGGACCGACACCTGGGTCGAGGCCCAGGAGTGGATGGCCTCGATGCTGGAGGGCAGCGGGGCCGAGATGGAGTTCGACGAGGCGCGCAACCAGTGGTGGACGCTTCGCGGCCGGTCGGATCGAGAGCTGCTGATCGGCGGCCACCTCGACTCCGTTCCGAACGGCGGTTGGCTGGACGGCGCGCTCAACGTGGTCGCCGGCTCGGAGGTACTGCGCCGGATCGCGGAGGAGGGAGAGCCGCCGGTCACCGTCCGCCTCGTCTCGTGGGCAGACGAGGAGGGCGCCCGGTTCGGTCGCTCGCTCTTCGGTTCGAGCGCCGCTGCCGGATCGATGGCGGATCAGGACGAGCTGCGGCAGCTCACCGATCGCGACGGTGTCTCGCTTCCAGACGCGATCGGAAAACACGGCGTCGACCTCGATCGCGCGACCGACGCGAAAAGTCAGCTCGAGAACGCTTCCGCCTATCTGGAGCTCCACATCGAGCAGGGGCCGGTGCTCGAGTCGATGGATCTCCCGCTCGGCGCCGTGCTCGGCACTTTTGGCGTTGAGCGGCACCGCGTTGTCTGGCGGGGGCAGGCGGCGCACGCCGGCTCGACGCCGATGGATCAGCGCCGGGACGCGCTGGCGGGCGCGTCCAAGCTGGCGCTCGAGCTCCGGCACATCGCCGAGCGTGCGGGCGGCGGAGCGGTCTGCACCTCCGGTGGCGTCGTCTGCAACCCGGGGATCGTCACGTCGGTCGTGGAGACAGCCGAGCAGCTCCTCGACCAGCGCCACCTCGACGCGGGCACGCTCGCCTCGATGCTGGCGGACGCAAAGGAGCGAAGCGGGCAGTTCGCCGAGGAGGAGGATCTCGAGGTCGCGTTCGAGCGGCTCTGGAACATCGAGCCGATCCTCTTCGACGAGCAGCTGGTTGAGTTCGCGGACGAGTCGATCAACGGCGTGGCGGGCCAGTCGCACAGGCTGCCGAGCGGCCCGCTACACGACGCGGCCGAGGTCTCACGTGCGGGAATCCCGACAGTGATGCTCTTCGTCCAGAGCCTTCGGGGCCTCTCGCACACGAGGCTGGAAGACACGAAAGAGGAGCACCTCGAACTCGCCGTGGAGGCGTTGGACCGGCTCGCGGCGAAGACCATCGAGCACCTCGCGGAGTAGCTCGAACGAGGGAGCGAACGGCTTCGGCACTCGTGCCGATAAGCACAGGCATGGACAAGCCGCACGTCCACCTCCTCATCCGGCGCTCCGCCGAATACGGAGGCCGCATCGGGCCCCTAGCTTTCGCTGCCGGAGTAGGTGGGTTTCTTATCTGGCTCGTCTCATTCGAGGCTTTGCCTTCGGTGGGCGCCATCGGCTGGCTGGTCGGCCTCTGCGGGATGATGGTTGCGCTCTGCTCGGCGCTTGCTTCATCCGTCGGTCTGCTGGCGCGGACCGGGCGGAGACTGGCCGCACGCGGGCTGCTGACCTCGGCCCTGCGCGTGCTCGGCCCTGCGGCGGTCGCGTTCTTCGTGATCTCGTTCTTCTGGAGCTAGAGCGTTGCCGGAGCCGCTCTTCTGGGCCAGATCGAGGCTGGCGAACGCGACGGCACTCGTGGCGAACACCGCCGACAAGTTCCTCAGGACGGCTCGCTTTCGGCAACTGCTCGTGACTCGCGGCGGCTGAGGAACCCCAGAAACTCGAGCGACGGGATCAGGATCGCCACGATCCAGAAGGTCGTGCCGAGCCCGAGGTCGGGGATCAGCGCCACCTCGACCGCGGTTAGAAGCGTCAGGAACGCTGCGAATCCCACGACCGTTCGGCCGCTCGCCCTCGCGCGGGGCTCCCCGGGCCTGCCGAAGAACCGAACGCACAGCGGCAGCACGATAAGCAGGAACCCAGCGAGGACGGCGAGCGTGACGAGAGCTGCGTCGGTCAGGAGATCGGCGAGCGCGAGCGCGACCAGCAGCCACGCGTAGAACGCGATCCGAACCGCAACGGGGAGCTCGCGACCCATGACCAGCGACCTTCCCACGATCGATCAGGCCGTGCCTCACAGGCGCGGCTCCGGGCCGTTACACGCGAGTAGTCGTCACGACAGCCGCACGAGCGCGACGCCCCCGGCGAGCAGCGCGACACCGAGGAGCCGGAGCGGCGTGACGGGATTCTCCTCGAAGCCGACCCAGCCGTAGTGGTCCACGAGGAGCGAGGCGATCGCCTGCCCGGCAAGGATCAGCGCGACGAGGGTCGCCGCGCCGAGCTTCGGTGCCGTGACGATCGACCCGAGCACGTAGAAGGCGCCGAGGACGCCGCCGATCCAGACCCACCAGGGCGCGTCGCCTGCCCGGTCGGGGATCCCGCGCTGCGCAAAGAGCACCGCTACGAGCAGCGCGGCCGCGCCGACGACGAAGGAGACGAACGCCGCGCGGATCGACCCGCCGACCCAGGTGGCGAGCTGCGCGTTGATCCCGAACTGGATCGGAAGCATCGCGCCCGCGAGCAGCGCGAAAACGAGGTAGCTCCAGATTGCCACCGGAGAGCTTTCAAGAGAAAATGACCGTTTCCCTGCCCGGTCACGAGGAGGTCCCATGCTCGACTTCGGCGTCACCGTCCTGCCGGATCCGCCCCAATCGCGCTTCTTCGAGCTGGTCGACCTGACCGAGCAGCACGGCTTCGACTACGCGTGGACCTATGACTCCCACATCCTCTGGCAGGAGTCCTACGCGACTCTGCCCGTGGCCGCGTCCCGGACGCAGAAGGTCAAGCTGGGCCACTTCGTGACGAACCCGGGAATCCGCGACCCGACGATCACGGCCAGCTGGTACGCGACGATGCAGGACCTGTCCGCCGGGCGGATGGTGATGGGGATCGGCCGCGGTGACTCCTCGCGCCGGGTGGTCGGCCTCAAGCCCGTGAAGGTGGCCGAGTTCGAGGCCCGGTGCAAGATGATCAAGGACCTGATGAACGGTCGCCAGGTCGAGTGGAACGGCAAGGAGCTCCAGCTCGAGTGGGCTAAGGGTCTCCCCGCGATCCCGATGTGGATCGCGGGCTACGGGCCGAGAGCGCTCGGCGTCGCCGGCCGGGTCGCGGACGGCGTGATCATTCAGCTCGCCGACCCTCAGATCATCCAGTGGATCATGGATACGGCCCGAAAGGCCGCCGAGGAGGTGGGTCGCGACCCGTCAGAGCTGAAGTGCATCGTCGGCGCGCCGAGCCACATCACCGACAACATCCAGGAGGCGCGCGACCAGGT
>DATFOC010000115.1:0-4473 GCA_035265935.1 Gaiellaceae bacterium
GTTCTGCGCGTCGGCCCCGGGCCGACCTGGACGAGCGGCCTGCCGGAGGATCAGCCGGGCTGGGACGAGCACGCCGCGTTCATCAATGCTCAGATCGACCGCGGGCTCTTCATCATGGGTGGCACGTGGGCCGGAAGGCTCGGCTCGATGTCGATCTGGGAGGGCGTGAACGCGGACGAGGTCCGGGAGCTGATGCAGCAGGACCCGTTCATCCAGAACGGCGTCTTCGTGATCGATGACGTCGCCGACTGGACCGTCTACGTCGACACGCGAACCGAGTAATTCACCCGCGCACCGGGCTCGGGGAGCCCGACAAGGACAGGCGAGAGGACTCGGCTGCTGATCACTCCGCGATTCTGCTCAGCGGGCATCAGCCACGGCAGAGCGTTGGCAGAGCACTCGTAAGGATTTCGTTATTAGCAGGAGCTTTTCGCCGTAACCGGGAACACCCTGTGAGGGAGAACGCAAACAGGAGGCTCAAGAACATGCGAACGCTCTTCATCGCGGTCGCGGCCGCCCTCGCGCTCACGGCGCTCGGGTCCGCCACGGCCGCCAACCAGACCGTCACGATCACGCGGACCGGGTTCGTGCCGGCCGACGTCACGATCAACGTCGGCGAGACCGTCACCTGGCGGAACACCGACTCGAACTCGCACCAGGTCGTCTTCGACCGAGCGCCGTGCAACCTGACGATCTCGGCCGGCCAGAGCGCATCGTGCACCTTCCGCTCCGGCGGGCGGTTCAGCTACCAGGATCGGTCGCAGCAGCCGCGGCTCCGCGGGACCGTGACCGTCAACGGGCCGCGTGCGTCCGTGACGCTCACCGCCCCGCGCACTACCGCCACGTTCGCCGCGCCGGTCACGCTCTCCGGCGTCGTCTCGAGTCAGGCGGCGGGTGAGTCGGTCACGATCAACGCGCAGGAGTGCGGCAAGACGTCCTTCACCCGCTTGGGCTCGGCGACTACGACTGCGAGCGGCAACTGGACGTTCACCGTCAGGCCGAAGATCAACACCGTCTATCAGTCGCGCTGGCGCACGAACGAGAGCTCGGCCCTCACCCTGAAGGTTCGGCCCGCGATCCGGCTGACCCGCGTCGGCCGGCGCTTCACCGCGCGGGTGACCGCGGCGCAGTCGTTCAGCGGCAAGACGATCGCGCTTCAGCGCTACCGCGCCGCCGTCCGGCGGTGGGCGACGCTGAAGCGGGTCACCCTCGGCGCGTCGACGACACCGACGGCCGGCACGTTCGTGACCACGGCGAAGTTCCGCTCGCGGATCCGCAGCGGCTGGCGGCTGCGCGTGCTCCTGCCGCAGGCACAGGCAGGCGCGTGCTACCTGGCCGCGCCGAGCAATACGCTCCGCGTGCGCTGAGGGTCGCCTTATTCAAGAAGCAACAGGAGGGGCGTCCGGCGGGCGCCCCTCCTCGTGCCAGCACGACTAGCGCGGCCGCACGACGACGAGCTTGTCCACCCCCGACTCGGCGCCCCAGCGCTCGCCCGGCCGGCCGAGGAGCTGCCGTACATTGGCCGGCGAGCTCGGCAGCCTGATCTGCGTGAACCGCTGGCTGCGCGGATCGAACCGGACGATGGCGTTCGCGCCGAAGTCGCTCAGCCAGACGATGTTGCGGTTGTCGACGTAGACAGCGTACGGCTGCGGGTTCGCGCCGGGCAGCCGCCACTCACCCCAGCGGCGCCTCGCCGGGTCGTAAACACCCAGCCTGCCGGCGTTCCACTCGCTGATCCAGATCCTGCCGCGAGAATCGGACCAGACCCGGCGAGCGCCCTGCCCCCGCCTACGAGGCTGGAGAACCGTGATCCGAGCGCTGCGCGTGTCGATCCGACCGACGTAGCTCCCGGCGAGCGACGCGAAGTAGACCGCACCACGCGGAGTCGTCGTGATCCCATACGGGCCTTCCCCGCGCGGTGCGGAGATAACGCGCACGCGACCGACCTTCGGGTCGAGCCGGCCGATCAGCCCGCGCTGACCCGTGAACCAGAGGACACCGCGCCGGTCGAACGTCGCGGTGTTGAGATTTGCGGCCGCACCCGCAGCGGGGAGGGGGAACCGACGAACCCGCCCCGTCCTCGGCTCGACGCGTACGATCGCGTTCAGGCCTCCGTCCGTGATCCAGGGAGCGCCGTCGGGCCCGACGATCACGCCGTGTGGGGCGGATCCGGACCCCAGGGGCACCTCGCGCACCCGCCCGGTTCTCGGGTTGAGCCAGCCCAGCTCACCGGAACCTTGAGCCGTGTACCACACGCCACCGTCTCGCGCGGGCGCGACGTCGTGGGGCCGCGATCCCGCCGGCACCGGATATTCGCGGACGCGGAACCCGCCCTGCTGTCCGGTCCCGTCCGCCGCGAGCGGGAGCGCACCGGCAAGTGCGGACGCCGCCACTGCGGCGGCTGAGCGGCTCACCAGGTGCCCGCACACCAGCCTACGCACCGTTGAGTGAGACGCTCGAGCTAGCCGGCCTTGCCGATCACGTGGTGCCAAGGGCGCCACCAGCGCGTCAGGCCCACATGGTCACTTCCGCCCTCGCGGGCGATGACCATGATGTCGACGTGGCTCGGCTGGTTCAGCCGCCCGTGGGTCCACACGATCACGGCGTCGTTGCCGTCGAAGTAGCACAAGACCCGCCCGCCCGGCTTGCCGGGCCCATGCATCCAGACGCGCTCGCCACCCCAGCTCAGGCCACTGCACTGACCTGTGTTGCGCTGAATCTCCGAGCCCTGGATTTCCGAGCCCTTTGCGAGCTCGCTCGCGTACGCGGCGTCGAGCTCGGAGCCGTCCCTGTAACTCGAAATCTCCCAGCGATCCGGTTTGCCCGAGTTCGGCTCACACGCAGCCGTCTCGTCGGCGCGCAGTCGCGGCACGGACAGCGGCTCGCAGTCGCGCCAGATCGCTGCGGGAACGACCGTGCTGAGGGTGCTCGTGTCCTGCCCTTCGCCGAGTATCTGCGGCGCAGCCCCGGTCGGCTCCGCGCCCTCGCCGGCCGTCATGTAGACAACCGCCAACGCCGTCGCCGCCGCGACCAGCGTGACGAGTAGCGCAAGGCGCAGGCTCAGCGATCGGCGCTCCTTGCCGAGCAACCAGGCCCAGCGAGAGGAGGGCGTTCCGTCGAGCTCGGAGTAGACCTTGTAGACATGAATCTGGTCGGGGATGTTCTTGAGCCGGACGCGACCGCCGTCGCTGTAGTGGAGGCCGTTCAGGC
Source organism: Gaiellaceae bacterium (assembly GCA_035265935.1). Classification (GTDB taxonomy): domain Bacteria; phylum Actinomycetota; class Thermoleophilia; order Gaiellales; family Gaiellaceae; genus JACDAN01. The sequence continues at coordinate 3,211 of DATFOC010000115.1, forward strand.
GTCCGGCTAGACGCGACGTCGCCTCGCTGATGATCACCTCTCCGCCTGAGGCTCGCCCGCACAGCCGCGAAGCGACGTTGAGGGCGGCGCCGCGGAAGCTTCCATCCTCGAGCTGCACCGCTTCGCCCGAATCGATTCCGATGCCGACCCGCAGCGGGATCTCGAGCTCCTCCGCGGTCTCCCGGAACCGTGCTTGCAGGTCGACAGCAGCGCGAATCGCGCCGCGTGCGGAGTGGAACGCGACGAGCGCCTCGTCTCCGCGAATGTCGACGAGCGCGCCGTCGTAGGTCTCGATCTCCTCATGGACCACGCGCGCGAACTTCTTGGAAAGCGCCGCGGCAGCCTCGTCCCCGCACTCCTCCGTGTAGCGCGAGTACCCCCGGATGTCGGCGATCAAGAACGTGCGAACGCTGGTGCGTTCCCTCACGGACACGAACTCCAGTATGCGTGCCGAACCCACGCTGGCACAAGCGGGCTACCCTGACGTATGTGTCAGAAGCCCGCTTGCTTGCGTTCGTGCTGCGGTATCCAGACCGCATCGCACTTGCGCGTCGGCTTCGTGATGGGACGGCATTCGCCTCGATACGTCGGTTGGAGGCGTGCGGATTGGTGACGCGTCGGCGTGGCCAGTACCGCCTGACGAGACGTGGCCGGGACGAGCTCGCGATCTCGCACGCCGTGGTGCGGCTTCTCGCTCGCTGAGCTAGGCCAGCAGCGCCGCGAGGTCCGGCGCTCGGCTGTGCGCCTCTCGCAGCGCCGATGCCGGGTTGGTCGTCAGGACGCCGATCACCGTCATGCCGGCCGCCACGCCCGCTTCGACGCCTGCCGGGGCGTCCTCGAGCACCACGCTGTGGGCGGGATCGACGCCGAGGAGGCACGCGGCCCGCAGGTAGCCGGCCGGGCTCGGCTTCCCGTGCTCGACGTCGTCGGAGGAGACGAGCACGTCCGGCACGGGCAGCCCGGCGGCGTTTAGTCGAGACTCCGCGAGCGGCCGCGACGCCGACGTGACGATCGCGAACCTCCCCGCCGGCACCGACTGCACGAGCTCACGCGCCCCCGGAAGCGCGCGGAGCCCGTCCACGTCTGCGATCTGCTGCCGGTCGATGGCAGCGGCCTCGGCCTCTGCATCCAGGTGCGGCGCGACCGAGCGAATCACGTCGATCGTCGGCCGCCCGTGGCTCGCCGCGAGGACGACCTCGGGATCGAGCCCGTGGCGCTCCGCGAACTGTCTCCAGGTCCGTTCGATGGCCGCCCACGAGTCGA
>DATFOC010000116.1:0-32215 GCA_035265935.1 Gaiellaceae bacterium
ACGAGCCATCCGTGGTTCTGCATCACCGCCAGCGCGCTTCGTGCCGCTTTTTCGCCCGTGTTCCGGGCGTTCACTGCTTTCAGCAGCCGTTGGACGTATCTGTTGGTGAGGAATGTTTCATCGCCGTCGAACGCGGGATGACGGCTCACGTGAGCTCGCTTCCAGACATGGAGGGTGAGCGCGTCGGCGGCGTCTCTCTCGGCCCGCGTCAGGGAGATCCACTCGTCTTGGGAGACGATCGCGACTGTCCGCCGCAGCTGCCCAAGCTTGATGTTCGGCGGGAGCCAGGTCTTCATGCGGCCCGCCGCCTCCAATCGGCCCGGTCCGAAGCAGGCCTGCGCAGAGAGTCGGTGAGCTCGTAGACGACGAAGCTGCGCCCAGCGCCGTCCTCCCATGTACGAATCCGGTCGACGCGGGCGAGCCGGCCGAGGATCCTGTCCCCGCCCTGGCGTTCTGGCGGGAATCTTCCGCAGGTTCGATTCCTGCCTGGCCCACTATCGTCCGCCCGTCATGGGCCGGACTCTCCTCCGGATCGTCGACAGCAACGCGACTCTCCTCGTGCTGCTGCTCGCGAATTTCTTCCTGCTCGAGCTGATCGACGACCCGCGGTGGGGCGCGCTCCTCAGCACGCTGCTCGCGGCGGTGGCGCTCGTCGTGGCGATCAGCGATCCGGACGCCGGCACGACGATCACCAAGCGACACGCGATCTCGATCGCGGCTTGCGTCGCCCTCGCCCCGATCGTCCTCTTCGTCAATTCGGCATCCCTGGTCGGGCTCACCTACCTGCTTCCGGTCGTGCTGCTCGTGACCGCGACGCTGCCGGTGACCATCAGCCGCACGCTCCAGCATCGTCGGATCACGCACGAGACCGTGCTCGGAGCGCTCTGCGCCTACGTCCTTGTCGGTCTCCTGTTCGCGTTTGTCTACCTCGCCGTCGACGAGCTGCGGGAGGTGTCGTTCTTCGCGCAGGAGGGCCCGCACTCGCAGTCGGAGTTCGTGTACTACAGCTTCGTCTCGCTGACGACGCTCGGGTTCGGCGATCTCTCGCCGGCGGTCGGGCTGCCGCAGGCGCTGACCGTGCTCGAGGCCCTGACAGGCCAGATCTTCCTTGTCACGCTCGTCGCCCGGCTCGTGACGCTCTGGGTCCGCCAGAGCGAGCGTGAGTAGAGTCCTCGGCGTGGAGGTCTCGGCCCAGACCGGCTCCCTGACCCTCAAAGAGCCGTTCGTGATCGCCCGCGACACGACGACGGAGGCCGAGGTCGTCTGGGTGGAGATCGAGCACGGGGGTGAGCGCGGCTACGGCGAGGCAAACCCGATCGACCGGTACGAGGAATCGGCCGAGTCGGCAATCGCGTATATCGAGGAGGTCACGGACTCGCTCGGTGACGATCCGTTCGCCTTCGAGGAGATCGAGTCGCGCCTGCCCGAGCGCGAGCTCGCGGGCCGCGCGGCGATCGACGCGGCGCTGCATGACCTTTGCGGCAAGCTGACGGGGCTGCCGGTCTGGCGCCTTCTCGGACTCCGTCAGGCAGGGCCGCCGACCAGCTGGACGCTCGGTCTCGGCGATCCGGACGAGACTGCGCGCAAGGCCGAGCAGGCGTATGAGTTCGAGAGCCTGAAGCTGAAGCTCGGCGGCCGCGACGGGCTCGACGTCGAGCGGGTTCGGTCGGTCCGTGCCGTCTGGGACAAGCCGATCCGCGTCGACGTCAACGAGTACTGGACGCTGGACGAGGCGCTCGAATCGATCCCGCAGCTGCAGGCGCTCGGCGTCGACTACGTCGAGCAGCCGCTCCCTGCGGGCGACGCCGACGGCCCCAAGCTGAAGGCGGAGTCGCCGCTGCCGATCTACGTCGACGAGGACTGCCACACCCTCTCCGACGTCGCCGCCTGCGCGGAGCGAGGCCACGGGATCAACATCAAGCTCGCGAAGTCCGGCGGGATCCGGGAGGCAGTCCGGATGGCGCACGCAGCCCGCGCGCTCGGCTTGGGCGTGATGCTCGGCTGCATGGTCGAGTCGGGTCTCGGTATCGCCGCCGGCGCGGCGGTCGCGAGCCTCTGCGACCACGTCGACCTCGACGGGAACATCCTCATCGCCGAGGATCCGTGGCCCGGAGTCCAGCTCGTCGACGGCGTCCAGCTGCCTTCGAACTCCCCGGGTCTCGGCGTCCGTGCAACGGCACGCACCGCCTGACTACGACTGCCCTTTCTGCGCCTTTGTCCGCGGCGAGGAGCGCCCGCCCTGGAACCTTCTGGACGACGTCGTCTGGCGCGACGACGGGACGACCGCCTGGATGAACCCGCGGTGGTGGGAGCGGAACCCCGGCAATGTGATCGTGGTCCTGAACACGCACGTCGAGAGCCTGTTCGAGCTCGACGGGCGACAAGCGGCAGCCGTTCACGAGACGACGCGCCGGATTGCGCTCGCAATGACCTCCACGTATCCCTGTGAGGGCGTGACCACCCGGCAGAACAACGGGCCGGGCGCGGACCAGGAGGTCTGGCACTACCACCTCCATGTCTTCCCCCGCCACCGCGACGACGGGTTCTACGGGGCCGACGCGCGCATGACCCAGCCCGAGGAGCGGCGGCCGTACGCCGAACTGCTGAGGGGAGCGCTGTGACCAAGCGCTACCTGGTCCTCGCTGAGGGCAAATCCGGCGACGAGCACTACGGGAAGACGATGCGCGGGATCGTCCACTACGCACCCGACCCCGTCGTCGCCATCCTCGACTCGGCCAGGGCGGGGGAGAGCTACCGCGAGATCCCGATCGTCGCCACCGTCGATGAAGCGCTCGCCTACGGGCCGACCACGGCGACCGTCGGCGTCGCGACCCAGGGCGGCCGCTTCCCGCCCGCCTGGCGCGAGCTCCTGAAGGACTCGATCCGCGCCGGGCTCGACCTCGAGAGTGGGCTGCACGAGTTCATCGGCGACGATCCGGAACTGAGGGGGCTGGCCCGCGAGCACGGCGTCGAGCTGCGCGACCTGCGGAGGCCGCCGCCCGAGCTCAGCGTCCCCACCGGCGAGAACCTTCAGGTCCCGGCCAAGATCGTCCTCACCGTCGGCTCCGACTGCGCGATCGGGAAGAAGACCGTCGCCGTGGAGCTCGACCTCGCCGCCCGGAAGCGTGGCCTGAAATCCGTCTTCGTCCCGACAGGGCAGACCGGGATCGCGATCGCGGGCTGGGGGATTGCGATCGACGCCGTCGTCGCGGACTTCCTCGCCGGCGCGGCCGAGCGGCTCGTTGTCGAGGGCTCGCAGCGCGGCGGCGAGCTCCTGTGGGTCGAAGGGCAGGGATCGCTGGCCCACCCGGCGTACTCCGGGGTCACGATGGGCCTCATCCACGGCAGTGCGCCGCATGCGTACGTCTTCGTCCACAAAGCCAGGGCGACCCACGTCGAGGGCTATCCCGACCACCGACTGCCGGACCTCCGCGAGCTGATCGCCCTCCACGAGCGCGTCTCGCTCCGCCTCCGGCCGGCCGTGGTTGCGGCGGTGGCGCTGCACACGGGCGGCCTCGAGGAGGACGATGCGCGCGCCGAGATCGCGCGGGTCGGGGCGGAGACCGGCCTCACGACGGACGATCCGGTCCGCTTCGGGGCAGATACCCTGCTCGACGCCGTCCTGGAGGTCGTGCAAGACTGATGCGGTTTCGCTGAGGAATGATGGGGTTTAGACGACAGACAGCCACGCTGCTGGCCGGCGCCTTTGCGGCGCTGCTGCTCGCGGCGCCTGCAGCGGCGGACGTCAGGGTCGGCGTGGCGGACGACCGCGGAAAGCTGGCAGACGACGGGGGCGCTGCCTTCTTCGCCTCCATGCGGGACGTCGGTCTGACGGAGAATCGGATCACGCTCGGCTGGGACCCGGACCACCCGACAACGATCCGGGATCAGGCGGCCCTCGATCGCTACATGGCGAACGCCGCGGCTGCCGGGATTCGCATCACGATGGTGATCGCGCCCAGCCGCGCCCGCGCCCTCTTCAACTCCACCTCGGCCACGAGCCAGTTCGTCGCCTTCATCGCGCAGGTCGCCCGCACCTATCGGCAGGTCAAGGACATCGGCGTCGGCAACGAGCCGAATCAGCCGCGCTTCTGGCAGCCGCAGTTCAGCACCCGTGGCACGGGTCTCGCATGCACGGCGTACGCGCGGGTGCTCGGCCGCGCCTACGACGCGCTGAAGGCGGTCGACCCGACAATCACCGTCCTCGGAGTCTCGCTCTCGCCGCGCGGGAACGACAACGCGACGGCGGCGACGAACGCGTCAACCTCGCCCGTCCGCTGTCTCCGAGACATGGGTGCCTCGTACCGGGCGAGCGGCCGGAAGCGGCCGATCATGGACGAGCTCGCCTTCCACCCGCACCCGAACTCGAACACCGACTCGTTTCTCGTCGGCTACCGGTGGCCGAACGCGGGGACCTCGAACCTCGGTCGGATCAAGCAGGCCGTCTGGGACGCGTTCCGCGGCACCGCGCAGCCCGTGTTCGCCGAGGCCGGCCGGCCCGTCTCGCGCGCCGCGCGGCCCCCGCTCCGGTTCCGCCTGAACGAGATCGGCTGGCAGACGGCGATCCCCGCGAGCTCGATGCACGCCTACTACGGCCGTGAGTCCGTCGCCCGGGTCGCCGAGGACCGCCATCAGTCGGACGTCTACTCGGCGATGATCCCGTACTTCGCATGCGACGAGTCCGTGCGCTCGATGCTGTATTACGGCCTGATCGACGAGCCGGACCTCGACCGCTGGCAGGCCGGCCTCATCCGCGCGGACGGAACCAGAAGGCCGTCGTACGGCTCCGTCAAGTCGATGCTCTCCCGCGGGCTCGCGCGCTGTTCCCGTCGGCCCGTGCGCTGGCGTCATACGACCAAGGTCGTCGGACCCGTGGCGAAGTTCGGCGAGCGCCGCCGCTCGGCCGGAGACACGAACTGGACTTTCGCCGCGAGCTCGGAGGAGGCGAGCCTGTACACCGGGGCCATGTATCGCCTGAAGGGCCGGCGGTTGAGCGCTGCGTTGCGGAAGCGGCTGCTGGCCGCGGTCGGCGTCCGGCGCTCACCGAAGGCCGTGTTCAGCGTGCGCGGCAAGATCCGCGCGCACTCGGGGAACTTCATCCGCTTCAAGCGGAAGCGTCTCGCCGCCGGGTACTACGTCTTCGCGATCCGGCTGCGGGCCGAGATGAACCCGACACGGACGACGTCGCTCGTGTCGAGGCCCTTCCCGGTCGGAAAAGCCCGCTAAGTGCCCCACCAGGCATTACACGCCGGCTTCTGGCCCGCGATCACGCCGGGCCAAAACGCGCCTTCCTCCTCGCCAAGGCTGCCTAGCCTTGGCTCGTCGGAGTGCGCACTCTGGCTTGGTGCTCGCGACCCAGAAGCGGGGCAGCATCACCTGGTGGGACACTGATGCGCGACCCGAGAATCGAGAAGCTGGCCGAGCTGATCGCCGGCTACTCGCTGGACCTGCAGGAGGGACAGGTCTACCGGATCGACGGCGAGGACGTCTCCATCCCGCTGGCTGTCGCGCTCTACGCAGCGGCGATCCGGCGCGGCGCGCACCCATACACCAAGATCACTCCGTCCGGCCTCGAGGAGATCGCCCTCGAGGAGGCGTCGGACGAGCAGCTCGCCTACATCCCCGAGGTCGAGCAGATCGCGACCGAGCAGCTGGACGCGTGGACGTCTCTCTGGGGAACCGTCAATACCCGCTCGCTGACGCGCGTTGACTCCGAGCGGCGGCGACTACAGCTCTCGACGCACTACCGGATGGTGAACAGGCGCTGGGAGCGGATCAGCTCGGGCGACCTCGCCTGGTGCGGGACGCTCTACCCGACGCAGGCGCACGCCCAGGACGCCGAGATGTCGCTCTCCGAGTACGAGGATTTCGTGCACGGCGCCTGCCACACCCGTGAAGGCGACGACCCGATCGCCCACTGGCGCGCCATGTCCGAGACGCTCGGCGCCCGGGCGCGGGAGCTCGAGGGCGTACGCGAGCTGCGGATCACGGGCCCCGGAACCGACCTGCGCGTCGTCGTGGAAGGGCGCCGCTGGCTCCCATCGGACGGTGAGCACAACATGCCGGACGGCGAAGTCTTCACTAGCCCGGTCGAGAACGGGACGAGCGGGGAGATCTTCTTCGCCTTTCCATCGGTCTTCCAGGGTCAGGAGGTCGAGAACGTCCGTCTTCGATTCGAGGACGGAGCCGTCGTCCACGCGGAGGCGACGCTGGGACAGGAGTACCTGCGCTCGCTGCTCGACACCGACTCTGGCGCGAAGGTGCTCGGCGAGGTTGCGTTCGGCCTCAACTACGAGATCGATCGCTTCACGCGAGACATCCTCTTCGACGAGAAGATTGGCGGGACGATGCACGTCGCGCTCGGCGGCGGCTTCGACGAGGCCGGCACGGAGAACAAGTCGGATCTCCACTGGGACCTGATCTGCGACCTCCGCGAAGAGGGCGAGGTCTACGCTGACGGAGAGCTGGTCTGGAAGGCGGGCTCGTTCATCTCCGAACCGGAGCCGGCGGTCGAGCGTGTCTGACCCGATGCACAAGCGGCTCGCCGAGGTGCTCGTCGGCTATTCGACCGAGGTCCGACAGGGCGACACCGTGCGTATCGAGTCCTACGACACGTCGGCGCTTCCCGTCATGCGCGAAACCTTCGGCGCGGCATTGCGGGCCGGCGGCCATCCGACGGCGAACCTGGTGCTCGAGGAGACGGAAGGGATCCTCTACAAGGAGGGGCGGGACCACCAGCTCGAGTGGATCTCGCCCGACCAGCAGTGGAACATCGGACACGGAGACGTGTGGATCATCTTCGACGCCGTGACGAACACGAAACGGCTCTCCAACATCGATCCCGAGCGGATCTCGCGGCGGCTGACCGCCCGCCGGCCGCTGCAGTCGCTCTATCTCGAGCGCTCGGCGCGGGGCGAATTCCGGTGGCTGATCTGCGGCTCCGCCTGCGAGGCCTCGGCGCAGGACGCCGGCATGTCGCTGCGACAGTACGAGCAGGTGCTGTCGCGCGCCGCGTTTCTCGACCAGGATGATCCGGTCGCTAGCTGGAAGCAGTTCGGTGAGCGCCTCGAGCGCGTCGGTGACTTTCTGGACGGCGTGCGGGAGCTGCGCATCGTCAGCGAAGACACGGACCTCAAGCTCGGTGTCGAGGGACGAACCTGGATCCGCTCGAAAGGCCTCCGGAACTTCCCGGACGGCGAGGTGTTCACGGGCCCGCAGGAGACCAGTGTCGAGGGCACGATCAGGTTCTCGTTCCCGGCGATGATGCGAGGACGACAGGCCGACGACGTCCGCCTTCGGTTCGAGGGCGGCGAGGTCGTCGAGGCGACCGCGAAACGGGGCCAGGACTTCCTGCGCGAGATGGTCGGCATGGACGACGGAGCGCGGCGGGTAGGTGAGTTCGCGTTCGGCCTCAACGAGTCGATCAGCGAGTACACCGGCAACCTGCTGCTCGACGAGAAGATCGGCGGCACCGTCCACCTCGCGCTCGGCCGCTCAGTCCCGGGTACCGGTGGCACGAACGAGTCGGGGCTCCACTGGGACATGGTGTGCGACCTGCGCGACGGCGGCGAGGTGTACGCGGACGGCGAGCTCGTCTACCGGGACGGCGCCTTCCTCAACGGCGTCAACTGAAGCCAACTGAAGCTCGCGGTCATCTCGGACACGCACATGCCGCGGGGGACGCGGCGCCTGCCGAAGGAGTGCCTGCGCCTTCTGGCCGACTCGGACCGGATCCTCCACGCTGGCGACTTCGTGTCAGTGGAGGTGTACGAGGAGCTTGGGGAGCTGGCGCCGGTCGACGGCGTCGTCGGCAACATGGACGAGCCGGGCCTTCGTCTCGTCCTCCCGCCGAAGCTCGTCGTCGAGCACGAAGGCGTGCGAATCGGGCTCGTCCATGACGCCGGGCCGGCGGCCGATCGGGCCCCTCGACTGGTCGAGGGGTTCCCCGGCTGTGACGCGGTCGTCTACGGCCACACGCACGTGCCCGAGGCGACCCGCCTCGGTGAGACGTGGATCCTCAATCCCGGGAGCCCGACCGAGCGGCGCTCGGCGCCGCACCACGGAATGATCGGACTAGAGGCCACAGACGGGGAGCTTGACGTCCGAACATACGTTCTGTAGCATGGCGAACATATGTTCGTCCGGATCGCATTCGTCACATTGCTCGTGATGGTGCTCGCCTGGAGCGTGATGACGCGCGTCTCCGAGGCGACAGGCGCACCACAGCCGTATCGCGTCCAGCCGGGCGACACACTGTGGTCGATCGCCGCCGAGCGCTACCACGGCGATCCGCGGCAGGGGGTCTGGGTGATCCAGCGCGAGAATGGGCTAGCAGGCGCGAGCCTGACGCCGGGGCAGGTGCTGCTGCTGCCGTAGCCCGGCCCGTGCCACGTCGCCCTCCAGAGGAGGGCTCGGTGCAATACAACTCTGCCGCCGGACCGCGCTGCTCGTCCCGATGCGGCGTCCTCAGTCGCGGCCGATACGACCGTTCCCTGGGTCCTTGCCTCGGAACAAGCAGCGCACTCCGGGCGACGAGTGGCATCACACCGAGCCCTCCTAGACTTCCGCCGTGGATCTGGACCTCGTCTTCCTCGGCACCTCGGGCTCGATGCCGACTGCGCAGCGGGCGCCGACCGCGATGCTGCTCCGGCGCGGGGGAGAGCGCCTGCTCTTCGACTGCGCCGAGGGAACGCAGCGGCAGCTGCTGCGCTCGAACGTCGGCCTGATCGAGCTGCGGGAGATCTTCCTCACGCACTACCACGCGGATCACTACCTCGGCCTGCCGGGGATGCTGAAGACGTTCGCGCTGCGTGGGCGGGACCTCCCGATCACCATCTACGGCCCGCGCGGCCTCCACGACCTGTTCTCCGCGCTCCGGCGGATCTTCGGGAAGCTGACCTACCACTACGAGCTCGTCGAACTGGATCCGGACGAGCGACTCGAGCGCGGGGAGTACGAGCTCGCGACTTTCCCCGTGGAGCACGGCGTGTCCGCGATCGGATACGCGCTCGTCGAGCGGCCGAGGCCAGGCCGGTTCGACGCCGGCGCCGCCGACGCCCTCGGAATCCCCGAGGGGCCGGAACGGGGTGCCCTCCAGGCCGGCGAGTCGGTCACGCTCGGCGACGGGCGGGTGCTGACGCCCGACGCCGTCCTGGGCCCGGCGCGCCCTGGCCGGAAGGTCGTGATCGCGGCCGACACGGCGTTCGCGCGTTCGGTCGTCGACGCAGCTCGGGGCGCCGATCTCCTCGTCCACGAGGCCACGTTCGCCGAGGACGAGCGGGCCCGCGCGCACGAGACACTGCACTCGACGGCGGTCGAGGCGGCGGAGGTCGCGCAGACCGCCGAGGTCGGGATGCTCGCGCTGACCCACCTGTCGAACCGCTACTTCGGCGGCGAGATCGAGCGGGAGGCTCGGTCCGTCTTCCCGGACACGGTCGTGCCCCGTGACCTCGATATCATCGTCGTCCCGTTCCAGGAGCGGGGCGCACCAGAGCTCGTGAAGGGAGGAGCCACGCACAAGCACCAGCAGCCGGCTCCGAAGGAAGTCGTCCCGACCATCGAGGAGGCCCCGCGATGACCAGGATGGTGCAGGTCGCCGTCGCCGGCGACGTCACCGAGGCGGAGGAGTTGGAGGCGATGCTCCGCTCCGCCGGAATCGACACGCTTCTCGAGCCCGCGATCGACCATCACCCGCGGGAGGTCGAGGACGCGCCACAAAAGGTCCTCGTCCCCGAGAGCTCGCTCGAGGCTGCGATCCACGCGATCGAGTCGCTCAGCGACCCCGAAGACATCGTCGACGAAGGGTAGCCCCGACTACGGCGAGGTCGCGGCTCGGTACGACGAGCTGCGGCCTCAGGACGAGGGCTGGTGGGCGCTCTTCGACCTGCTCTCGAGGGAGGGCGACCTCCGCGGAAAGCGTGTGCTCGACGTCGGCTGCGGAACCGGCCGCTTCGCTGCGGCGCTCGCAGAGCGCGGGTCGCGGGTGTGGGGCGTGGACGCCTCCCAGGAGATGGTGGCGCTCGCCCAGGAGCGCGGAGTGAACGCCAAGGTCGCCCGGGCAGAGGCGCTGCCGTTCAAGGAGGGCTGGTTCGACCGGGCGGTCGCGGTCCTCGTGATTCATGTGCTCGAACGGCCGCAGGCGTTCGCGGAGCTTGCCCGGGTGCTTGCGGACGACGGCCGCCTCGCGATCGGCACCTTCGATCACGCGCAGTTCGACAGCTACTACCTCAGCGCGTACTTCCCGTCGCTCGCCGAGATCGACCGGGCGAGGTTCCCGACACGCGAGGCGCTGGAGGAGGAGCTCCGGGCCGCCGGCTACTCCTCCCGGACGATCCCGCTCCACCAGCGCGCGGTTCGAAGCCGGGACTGGGTTCTCGAGCGGATTCGCGGCCGCTTCATCTCGACGCTGCAGCTGCTCGATGAGGATGAGTTCGCCGAGGGGCTCGCTCGGGCGGAGCGCGAGCTGCCGGCCGAGGTCGAGGCGGAGCAATTTCTGCTTGCGGTCGTCGCGGAGCGAGGGCGCTAGTCGTCCAGCTTCCCGGCGAGCTTGGCGAGCATCGTCGTGTTCCGTGTCGTCGTCGGCTGACCGAGGACGTCCCAGTCCTTCGGCTTGAGCTCCGAGTCCATCATCCGGCCCTCGATCAGCCAGTGGACCTCGCGGCCGTCCACGACGAGCCGGTCGGACGGCGTCGACCGCTCCTCGATCGCCTTGCGCTTAGCTGCCGTCGGCTTGCGGCGGAGGAACGCGACCATGTGTGTCTTCCCGGCGGGAACCTTGCCGAACGGCTTCTTGCTCGCGGCATGCCGTACCTCGTTTGCCCGCCGCACGAACGTGGTCACCTCGAAGCCGAGGGCCTGCTCGAGCTTGGCCTCGATCGCGCGCTCGAGGTCGGCGGCTCGACCGCTGGCCTCGAAGACGACGTTGCCACTCGCGATGTAGGTCGAGACGTGCTCGAAGCCGAGCTCCTCGAAGGCTGCACGCAGGCGGTCCATGGAGACCCTGCGGCCGCTGACGTTCACGGCGCGGAGGAACGCGACGTACCGCGCGGGGCGCACGAAACCACAGTCGCACTTGCTCCGTCCGCCCGTCGTTGTAGAGTCCGGCTCGCTCCACGTCCTTTAACTCGGTCCAGAGAGGCCGGAAAGGAGAGCGGTTGACGCTGCCTGCCCAGACGAGCGCACGAGTCCTGCTGGACGAGGCCGCGATCGCCAGAACGCTGACGCGGATCGCGCACGAGATCATCGAGGGGAACCCGGACCTCGAGCGGGTCGCGCTCGTCGGCATCCACACGCGCGGAGTCCCGCTCGCGCAGCGCCTGCGCCGCCTGATCCACGAGTTCAGCGGCGAGGAGCCGGCGTCGGGGTCGCTCGACATCACGTTCTACCGCGACGACGTCCAGGTCCGTGGCGGCGAGCCGCCGAAGCAGGCGCAGCCGGTCGTCCGGTCGACGCGGCTCGACTTCGCGCTCGAGGGGATGACCTGCGTGCTCGTCGATGATGTGCTCTACACCGGCCGCACGATCCGCTCGGCGATCGAGGCGCTCTTCCACTACGGCCGCCCTGCCCGCGTCCAGCTCGCATGTCTGGCCGACCGCGGCCACCGGGAGCTTCCGATCCGTCCCGACTACGTCGGCAAGAACCTGCCGACCTCCCGCGGCGAGCGCATCCAGGTGCAGCTCGTCGAAGTCGACGAGGTCGACCAAGTCCTGCTCGTGCCCAACCCGGAGGAAGACCATGGGTGACATCCGCGTCATGCGCGACGACCTGAAGCCGCCGCCCCCGGCAGAGCGGCGGCATCTCCTGTCCGTCGCGGACCTGTCCCGAGACGACATCGAGCGGCTGCTGGCGACAGCGCGCAACTTCTCGCGCACCCTCGACCGCGAGATGAAGAAGCTGCCGACGCTGCGAGGGCGGCTGGTCGTGAACGTCTTCTTCGAGTCGTCCACGCGAACCTCGTCGAGCTTCGAGCTCGCGGCGAAGCGGCTCTCGGCGGACACGATGTCGATCAAGTCGTCGGGCTCGGCCGTGGACAAGGGCGAATCCCTCAAGGACACGGCCCTGACGCTCGGCGCCTACGACCCGGACGTGATCGTCATGCGCCACCCGCAGATCGGCGCCTCGCACTTCGTTGCGAAGGTGACGGCCGCGCACGTCGTGAACGCTGGCGATGGGAAGCACCAGCATCCGACGCAGGCGCTCCTCGACCTCTACACCCTCCGCGAGGAGTTCGGCCGGCTCGAGGGCCTGCACGTTGCAATCGTCGGCGACGTCCTCCATTCACGGGTCGCGCGCTCGCTGATCCAGGCGCTCGACCTCGTCGGCGCGCGGACGACGCTGGCCGGGCCACCGACGCTTCTTCCGCGCGGCGTGGAGGCGATGGGCTGCGACACCTCCACCGACATCGCGTCGATCGGTGCTGCCGACGTCGTCTACGTCCTCCGGATGCAGCGCGAGCGGATGCTCGAGGGTGAGAACTACGTCCCGAGCCTGCGCGAGTACACCGAGCGATGGGGCGTCACGCCCGAGCGGCTGCGCGCCGGCCAGAAGGTCATGCACCCGGGGCCAATGAACCGAGGGGTCGAGATCGACCCGCGGGTGGCGGACGCTGCGGACGCGCTCATCGAGACCCAGGTGCGCGCCGGGCTCGTGACGAGGATGGCCGTCCTTTACGACCTGCTGACGAGCGGCCCGGTCGGCGTCAGAGCCGCGCAGCTAACGGAGGTGGCTTGAATGGCGGCCCCCTCCACCACAGCTCAGGGTCCCCGGCACGCTGCAAAGCGGCCGGGAACCGTGATCTGCGCTGGAGGTGACCGCTGATGCTGTTCGCCAAGGCTGCGCCGGGCGAGAACCTGGTCGTCCGGGGCGCGCGGGTGCTGGATCCCGCCGGGAAGGTCGACGGCGTCCTCGACGTCCGGGTCGACGGAGGCGCAATCGCGGAGCTCGGCTCACGGCTCGACCCGAACTCCCACCGCGTCGTCGAGGCGGAAGGGCTCACGCTCGCGCCGGCGTTCGTCGACCCGCACGTACACCTGAGGACGCCGGGTCGGGAGGACGAGGAGACGATCGCGAGCGGGACGCAGGCGGCGGCTGCAGGCGGGTACTGCGCGATCCTCGCGATGCCGAACACCCATCCTGTGGTGGACTCGGCTGCGGTGCTTGGCTCCCTTGCCGAGACCGCGGAGGCCGAGGCCGAGGTTCCGGTCGGGTTCCTGGCAGCGATCAGCAAGGGCCTCGAGGGCGGCGAGCTGACCGAGATGGCCGAGCTCGCAGATGCCGGTGCGGCAGGGTTCAGCGACGACGGCCGGCCGGTCGCCACGCCCGGGCTCATGCGGCGCGCGCTCCAGTACGGTGCCGTCGCAAACCGGCCGCTGGCATTGCACTGTGAGGAGCCGACGCTATCGCGCAGCGGCCAGATGCACGAGGGTGCCGTCTCCGCCGAGCTGGGATTCGCGGGTTACCCGTCGGTCGCCGAGAGCCTGATGGTCGAGCGCGACCTGTCGCTGGCCGCCTACGAGGGCCGGCCCGTGCACCTGCTGCACCTCTCGGCCCGGGAGTCCGTGGAGGCCGTGCGCACCGCGCGGGCCGCGGGGGTCAAGGCCACCGCGGAAGTCACGCCGCACCACCTCTGCCTGACCGATGAGGCCGTGCGGTCGCTGGACTCGAACCTGAAGATGAACCCGCCGCTGCGGTCGGTCGACGACCGGGCGGCGCTCGTGGAGGGCATCCGCGACGGGACGATCGCGGCGATCGCAACCGACCATGCGCCCCACGCGCGGCACGAGAAGGACGTCCCCTTCGAAGCGGCCCCGTTCGGCGTCACCGGGCTGGAAACGGCGTTTGCCGCGCTCTACACGCATCTGGTGGAGCCGGGCCTCGTCAAACTGGAACTGCTGCTGGAGCGCATGTCGGCCGGGCCGGCGGCGATCTTCGGCCTGCCCACACCGCGAATCGCCGTCGGCGAGCGGGCAAACCTCGTCCTGCTCGACACGAAGGCCGGGTGGCGCGTGCAAGAGGACGGCTTCCGCTCCCGCTCGTCGAATTCCTGGCTTCTCGGCCAGCGCCTCACCGGCAAGGTGCGCATGACGGTCGCGGCCGGCAGGACGGTGTTCGAGGCGTGACCGGCTTCCTCGTCCTCGAGGACGGGATGGTCTTCCGGGGTGAGTCGGTCGGTGCTCCGTGCTTCGCCTTCGGCGAGGCCGTCTTCACCACTGCGATGACCGGCTACCAGGAGGTCGTCACCGACCCGAGCTTCGCCGAGCAGATCGTCTGCTTCACGGCGCCGATGGTCGGGAACTACGGCGTCGAGCCGGAGCGCTCCGAGTCCGGGCGGGTCCACGCGCGCGGCGTTCTCATGCGCGAGGCGCGCGGTCCGGCGTGGACGGACTGGCTGCACGAGCGAGGGATTCCGGCGCTGACGGGCATCGACACGCGGTCACTCGTCCTCCGGCTGCGGGAGGTCGGCGCGATGCGGGCCGCGGTCGTCTCCGGTGAGGCATCGGTGGAGGAGACGCTCCGTGCTGTCCGCGAGCAGCCTGCGATGGCCGGGCGCCCGCTCGCGGCTTCCGTTTCCTGTGACGAGCGGTACGAGTTCGCCCGCGGCGGCCGGGCCCGGATCGCGGTCGTCGACTACGGCTGCAAGCGCTCGATTCTCCGCAGGCTCGCGAAGACCGGGGCCGGTGTCACGGTGGTTCCCGCCGCGGCTGGAGCGGACGAGCTCAATGGCTTCGACGGCGTCGTCCTCTCGAACGGCCCGGGCGACCCCGAGCCGCTGAGCCCCCAGGTCGAGACGGTGCGGTTGCTCCTGGGTCGGCTTCCGGTCTTCGGCATCTGCCTCGGCCACCAGCTGCTCGCGCTCGCCACCGGCCTCGAGACCTTCAAGCTTCCGTTCGGTCACCGCGGCGCGAACCACCCGGTGCTCGAGAAGGCGACCGGTCGGGTCCTAGTCACCGCCCAGAACCACGGCTTCGCGGTCAAGCCGGCGGCAGGCCGCGAGGCGACCCACGTCTCGCTGTACGACGGCACCGTCGAGGGGCTCGACTACCCCGAGCTGGGCGCTCGGTCGGTGCAGTTTCACCCCGAGGCCGGACCCGGCCCGCACGACGCCCGGCCACTGCTCGAGACCTGGGTCGAGGAGGTGTGCGCAGGCCTTGCCAAAGCGGCCTGACCTGTCGTCGATCTGCGTGATCGGCTCGGGGCCGATCGTGATCGGGCAGGCGTGCGAGTTCGACTACTCCGGCTGCCAGGCGCTCAAGGTTCTGCGGGACGACGGCTTCCGCACCGTCGTCGTCAACTCGAACCCGGCGACGATCATGACCGACCCCGGATTCGCCGACCGCACCTATGTCGAGCCGCTCGACCTCGAAGGCGTCACGGGCGTGCTCGAGCGAGAGCGTCCCAACGCGCTGCTCCCGACACTCGGCGGCCAGACTGCGCTCAACCTCGCGCTGGAGCTGGCCGACGCCGGCGTGCTCGACGACCTGGGTGTCGAGTTGATCGGGGCCGGATTGGACGTGATCCGGCGGGCCGAGGACCGCGAGCTCTTCCGCGATACCGTGCGCCTCTCGGGCTACCGCGTACCGGCCTCGACCGTCGTCACGAGCTGGGGAGACATCCCGCCGGAGTTGACCTTCCCTGTCGTGCTCAGGCCGGCGTTCACCCTCGGCGGCCACGGCGGCGGGACGGCTCACACCGAAGACGAGCTCGTCAAGCTGCTCGACCGGGGCCTGCAGGAAAGCCCGGTCGGCCAGGTGCTCGTGGAGGAGTCGCTCATCGGCTGGGACGAGTTCGAGCTCGAGGTCATGCGCGACCGCAACGACAACGTCGTCATCGTCTGCTCGATCGAGAACCTCGACCCAATGGGCGTCCACACCGGCGACTCCGTGACCGTGGCGCCGCAGATGACGCTCTCCGACGAGGCCTTCCAGGAGCTCCGCGACGCCGCCGCGGCGATCGTCCGCGCCGTCGGCGTCGAGACGGGCGGCGCGAACATCCAGTTCGCGCGGGACCGCGAGACGGGCGCGCTGCGGATAATCGAGATGAACCCGCGCGTGTCCCGCTCCTCTGCGCTCGCCTCGAAAGCGACTGGCTACCCGATCGCGAAGGTGGCCGCGAAGCTCGCCGTCGGCTACACGCTCGACGAGATCCCCAACGACCTGACGGGGACGACTCCAGCGAGCTTCGAGCCGACGCTCGACTACGTCGTCGTCAAGTTTCCGCGGTTCTCGTTCGAGAAGTTCCCGGGGGCCGACCGGACGCTCGGGACACAGATGAAGTCCGTGGGTGAGGCAATGGGGATCGGCCGATCCTTCAGCGAGGCATTCCTCAAGGCGCAGCGGGCCCGTGAGCTCGACGACGGCTGGGAGCCCCGCAACCTCCATCCGTGGTTCGAAGGCGAGCTCGAGTCGGCCCGCCGGATCCTAGGCCGCATCCACTCGCTCGACGCGCTCGTCGCGGACGACTGGATTCGGCTCAAGCGGGCGGGCTGGTCGGATGCCGCGATCGCCGAGCACTGCAACGCAAGCGAGGAGCTCGTGCGCGCGAAGCGGCGGTCGTGGGGGGTCCGGCCGGCATACCGGCGGGTCGACTCGTGCGCCGGGGAGGTCGAGGCCGCGTCGACGTACTACTACTCGACGTGGGGCGAGGCGGATGAAGCTCCAACGGCATCCGCCCTGGAATCAGGCAGGAGCGTCGTCATCCTCGGCTCCGGACCCAACCGGATCGGGCAGGGGATCGAGTTCGACTACTGCTGCGTGCACGCGGCGCGCAGCTATCGCGAGCGCGGGTTCGAGACCGTGATGGTCAACTGCAACCCCGAGACGGTCTCGACGGATTACGACACGTCCGACCGGCTGTACTTCGAGCCCCTCGGCGTGGAGGAGGTGCTGGCGATCTGCGAGCGCGAGCAGCCGGCCGGCGTCGTGATCCAGTTCGGCGGCCAGACGCCGCTCAAGCTGGCGCATGCGATCGAGGAGGCCGGCTTCCGGATCCTCGGGACGCCGTTCGACGCCGTGGACCTCGCCGAGGACCGTGAGCGCTTCGGCGCGCTCTGCGCCGAGCTCGGGATCGAGGTGCCGGCGTGGGGAATGGCGAGCGCGCAGTCGGAGGCGATCGGCGTCGCCGAGCGGATCGGCTACCCGGTTCTCGTCCGGCCGTCCTACGTGCTCGGCGGGCGCCAGATGGTCGTCTGCTACGACGCCGAGACGGTCGCTGCGAGCGTCCCGCCGCGCTCGCGCGTCCTCGTCGACCGGTTCCTGGAGGGTGCGCTCGAGCTCGACGTCGACGCGCTCTGCGACGGCCGCGACACCTTCGTCGCCGCGGTGATGCAGCACGTCGAGGAAGCCGGCGTCCACTCGGGAGACTCGAGCTGCGTCCTGCCGCCCCCTGGCCTGGACGAGCACATTCGTGCGGAGATCGAGGAGATCGTGAGGACGCTAGCGCCTGCGCTGGGCGTCATCGGCCTCGTCAACGTGCAGCTCGCCGTCCTGGACGGGCGCGTGTCAGTGATCGAAGCGAATCCCCGCGCGTCACGGACCGTCCCCTTCGCGAGCAAGGCGATCGGCGTGAACCTGGTCGAGGCTGCCTGCCGGCTGGCGGCGGGCGCTCGCCTGTCCGACCTGGACCTCAGACGCGATCAGAGCCCGTCACAGGTCAGTGTCAAGGCCGCCGTCTTCCCGTTCCAGCGCTTCCCCGGCTCCGATCCGGTGCTCGGGCCAGAGATGCGGTCGACCGGCGAAGTCATGGCGAGCGCCGCCGACTACCCGACTGCCCTCGCAAAGGCCGAGCGAGCGGCGGGCAGGCCGCTTCCGTCGAGCGGCACGGCGTTCTTGTCGGTCTGCGACGGGGACAAGGACGCCGTGATCCCGGTCGCTGCGGCCCTGGCCGACCTGGGCTTCGCACTGGCGGCGACCAGCGGCACTGCCCGTGTCCTGGCCGCTGCAGGGCTCGTGGTCGACCACGTTCGCAAGGTGGCCGAGCGTGGCGAGGGCGCGACCGTCGTCGACCTGCTGCGGCGCGGCCGGTGCGATCTCGTGGTGAACACGCCGCAAGGCTCGGGTGCCCGCACCGACGGCTACCGGATCCGCGAGGCCGCACTCGTCGCCCGCATTGCCTGCATCACGACCGTGAGCGGTGCTGCGGCCGCCGTGCATGCCATCGCCCATGCGCGTGGAGAGGCGGTGGTTTCGCTCCAGGAGAGGATCGATGCTCAGGCGCGACCGGCATAGCGTCGTCGCCACCGAGCCCGTCGGGCCGTACACGCTCCTGCGCGTCGAGCGGGGCGACCTCGAGCCGGGCGTGCCTGGTCAGTTCTTCATGCTCGAGGCGCCGGGCCGCGTGCTGCCTCGGCCGATGAGCCTCTCGCTAGCGCCGCCCGGTGAGCTCGGCTTCCTGTTCGAGGCGATCGGGCCCGGCACGAACGCCCTCGCGGAGCTCGGCCCGGGTGACCGCATCGGGATCCTCGGCCCGCTCGGGAACGGGTTCCGGCTGGACGTCGACCGGCCGCTGCTCGTCGGCGGGGGGATCGGAGTCGCGCCCTTCCCGTACCTGTCCCAGGCGCTCGACCGGCCGGGCGCGATCCTCGGCTTCCGAACCAGGCACCACGCGGAAGCCGCGGAGCTGGTCCCGAACGCAGAGGTCGTCGTCGAGCCGACGCGGGTGACCGAGCTCCTCGAGCCGGGCTATGACGTGCTCGCCTGTGGGCCGGCCCCGATGCTCTCGGCCGTGCGGGAGCTGGCGCCCGAGGCCCAGCTGGCCTGGGAGGCGCCGATGGCGTGCGGCTACGGCTCCTGCTACGGCTGCGTCGTCGAGGTCGGCGGGCACTACAAGCGCCTGTGCCTGGAGGGCCCCGTCCTTGCTGCTTAACGCGTCGGGATGCCTCGATGCCCTGGCCGCGCCCGACGTGGCCCGCTCTCTGGACGTCTTCGTCACAAAGACCGTCACCCCTGAGCCGCGCGAGGGCAACGACCCCACGCGCATCGCCGAGACCGACCACGGGATGCTCAACTCGATCGGGCTCCAGAACCCCGGCCGCGAGCGATTCCTGGACGAGGTGCTTCCGCGGCTGCGCGAGCTCGGCATCCCGCTGTGGGTCTCGGTCGGAGGGTTTGCGGCGGACGAGTACGCGGCGACGTGCGCGCGGCTGCACAACGTCACGATCGAGCTCAATCTGTCCTGCCCGAACGTCGACGAAGCGCCCGAATCGGCCGCCGAGATCGTCGCCGCGTGCCGCGCGGCGACCCCGCTCCCGATCTACGCGAAGCTCTCACCGGCCCAGCCGGACATCGGCGAGGCGGCCCGCGCAGTCCAGGCGGCAGGCGCGGACGGCCTCTCGCTCGTGAACACGATCCGCGGGCTCGAGCTCGAACCGGCCACCCTTCGTCCCCATCTAGCTCGGGGGGTCGGCGGCTACTCCGGGCCGGCGCTCAAGCCGGTAGCACTCGCAGCCGTCTACACCGCATTCCGCGCCGTCAGCCTGCCCATCGTCGGCATGGGAGGCGTATGCAGCGGGCGCGATGCGGCCGAGTTCCTTGCCGCGGGAGCGAGCGCGATCGCCGTCGGAACGGCCCTCTTCGCGGACCCCGGCGCGCCGGTTCGGATCAGGCGAGAGTTGGCCGAGAAGGCCGAGTCCCTGGGCGCCGCCGCTCCGAAGGACCTGTGCGGAATCGCTCACGAACCCGACTTCGAGCCCTTGCCGCCAGCATTGACAACGGGCAAAACTCCTGCATTTCAGGCGAATTGATCGCTCTCGACAAGCTGTTAGTATCCCGCGCCGTGGCCTCCGTGAAGACTCAGGCGCAGGCGCCGGCCCGGTCACGCGATCAGCGCATGGAGGCTCTGCAGCGCGCGAACGACATCCGCGTGAAGCGCGCCCAGCTGAAGCGCGACCTCAAGAACGGGGACGCCGACATCGAGAAGATCCTCGAGAAACCGCCGGAGTACGTGGCCACGGCGAAGGTCTTCGACATCCTCATGGCCGTGCCGAAGTTCGGTCGAGTCAAGGCCACGAGGTTCCTCACCCAGGCGCGGATCAGCCAGTCGAAGACGGTGGGAGGTCTCTCGGACCGCCAGCGGGCCGAGCTCATTGGCCTCTTCCGGCGCTAGAGCAGCAGCCACGCCGGTCATCGTCGTCACCGGGACGTCGGGCGCCGGAAAGGGCTCGATCGAGCGCATCCTGCTTTCGCGCATGCCCGAGCTGGAGCTCGCCGTGTCCGCCACGACTCGCCCTCGGCGCTCGTCCGAGGTGGACGGGGTTCACTACTGGTTCGTCTCCGACCAGGAGTTCGACCGCAAGCTCGAGGAGAAGGGCTTTCTCGAGTACATCACCTTCCCCTGGGGGCAGCGATCCGGCACGTTGCGCTCCGAGATCGACCGGATCCTCGAGAAGGGAAAGATCCCAATGCTCGACCTCGAGACGGACGGCGCCCGTTACGTCCAGGAGAAGGTGTCCGAGGCCTTGACCGTGTTCGTGACCGCGCCGACGTTCGAAGAGCTCGAGCGGCGGCTGCGGGCGAGGGCGACAGAGAGCGCGGGCGAGATCGGCGAACGGCTCGCGCTCGCGCGCCGTCAGCTCGACGAGGCCGAGCATTTCGACCACGTGATCGTCAACGACGATCTCCAGCGGGCCGCGGACGAGGTCCAGCAGATCGTCCAGGAGCGGATCGCAGCTACCATGGCCACGTGATCTACCCCAGAGTCGACAAGCTGCTCAACCAGGTCCCCGACCGCTACGGCCTCGTGCTCGTGGCCGCCAAGCGGGCCCGCCAGATCAACAACTACCACCACCAGCTCGGCGAGGGCACCTTCGAGGATTTCCCGCCGCCGCTGGTCGAATCCCGCTCCAAGAACTACCTCACGATCGCCCTCGAGGAAGTCGCCGAGGGCAAGATCAAGCACGAATACAAGAAGTAGGTAGTCCCCATGGCGCGCGTCCTGGTCGGTGTCACCGGGGGGATCGCCGCCTACAAGGCGTGCAGCCTCGTTCGAATGTTCGTGCGTGCGGGGCACGATGTCTTTCCGCTCGTGACGCCGGGAGCCGAGCGCTTCGTGCGCGCCGAGACCTTTTTCGCACTGGCCCGACGTCCTCCCAGCGAGGACCCCTACCAGCACCTTGAGCGCGGCGATGTCCTAGTCGTCGCTCCGCTCACGGCGAACTCGTTGGCCCAGCTTGCTCACGGGCTGGCGGACAACCTGGTGGGGCAGGCCGCGCTTGCTCACGACGGCCCTGTGCTCGTCGCGCCCGCCATGAACACCCGCATGTGGCGTCACCCCGCCACTCAAGCGAACGCCGACCTCCTTCGCGGGCGGGGTGTCGAGTTTGTCGGGCCGCTCGAGGGAGAGCTCGCCGAAGGCGAGGAGGGCGTCGGCCGCATGGCGGAGCCTGTGGAGATCTTCGAGCGCGCCCGGCAGCTCCTCAAGGCAAGTAACAGTCTGTTACGAGGAAAGACGGTGGTCGTTACGGCCGGTGGGACGAGGGAGCCGATCGACGCGGTCCGCTTCGTGGGCAACCGCTCGTCGGGCCGCATGGGCGCAGCCGTGGCCGAGGAAGCGCGGCGCCGAGGGGCCGAAGTGACGCTGATCGCGTCTCACCTGAGTGTGGATCCGCCCACGGGAGTCGAGGTCGTCCAGGCCCCGACCGCGGCGGACATGGCCCGCGAGACGCTGTCCCGTGGGGACGCCGACGTCGTCGTCATGGCCGCCGCCGTCGCCGACTACCGGCCGGCAGACCCGAGAACGGAAAAGCGGTCGAAGGACGGCGAGCCGTGGCGCCTCGAGCTCGAACCGACGGACGACGTGCTCCGTACGCTGGGAGAGCAATCCGCAAACGGCCGGGTGCTGGTCGGGTTCGCGGCCGAGACGGGAGAGGGCGGCCTCGACCGCGCGAGGGCGAAGCGGACCGGCAAGAATGCCGATCTGGTCGTCTACAACGATGTGGCCAGGTCCGACGTGGGGTTCGAGGCGGGGGAGAACGAGGTCGTGCTGATTTCCGAGGCAGGGGAGCGAACCGTGAGCAAGGCTCCGAAGAGCCGAATCGCAGCCGAGCTCTGGGACGAGGTCGAGCGGCTGCTCGAGGAGAACGGTGGCCGAGCGGCGGGCTGAGGAGCGCCCGCAGTCGATCGAGATCTCCGGCGAGATCCTCGAGCGCATCACCGGCAACATCGGTCAGGTGGTTCACGCCCCGCAGGACACGCTGCGGCTCGCGGTCCTCTCGCTCGTCAGCGAGGGGCACCTGATCATCGAGGACTTTCCCGGCGTCGGGAAGACGATGCTCGCCAAGGCGCTCGCGCGCTCGCTCGACTGCTCGTTCTCGCGCATCCAGTTCACGCCCGACCTGCTCCCGTCGGATGTCACCGGCGTCAACGTCTTCGACCAGCGGACGAACGAGTTCGAGTTCCGGCCGGGGCCTGTCTTCGCGAACCTGCTCCTCGTCGACGAGATCAACCGCGCCTCTCCCAAGACGCAGGCCGCGCTGCTCGAGTGCATGCAGGAGAACCAGGTCACCGTCGACGGGGTCAGCTATCCGCTCGGTCGGCCGTTCATGGTGCTCGCCACCCAGAATCCGATCGAGTACGAGGGCACGTACCCGCTGCCGGAGGCGCAGCTCGACCGCTTCACGATGCGGCTCTCGATCGGCTATCCGCCGCTCGCGGACGAGGCGCGCATGCTCAACGAGCAGACGAGCGAGCCTCCCCTCGACTCACTGGAGCCTGTCTCGAGCACGAGTGAGATCGTGGCGCTGATCGACGACGCCAAACGCGTCTTCGTCGAGGAGAGCATCAACCGCTACGTCGTCGCCCTCCTCCGCCACACGCGGGGCGACGAGCGCCTCTACCTGGGCGCGAGCCCGCGGGCTGGGATCGCATTGCTGCGGGTGGCGAAGGCCCGGGCGATCTCCGAGGGCCGCGAATACGTCCTGCCGGACGACGTGAAGGCAGTCGCGGAACCCGTGCTCGGCCACCGGCTGATCCTCGGTCCCGAGGCGCGCGCCGCCGGTCTCGGCCCGGCCGAGCTGATCGCGGACGCGGTCGAGCGCACGCCCGTTCCCGTCTAGCAGTGCCCCTCAAGGCGATGGAGCACTGATGCTGACGAGCCGCGGCCGGTTCACGCTGGCGCTCGGGGCAGGAACCTACCTCGGCGCCTGGGCCTTCGGCGCGCACGTGCTCTACGCGCCCGCAATCGGCCTCCTGCTCGCTGTCGGGGCCGCACTGGTCTGGACGCAAGCCCTCGCCCGGACGCTCAGCCTCCACCGCCAGCTCGACCGTGACCGGCCGATCGAGGGAGACGATGTCGTCGTCAGGGTCGAGCTCGAGCCCAACGGCGGGATCGTGCCGGCGACGGTACTGCTCCACGAGCCGGTCGGAAGGCTTGGAGACCAGGAGGTCGTGGTTGCCCGCGACGGACGGTTCCTCCGAGCCGTCTACCGCCTGTCGCGTGTCCCGCGCGGCCGGTACCGCTTCATCGGCGCCCGCGCCGTCGTCGAGGACCCGTTCGGCCTTGCGCAGCGTGTCCAGCCGTTCGCCGACGCCTCGCCGCTGCTCGTCTACCCGCGCCTGGCTCGCCTGAACGTCCTCTTCGGCGAGCGGGGGCTTCGTGCGCACGGGGCTGGAAGGATCCTCCTCCGGCGCTCCGCCGGATTCGAGTTGCACAGCGTGCGCGAGTACCAGAGCGGCGAGTCGCTCCGCCGTGTCCACTGGCCCTCGACCGCGCGCCGGCACCAGCTGATGGTCAAGGAGCTCGAGGACGCGCCACGGGACGAGATCGTCGTCGTGCTCGACGCCGAGGCTGGTCACGGCACGGGCCCGCCGGGCGCCTCCAGCTTCGACGCTCAGGTCCGTGCCGCCGGGTCGCTCATGTGGGCGCACGCGCGTCGGGGACGCCATGCCCGTCTCGAGGTGACGACGGGCGCCGGCGTCGATGCGATGTCCGTCCGGAACTACGAGCGGGACTGGCCGCGGGCGCTCGAGATCCTCGCCGTCGCGGAGCAGGACGGGCGCCGGCCCGTGGAGACCATCCTCTCCGACCAGGCCGGCGCCGCTACACACGCGCGAGACCTGGCGGTTGTCACCGCGGCGCTCCGGCCCGCGCTCGTCGAGACCCTCGTCGCCCGCGCCGCCGCCAGACAGCAGGTCTCCGTCGTATATGTCGACGCAGGCAGCTTCGCCGGCCGCCGCCGGGCTTCGGTGGGCACCGATGCCGCCGTCCTCCGTCTCGAGGCCGCTGGAATCGCCGTCGCAGTGCTTCGTCGCGGCGACGATCTGGAGGCAGTGCTCGGCGGCGCCGAAAGCGTGGTGGCTCATGGGTAGGTCGGCTCTGCTCGCGCTCCTGCCGGCGTTGCTGATCACCACCGGGTGGCAGACGCTCGAGGAGCCCGTTCGCGGCGGCGAGTTCGCGGTGGCGGCGGCCCTCGCCGTCGTCGCGGCGGTCCTCCCGCGTCGCTCGCTGCGGATCGGCGCGATCCTGGTCTCGGGCGTGGCCGTCGCCTCGTTCGCCTTCGACGTCTCGCCGCTCGAGGCGCGGCCGTTCGACGCCGAGCACGACTTCCTCGATCCCGTCCTGAACGGGTTCGGGGGCGGCCTCGCGGATTTTTACGAGGTCTCGTTGCCGTTCAACCCCGCCGAGCGTCCGCTCATGCACGGCGTGGTCGTGCTCGCCGTCTTCGCGTTCACGCTCGTCGCCACGCTGGCGATCACGGCGCGCCGACCGATCCTTGCCGCCGCCACGACGTTCGCCGGCGCCGCCTGGCCGGTCACGCTCGTGCCGGAGGGCGCTTCGACCCTTCGCGGCGTCCTCATTCTCGCCGCGGCGCTCCTGCTCCTGGCGGCGCTGCGCCCGGGGGCGAGGCCGGGGTCGAGCCAGGCGCTGCTCGTGGGTGCCGCGGTCGTGTTCGCCGCGCTCGTCGCTGTCAGCTCGCCGTCCGTGGCCAAGGGCGGCTTCCTCGACTGGCAGCAGTGGGAGCCGTACAAGCGCGAGGACAAAGCGGTCAGCGTCCAGTACGTCTGGGACTCGGACTACGACGGCATCAATTTCCCCAAAACCGCGACGACAGTCTTCACGGTCGAGGCCGACCGTCGCGCGCCGTACTGGCGGGCGACCACGCTGGACGTCTTCCTCGACGACAACTGGCAGGAGGACGCACCGTTCCTCGAGCCGGTGGGAGGGCGCGGCCTCGATTCGCTCACCAACGATCCGTTGCTTCCCAAGGCGGCACGCGATCCCGAGAACTGGCTCAGGCAGGAAGTCACGATCGAGGCTCTCCGGGATTCGCATCTCGTGGGCGCGAGCGTGCCCGTGGCATACGAGGAGGGACGAGGCGGGGAGTACGGATCCGGAATCGCCTACGTCGGCCGGCTGGAGCGAGATCAGCGGTACTCGGTCTGGAGCTACGCCGCCGAGCCGACGCCTGCTCAGCTCGCGCGCTCACGGCCGGAGTATCCGGAAGCGATCCTGTCCGACAGCCCGTTCCTGACCATCGGGGGCTTCTTCAGGGCTCCGCCGTTCGTCGGCCCGGCGCGCGACGCGGCGCGCCAGGCGGCGCTGCAGCAGCTCTTCGACGAGGACGACGAACAGGCGCAGTACGAGCCGATCTACCGCCAGGCTCGCCAGGTGGTGGGGAGACCGCGGAACCCCTATGCCGCGGCGGTCGCGCTCGAGGCGTGGTTCCGCTCGAGCGGAGACTTCTCCTATGACGAGTCGCCGCCGGTGCGCGAAGGCACGCCGCCGCTCGTCTCCTTCGTGACCAGGGACCGGCGCGGCTACTGCCAGCATTTCGCGGGCGCGATGGCGCTGATGCTGAGGTATCTCGGGATCCCGTCCCGTGTCGCGGCGGGCTTCACCAGCGGACTCTTTGACGAGGACGAGGGCCGCTGGACGGTCGCCGACACGAATGCGCACACGTGGGTCGAGGTCTGGTTCGACGGCTACGGGTGGCTGCCGTTCGACCCGACGCCCGGCCGCGGGCGCCTCCGCGCGGAGTACACGGCGTCCTCGCTCTTCTTCGACGCCACCGGCGCGACCGCGGCATTCGCCGGCGGTGCCGCGGCGCTCGGCCTGGACATCCTCCGCAACCGTCTCGGGGGCGCCTCGCAGTCGCCCGACGACCGCGACCGGCTCCGCGGCCCCGACACGGGCATCGTCCCCGGCTCGGATGCCGCGGCGACGACCCAGGTCGCCGAGGAGCGGGACGACGTGCGCCTCCTGGCGATCCTCCTGGGCTCGGCCGCCGCCCTCCTGGCGGCGTTCTGGCTCCTGAAGTGGGGCCGCCGTCGCGTGCGCTACCTCTCGGACGATCCCCGGCGGATCGCCGGAGCCGTCCGGGCCGAGCTCGAGGACTACCTCGCTGACCAGCGGGTCGGACTGCCGCCGAGCGCGACTCCCACCGACCTGAGCGAAACGGTGCGCCGGCGGCTCCATGTCGATGCCGACAGGCTCGCAGACGCGCTCGGCCAGGCCCGATTCGGGCCAGCCGAGGAGGCCGAGCGAGCCGCACGAGTCGCTCGCCGGGAGCTTCGGGGCGTGCTCAGGACGATGCGGCGCCGGCTCGGTGCCCGGCGGCGGCTGCGGGGCCTGGTCTCCCTCCGCTCGCTCGGCCTGGGCTCGGCTTGACCCGCGGGGCATCGTCTACCTTGAGGACCGAAATGAGCGAGACCTACGATCTCTTCCAGCAGGGCCGAAGCCATCTCCGGAAGGGCCGTGCTGCCCAGGCGACCGTGGCCCTCGAGAAGGCGAAGAAACGGGAGCCGGACAAGGCCTCCATCCGCGAGGCGCTGGGCATCGCGTACTTCCGGATCCAGCGGTACGACGAGGCCGAGCGTGAGTTCCGCGCCATGCTCGAGCTCGCGCCGACCGACGACTACGCGCACTACGCGCTCGGCCGCAGCCTGGAGAAGCTCGGCAGGGAGCAGGAGGCGAACGGCCACTACAAGCTCGCGAGCTCCTTGAGGCCCGGCAGCGAGCAGTACGCCGAGCGAATCAAAGACCTCGGATAATCGCTGCGTGCGAGCGGTCGTCCAGCGCGTATCCGAGGCGCGCGTGCGCGTGGATGGCGAGGTGGTGGGGGAGATCGGGCAGGGCCTCTGCGTACTCCTTGGAGTCTCGCGCGAGGACGGCGAGGACGAGGCGGCGCGGTTGGCCGACAAAGTGGCGAAGCTTCGGATCTTCGAGAACGAGTACGGCAAGTTCGACCGCTCGCTGCTCGAGGTCGACGAGGACGCCCTCGTGGTCAGCCAGTTCACGCTGATCGCAGACTCAGTCCGTCAGATAGCAACCGTAGGGTGAGGTGGACGGAATGACGGTCGACGGGTACATCAGGGTCAGCAGGGTTGGCGGCAGGACGGGCGAGAGTTTCATTAGCCCGGACGAGCAGCGGCGGGCTATCGAGGCTTACGCCAGCGCCAACAGGATCGAGGTAGGCGAGTGGTTCAAGGACTTGGATCAGTCGGGCGGCACTCTCGAGCGGCCGGCGTTCCAACAGGCGCTCGAGCGGTGTCGTAACGGCCAGTCGGGCGGGATCATCGCGGCGAAGCTGGACAGGCTTACCCGCTCGACGGTCGGGCTCGGCGAGCTGATCGCGGAGGCGCGGGCGGGCGGCTGGAACCTTGTCGCGGTCGACCAGGGCCTCGACCTGTTCTCTCCGAACGGAAAGATGGTCGCGGACATTCTCGTTTCCGTCGCGGAGTGGGAGCGAACGCGGGCCGGGGAATCGTGGGCGGCTTCGAGGCGTAACGCGCTCGAGCGGGGCATTCCGAACGGCCGGCTGGTGATCGCGTATCGCAAGGACAGGGACAACGGGCGGCCGGTGATCGTCGAGCGGCTGGCGGTCAAGGTGCGGGACGCGTTCGAGCGCCGCGCAGCCGGGGAAGCGTTCTCCGCGATCGGCCGGCGTTACGGCTGGTCGCATTCGACGGTTCGCCAGATGATCGGTAACGAGGCTTACATCGGTGTCGCACGGTCGGGGCCGTTCGTGAACGAGCACGCCTATCCGCCGATCGTCAGCCGGGGCCTGTTCGCCGCTGCGAACGCCGCGCGGACGAGACGGCCGGCACCGTCCGGGGAGACGACGCGAGGCCGTCTGTTGCGCGGTATCGCCAAGTGCGGCGGGTGCGGCCACACGTTGAAGATCGTTCGGCGTTCGCGGGCGGACGGCACCTACGCCGTGAGCTACTACTGCAAGAACGCT
Source organism: Gaiellaceae bacterium (assembly GCA_035265935.1). Lineage (GTDB taxonomy): Bacteria > Actinomycetota > Thermoleophilia > Gaiellales > Gaiellaceae > JACDAN01. The sequence goes on from DATFOC010000116.1 coordinate 28,169, forward strand.
GCTAGCGAGCCGTGTGGTGATCGGGCTTTCGTCCATGCCGACGAGCTGGACAGGTTCGTCGGGGAGTGGTTTACGGCGGCGTTGCAGCGGGTCCCGCGCATGGTCGACGTGGTTTCCGCCGGCCGGGAGCTCGAGGCGGCGCAAGCGGAGCAGGCGACAGCCGAAGCCGAGTTGACCGCCTACGTCGAAAACGTTTCCGTTCGTGACCCGGCGCTGTTTCAGCGCGGCTACGTCAGCCGGGAGCAGCGGGCGAGGGAGGCGCAGGACAAGGTTCGGCAACTATCGGCCCGCCTTGATCCAGATTCCTGCGGGCGGGTCGCTGATTCGCCTCTGGGGCGGCTTCGACGCTGAGGAAAGGCGCGAGGTGCTGGCCGGATTCGTTGACCGTGTGGAGGTCAGCCGTGGCGCTAGCGGCGACCTGAGCGGCAACATTCGGATCCTCTGGAGTGACGGGACAGTCGCCGAGGACGAAAGCCGCGTCGGGATAGCGGCGGCGTAGCACGGCCACGAACGCCCGCTCCCCGCTGTTGAGTGCGGCCGGCGGGATCACGCGGCACCCCCGCTGCACGGGCCGATTCCGTACAGGTCGACGCCCCGCGCCTGCGCTTCCAGCTTCCAGGAGCCGTCGTGTTGGCAGCTTCTCGGCCAGCTGCATTCCTCGCGGGTGCCGACGCACACTGATTCCGGGACGGCGTACCGCGACAGCTCAGCTGTTTGCCGCTGCCTGTAGGCCCGCTGGCGGCAGGAGTTCGAGCAGAAGCGGCGGTCTAAGCGGCCGGATCCGGGCCAGCGGACGTCCCGCTGACATCCGGGGCCATCGCAAACCGCAAACGGGCTGCCAGCTGTAACGGTCACGATGCCTTTCGGACCGTCACCGCTTGGGCGGCAGTGATGTGGCAGCACGGCTTTCGAGCCGGACAGCTACAACGCCAGTCGTTCCCGCGCTGCCATTCGACCCGGTACACGTCTCCGCCTCGCGCCTCGGCTTCGACCGTATCCGGGCCAACTCGGAGCACGGTTACGCGCCGCTCGACTAGGTAGCGGTCACCCTTCTCCACGACCGTCTCGCGGGGACTCACCGGGACCACCCCGGCACGGCAGCGAACCCACCGGGAAGCGGGCAGCGGCTAGGCGCTAAATCGTCGTCGTCGGCTTTTCGCGGTCGGGACGGGCTGGCACGGCTACCGCACGTCCGGCGCACCGCGACACGGCGGCGGGCCGTTCCGCGAGCCTGCGCCCGGCGTAAACAGTGAGTTTGCGGCGTTACGCGCAGGTGATGGCGCTCGAGATACGCGGACCTGGCCGCAGCGATGTTCTCGCGCCGGATCACCGCCCGGATGTTTCGCCCGATCCGGTTGAGTCCCGCCTGGGTGCAATCGGCCTGCGGCACCATCGTCACTGTGGCCTCGTTCTCGAACACGACGGCAACGAGGTCCCCGTAGGCGCGACCCACGGTCGCAGCCTTGCCGTCGAGCCAGACGCGGCTACCGACGACGGGCGGTGCGGCTACGCCACCATGCGGCGGGCTGCGCATCCATATCCCCGAATCTCGCTGATCACTCTGCCTCCGAGAGTAGGCACCTGGTCGGATGCCATCGCATCGCCTATGTAACGCCGAAGGCCCGCCGATGACTCCGCTATCAGAGCGAACGGGCTGTGCTTATGACATCCGCTCTCACGAATAAGGTTGTCATATGCCGATAACCGCTGAGAATCCTGAGACACAGCGGCTGCTTACCGTCGAGGAAGCGGCCGAACGCTGCCGCATCTCGCGCCAGACCTACTACAGATTGGCCCGCGCCGGCATCGTCCCAGCGGTAACGCATCGGCGGCAGCATCAGAGTCGACGAGGCCGAGCTAGAGGGATACATCTTTTGCGAGCCCGCTGAAGCTCCGGGCGCTCCTCCTAGCCCGGCTGTCCCCGCAGAGCGCCGCAGACCGGAGGACATAGCGCCGGCAGTCGACCTGCGGCCGCCGGGGGACCCACGATGATGCGAATCGTCCGCCACGCCGGGGAGGGCACGGCGACCGTCACACGCCGCAACCGGGACGCAACGGTGGCATCAGTCACTCGGTCAGCGCCGCTGTTCTTGCCGAGCTTGCCGGCGAGCTACCAGGCAACGATCTACCCCGAGGCCGAGCGGCAAATCAGGCGTGAGACTCGGCGGATGTACCTCGCCTGCAACGGGGACATGCACGAAACGGGTGGCTGGCTGATGGCCCATCCACATTCACCCGACCGGATCGTTCACGCGACGTACCCCGGCGACGATGCCCCCCACTCTCGGTCGAGCATGCGTCTCGGCTTGGAGCGTCTCGAGGCGGTAACGGCGCAACTCCCTCATTTGCGTGTCGCCGGGACATGGCACGTCCACCCCGGCACCGACGAAGACGGCGTACCGAGCTCGGCTGATCGGAGGGCGTGGGCGAAGTGGCGCGAGCTCGACGGCGGCTTCCACATCGGTCTGATCGTCACTCAGGGGCGCTCCGCCGGTTGGACAGACCCCGAGCTACATGGGTGGCTCGTCACCGAAGAGTTTTGCGAACGGTTGGCCTTGAAACAGGAGGGGCACTGATGCCGCGCCTACGTCCACGCAGCGAGAAAGCCGCCGAGCCGACGCTGCCGACTGAAGCGATCTGTATGGAGGCTCACCGGCCTTGGGCGATCTCGGACTACATCGAGAAGGGCACCCGGCTCTCCGTCTCGCATCCAGCGGTGAGGGCGAACCCGTCCTACTTCGCCGGCATCGTGCCGCTTCCAAGAGACAATCGGGAGGTGGCGTGAGCCTCAAGACCTGCTGCGGCTGCTTCAGCAACTTCGCGCCGCAAGAGCTCACTGGCGGACGCTGCCTCGACTGCAGACGGGCAAAGGAACGAGCTCGAGGCACACGCACAAGTCGCGGCTACGACAACGACTGGCTACGGCTCAGTGCGAACGCGATCGCACAGCATCCGTATTGCTCGAACTGCCGCAGCACCGAGGATCTGACCGCCGACCACATCGTCCCCAAGTCCAAAGGCGGACGGAACGTCTTGAGCAACGTCCAGGTCCTCTGCCGCAGCTGCAACTCAGGTAAGAGGGAGGGGGGAAGGGATCGCCTCGAGGCAAGCAGCCAGCGGAACCCGCCCCCAGGTTTCCGGGAGAAACAGCGGGGTTGGAGTCCCGCTCCTGGAAGGGATGGGGGCAGTGGTCATGGGCGTAACCCCTGAAATGCCGGCTATGGCATCGCCGTAACCCTCTCCGTCGACGGAGGTTGCTGCCGAGCGTCAGCGGCGGCTCGCTGAGCGGCCGGGATGGGGAGGGAGGATCGCCTCCCCATCCCTTGCCTGCTCTACTTCATTCAGCCTGTCGTGTAGGACCAGATGTCTGTTTCGCCGAACCGTGGCGGACAGGCCTCGAGGGGGTTCGGCGGGTCTCCGGCATCTTCCTCGGTCCGGAGGGCCATACGCCACGTGTTGATGGCGTCGCAGACTTGGCCACTGCGGACGTCGTTCCAGACGCCGACGCCGTACGCGTTGGTCGCGTCGGCGTAGACGTAGTCGCCGAGGAACTCGGCCTGCAGGTTGTTCTGGCTCGACGCTCGCGGGTCACCCACGGGGCTTCGGTTGAGCGTCGACCAAGCCGACGGGCCTGACGCTCCCATCGCCGCAGTCCGGAAGACGCCGATGAGCCCACGGGAGGTGAATGTCGTCTCGCGGTACGGAGTTGTGAAAGCGTTGTAGACGACGTACAACCTGCCGCCGTCGGGCGACAGCGCCGGAGCGGTGTAGAAGCCCCGATCACCGTTGGTCGACACCTGCTGCGGCCCGCTCCAGGCGAGGCTCGGAGCCTGTCCCGGTGGGACGCGTCCCGCCTGCTCATTGGCAACCGACCACGTCACATAGACCCGTTCTTGATTCAACGCCGGGCCGGTCACGTAGTTGTCGACGATCGTGTTCGGGGCACCGATACCCGTCGGGGCTCCGTTGGCGATGTCGACGTTCGGTGAGCCACTGAGGTCGTTACGCGCTCCGGCGATGCCGTCTTCGACGCAGCGCCCGATTACG
>DATFOC010000117.1:0-4491 GCA_035265935.1 Gaiellaceae bacterium
CCCGTACTTGTCGAATGAGATCAGCCTGCTGAACGAGGCGAGGCGGCTCAGGTAGTGCGCATAGCCCGGCAGATCCCACCGCGCCTCGACATGGCTGAACCAGGTGGAGACGAGCACGATGTCGAGCGCGTTGCCCTCGCCGACGATCTGGTACGCGATGTGCGCATCGCCCTTCTTCGCGTACTGCGTCTGTGGCACCACTCCCAAGACGATACGCCCGGCCGCTCAGCTCGCGTCAAGCCGTTTACACCGATGCGCGCAGGCGACGCTTGCCCAGGATCTCGCGGGCGGCATTGAGCCCCGGCGTGCCCATCACCCCGCCGCCGGGATGGGCTGCGGCGCCGCACAGATAGAGGCCCGCAACCGGCGTCCGGTAGCGCGCGTGGCCCGGCACCGGACGGAACGCGAAGAGCTGGCCGGGAGTCATCGCGCCCTGGAAGATGTTGCCGCCCGTGAGATTGAAGACGCGTTCGAGGTCCGGCGGCGCCAGCACCTGGCGGTCGAGGACCGAGCGCTTGAAGTTGGGCGCGTACTCATCGAGGAGGTCGAAGCAGCGGTCCGCGAAGGCGTCACGCTGGTCGTCCCAGGATCCGTCGCGAAGCTCGTACGGGGCGTACTGCACGAACATCGACATCAGATGGCGGCCGGGCGGCGCGACCGTCGGGTCGACCGCCGAGGGGATCGTGCACTCGAGGACGGGCTCTGCGGAGGGGCGCCCGTACTTGGCGTCGTCGAAGGCGCGCTCGATGTAGTCCTGGTCGGGACAGATGTGGATGGTGCCGCGATGCTGGGGGCCCGGCTCGGAGCCCGGCAGCGCGTGGAAGTCCGGCAGCTCGGCCAGGGCGACATTGATCTTCAGCGAGGCGCTGGCGTAGCTGATCCGCTCGACGTCGGAGACGAAGGCCTCAGGCAGTGCGCTCCGGTCGAGCAGGCGAAGGAACGTCACGTTGGCGTCGGCGTTGCTGGCCACGATGGGCGCGCGGAACTCGTCGCCGTCGGCAAGCGCCACGCCGACGGCTCTACCGTCGCGCACGAGGATCCGCGCGACCTCGGCCTCGCAGCGGATCTCGGCCCCGAGGTCGCGGGCAGCCGACGCCAGCGCCTGCGTGAGCCCGCCCATGCCACCACGCACGTACGCCCAGACTCCTCGCGCGCCGCCGGTCTCGCCCATGACGTGGTGGAAGAGCACGTACGCGGTGCCCGGCATCGAGGGGCTCGCCATTGCGCCGATGACCGCATCGGTCGCCAGGGTCCCCTTCAGCTCCTCCGACTCGAACCAGCGGTCGAGGATCGGGCGCGCCGCGCCGGTGAGGATCTCCACCGCCTCGCCGGCGGCGTCTCCCAACCGCCGAAACGAGCGTCCCAGCGAGAGTATCGTCCGAAGGTCGCGTGGGCGGGGGTGCAGCAGGTCGGGCGGAGCCATCGTCAGCGTCGGCTCGACCACTGCCGCCACGCGCTCCAGCATTGACTCGTACTGCGGGTAGCGCTCTGCGTCGCGTGCGCTGAACTTCGCGATCTGCCTGCGGGTCAGATCGGCATCCGGGCCCATCGTCAGCGAGCGCCCGTCGGGGAAGGGCGTGAACGATGAGGGGTCCCGCGCGAGGACCTCGTAGCCGTAAGCGGCCAGCTTCAGGTCGCGGACGATAGACGTGTGGAAGAGGCTGTTGACGTAGGCGGCGGTCGAGACCTTGTATCCGGGGAAGGTCTCCTCGGTGACGCAGGCGCCGCCGACCACATCACGCCGCTCGAGGACCAGCACGCGTTGTCCGGCGCGCGCCAGGTAGCACGCAGTCACGAGGCCGTTGTGCCCGGCGCCGATCACGATCGCGTCGTAGCGGGAGGCGCCCGGCACTAGCGAACGGCCGTTGACTTGTGCACCACCCAGCCGAGGCCCGCGCCGGGGTGGCCCGGGAGGCTGCGCAGGTCCTCGAACCCTGCGCGCAAGTCCTCCTCGCCGGGCTGCTGCGCGAGCGCGCTCTCGATCACGTCGGCCGCGTAACTCGCCTGGCCGCCTAGATCCTCGTTCTGCCACCAGAATGTCCGCTCACCCTCGTCGATCTCACGGAAGCCGGCCTCGCGGAGCCAGGCCGGTAGCCGTGTGCCGGCATCGCTCCAGCCCGATGCGGCCATGCCCTGAACCAGCGAACGGAACAGTGCCTCGATCGCGGGCATGGACGGCTCGGCGCGGACGGTCGAATAGTCGACCTCGATCGCGGTGATCGTGCCGCCCGGGACGAGCACGCGTCGGGCCTCGCGCAGCACTGCAGGCGGGTCGGCGACGTGCTCGAGGAACCACATCATCCAGACGTGGTCGAACGACTCGTCCTCGAACGGGAGCTCACGCGCATCGGCCTGGAGCAACGTGGCTTCGACTCCGGCCCGCTCGAGGTGCCCGCGGGCGTAGTCGAGCTGCCTCGGCTCGATGTCGACTCCCGTCAGGCTGACGCCGGGGAACTCCTGTCCCAGTACCGCCAGCACGGCGCCCACGCCGCACCCGACCTCGAGCAAGCGCGTTCCGGGCTCGAGTTGCGTGCCGTCGCGGATCAGCCGGTGGCGCCAGTGCTCCGCCTGCTCCACGAGCCGCTCCTGCTCGGGCGTTCCATAGCCGTGCACGTAACCGGTCACGGTCCGCATGATTGTCGACGTGACGAACGTCGCGCGTGAGGGAGGTTGCGCCTGCGGAGCGGTTCGCTACCGGCTGACGTCGGATCCACTCTTCACGCACTGCTGTCACTGCCTAAACTGCCAGCGGCAGACCGGGAGCGCCTTCGTCATCAACCTGCTGATCGAGGCCGACCGTGTGGAGACGCTCGCTGCCGCCCCGGAACCGATCGACGCGCCGCGCGACGACGGCAGCATGCAGCGGATCTTCCGCTGTCCGACGTGCCAGGTGGCGGTCTACAGCGAGTATGGGCGGCCGGAGGTGCGGTTCGTTCGCGGCGGAACGCTCGATGAGCCATGGAGGGTCGCGCCGGACGTCCACATCTTCACCAAGTCCAAGCTGAGCTGGGTGACGCTTCCGGAGTCGGTCCCGGCCTTTGAGGTCTACTACGACAGGAAAGCGTTGTGGCCCGCCGACAGTCTCGAACGGCTCGACGCGTTGTTCAGGCCCAACTGCCCGGCGTAGGCCCGAACGATCGTGCCCGCGCGTTTCCGGGCCGGAAAGGATCGGGCCGCCGGTTCTCGGCCACCTTGATCGCCGACCGGCCGCCCCGATCTGCGAGCGGCTCGTCGTCGAAGCGCGGGATGACGTGCAGGTGTGCGTGGTGCGGGAGTTGGCCCGGTTCCGAGAAGCAGTTCCAGATGAGCGCGTAGCCGTCCGGCGCAAGCCGCTCGTCCTGTGCAGCTTTCGCCTTCAGGAGAAGTTCACGCGTCGCTGCCCACTCCTCCGCGGTGAAGTCGAAGGGAGACAGGCGATGCGCGATGGGAATGATGACGCCGCATCCGGGAAGCACGTCCGTCGGATCTCGGGGATCACGCGTTAACGCGTAGAGGCAGAAGTCGTTCTCGATGCACACATCCGCGGCACGAAATTGGGTGAGATCGCAGAAGACGCAGTCGTTCTTGGTCATGTCTTCCATTTTTCACGCCGCCCGGGGTAGCCGTCTGCCCATGAGGTGCGCGGTGATCCGATCGGCCTCGAGCGGCAGCACGGCCAGCTCAGGTGGCGGGCGGCGGACGAAACCGTCCAGGACCAGGAGGTCTTCCGCCTCTTGGGGAGTCAAAGGACCGGCCGTGCGCACGCGCGCGGCCCGACAGCGCGCGAGCCCCGCCTCGATCTCGAGCCTCACGCCACCTCCCGGCGGCAGCGAGCGGACGGCGCAGACCTCGCCGCCGCAGACGAAAAAGGCCTTGCGCCAGCCCGGCTCGCCCGCCGGAGCGATCAGGCAGGCCTCGAGCCCGCGCAGTCGCTCGAGCCGCCCGAGGCGCTCCACGACGTGCTCGAGCGCCTCGATGCGATCGCGCAGGCGGGCCGCCTCCTCGAAGCGGAGGCACTCGGCGAGGTGGGCGAGCCGCTCTCGGAGCCGCGGCAACGGCCCGCCCTGGAGGAGGTCGTCGAGCTCCTCGGGCGTGCTCAGCGAGAGCGCGCGCGTCGCCAGCGAGGCTCGCCGGCGGCTGCCGATCGGGCCGAGCCGGGTCGCGGTCTTGGTCACGACGAAGTCCTCGCCCCGCCGCTTCAGGTAGACGCCGTGCTCCTTCCTGCGGCTGCGCGAATTGGCCGGCGGCTGGAGCTCGCGGATCAACCTCAGCTCCTCCAGCGCGGCCTCGAGCTCGGAGCCCAGGACGCGCCACTCGATCCGGTGGAGCGCGAGCAGGGCGGCCTCCACCGACGGCCGCTGACGCTCGCTTCGGAAGTACGAGCGCAGACGGGCGCGCAGGTCTCGCGCGCGGCCGACGTAGAGCACCTGGCCGTGGCGATCTCGGAAGAGGTAGACGCCGGGCCGGGTGGGGGCTCCGCGCGCAAGAGACCGCTTGTCGTAGACCCGACGC
>DATFOC010000118.1:0-38192 GCA_035265935.1 Gaiellaceae bacterium
GGGCGGCGACTGGGATCTCCTGCTCCGCATCGCGGTCTGGGGCGTCGCAGCGGGAATCGTCGGCGCCCGCGCCTACCACGTGATCACGAGCTGGTCGGAGGTGCCCGACCCGAAGTGGCAGGGCGTCTTCATGGTCTGGAAAGGCGGGCTCGGCGTCTGGGGCGGGATCCTGCTCGGGACGCTCATCGGCGCCTACATCTGCAAGCGAGCAGGGAAGAGCCCGTTCGTGCTCATGGACGCGGCCGCGCCTGGCCTGATGCTCGCGCACGGGGTCGGCCGGTTCGGCAACTGGTGGAACCAGGAGCTCTTCGGCGAGCCGACGGACCGGCCGTGGGGCCTCGAGATCGACCCGGAGAACCGCCCGTTCGAATACGCGACGGCGGAGACGTTCCACCCGACGTTCCTCTACGAGTTCCTGTACGTGACTGCGGCGGCGATCCTGCTGCTCCTCCTCGACCGCTTCATTCGCTTCCGACCGCCGGCGCTTTTCGCGCTCTACGTGATGCTCTATACGTTCGGCCGCTTCTTCGAGGAGCTGCTGCGGATCGACCCGTCGCACGAGCTTGGCCCGCTGCGGCTGAACGCCTGGGTCTCGATCGTCGTCTTCGTCCTGGCCACCGCGTTCTTCGTCTACTGGCAGCTGCTCCGGGGGCGGCCGCGCCGGCTGCGGCGCGAGCGCGGACGCGAGGCCCCAAAGGACGGGCCGGCGATGGCGATCCCGAAGGGCCGCGTCCGACCTCGCCGCTAGCGTCCGGCGCTGATGGCGATGCCGGTTCGCGAGCTCGAGCTCGACCTCGAGGCGTTCGAGGGTCCCTTCGACCTGCTGCTCGCGCTCGTCCTGCGGGACGAGCTCGACCTGGGCGAGGTGGACGTTGCCGGCATCGTGCTCGCCTTCCTCGAGCGGCTGGCCGAGCGCGAGGAGCTCGACCTCGACGCCTGCGGAGAGTTCCTCGTCCTGGTGGCGGCGCTGCTCGAGCTGAAGGCCCGTTCGCTGCTCACCGGCGAGGAGACGGATCTCGAGGATCTCGACCCGGCCGAGGCTGCGGCCGAGCTCGCGCGTCGCCTGGCCGAGTACCGCCGGATCAAGGAGGCGGCGGCGTGGCTCGTCGACCGGCTCGACGAGGAGAGCGACCGCTACTTCCGCCTCGGCCCTGCCCCGCTTGCGCCAAAGGTCGAGCGCCGGCTCGCTCCCCAGGACCCGGCCGAGCTGGCCACGGTTCTCCGGGCGCTGACAGCGGAGCCACCTGCGGTCTCACTGGCGCATCTCGAGCTCCGGTTCCCGCCGGTGGAGCAGTTCCTCGGCCGGTTCAGGTCGCTGCTCGCGCGTCGGACCCGCTTCGACTTCGACACGGAAGTGCACCACTTGACGCGCGTCGAGCAGGCCGTGGCCTTCCTCGCACTGCTGGAGCTGCGCAAGGCCGGCGAGATCGAGCTGTCCCAGGCGGCGCCGTTCGCGCCAATACGCGTACAGAGGAACGCCGAGACGAAAACGGAAAGGATTACTGCATGGACCGCCCGCTCCGCCTAGTCGCTGCCAACCCGCTCGACCGCCTTGCACGCACGCTCGAGGCGCTTTTGGTCGTCGCCTCGCAGCCGCTCTCGGTCGCCGAGCTCGCAGAAGCCGCTGCGGAGGACGGCGAACGCGTCGAGATGGCGCTCGGGCTGCTCGGGGAGCGCTTCCACGAGGGCCGCAGCGGGATCGTCCTCGAGCAGGTCTCCGGCGGCTGGGCGTTCCGCGCCTCACGCGAGGCGGCGGAGGCCTGTGGCCGGATGTTCGAGCGCCCTGTCGAGCGCGGCCTCTCGCAGGCCGCGATGGAGACGCTCGCCGTCATCGCGTATCTCGGGCCTTGCTCGCGCCCGGAGATCGCCAGACTGCGAGGCGTGGCTGCCGACTCGGTCGTCGCAGGGCTAGTCGAACGCGGGTTGATCGCCGAGGCCGGTCGAGAGGAAGGCGGTGCGGTTCGCTACAGAACGACACCGCTCTTCGAGCGCGTGTTCGGCCTCGAGAGCCTGTCGGTCCTGCCGCGCCTGGACGACCTCGGCGACGCGGACGACATCCGCGGCCGGCTCGAGCAGCTGGCCGAGAAGCGGCCTGCGTAGAGCCTGCCGCTCTAGGCTGCCGACGTATCCGGTTAGCTGCCCCTTCCGCCGGCAGATGAACGGCGACAGGAGGTGATGCATGAACGAGCCGACTCAGAAGGACGAAAACACACAGGCAGCATGGCCCGGAGGGATCCATGCGATCACGCTCTTCGTCGAGGACCTGGCGGCCGCGAAGCGCTTCTACACCGAGGTCTTTCAGCTCCCCGTCTTCTTCGAAGACGACAGCTCGACCGTCTTCAAGTTCGGTGACACGCTCGTCAACCTGTTGGAGGCAGGCGAAGCTTCCGCGCTTGTCGCGCCTGCGACGGTCGCGACGCCCGACGCGGGTGCCAGGTTCCAGTTCACACTCGGTGTAGACGACGTGGATGCGACGGTCGACGAACTGAAGAGCCGCGGAGTCGAGCTGCTGAACGGTCCGATGGATCGTCCGTGGGGCATCCGCACCGCCAGCTTCCGTGATCCCGGCGGCCACATCTGGGAGGTCGCCAAATAGGCGCTCTACGCCTCTAGGCGGTAGAAGCGCCAAAAGTTAGGCTCGATCGGCACGACCTCGACCTTCCCAAACCCCGCCTCCTCGGCGTAGCGGCGGAACGTGACTTCGCATCGCCGTGCCGGTCTCTGCGGATGGCTGCTCGACCCTCCGCGGATGGCTGCTCGACCCGCCCGACCGGGAGGCAGTGAGGATCGACCAGGCATACATGACGCGCTCGACGTGAGCAGCACCTCGTCGTGGCCGGGCGGCCACGCGGACATCTAGAGCGCCGCTGCGATCTCGCCAAGCACCCCGACGACGTCGAGATCGTCGTGGACGACGTGCTGGAGCATGACGCGCTCGACCCCAGCCGCTTCGAATTCGCGCAGCCCGTCGACGAGGTCGACCGGGCTCCCGGCGAGGCCCCGTCGCTTCAGCTCGTCGAACCACTCGTCGGCCGAGCCCGCGCCGGGAAAGACCTGCACGAAGCGCCTGGCGTGATCCCTCCCGAGCACGAACGGCGTCATCAGCGAGAAGCGCAGCGACGACGGGTCGCGGTCCACGCGCTCGCACGCCTCGTCGAGCTTCCTCCGACGCCGGGCAGCCTCGGCCGTGTCGACGCCGAAGGTGTTGTACTCGTCGGCGAACCGCGCGGCCGGGTCGGCCGTCCCGCGGCGCGCGCTGCCGCCGACGATCAATGGTGGACGGGGCTGCTGGACCGTGAGCGGGTCGTCCCGAAGGAGCCGGTCGACCTGCTCGACGTGCACGGCCAGCGTCCGCACCCGCTCCCTCGTCTCCGGAAAGTCGAGGCCGAAGCGCTCGTGCTCCTCCGCCATCCAGCCGGCGCCCATCCCGACCTCGATCCTCCCGTCCGAGATCTGGTCGGCGGTCGCCGCCGCCTTCGCCACGACCGCCGGGTGGCGGAAGGTCACCGGCGAGACGAGCGTTCCGAGCCGAAGCTTGGAGGTGCGGGCGGCGAGGGCGCCGATGAGCGTCCAGGCGTCGGTCGCGGCGCGCTCGGGATTGGTCTGAGAGAGGTAGTGGTCGGAGCGGAAGAGCGCCTCGAGGCCGTGCTGCTCACAGGCGTCGGCAAGCGCGAGCCACTCGTCCCAGGAGGGGCCCTCCTGGCCCTCGACCATCAGTGCGACGTGCATCTAGTCCCGAGCTTGGGCGAAGGACCACATATGGCCCTCGGGATCGCGGATGTCGCAGCGCCGGTCGCCGTTGGGCTGTTCGATAAGCTCGTTGACGATCTCTGCGCCCGCTGTGCGGGCCCGCTCGCGGAGAGCCTCGACGTCGTCGACGTACGCGTGCACCATTGCGGTGGCGTTGTCCGAGTTCCGAGGGTTCGCGTAATCCCAGGTCGCCTGTCCGAGCATCACCGGGGCGCCGTCGAGACGGAGCTCGACATGCAAGCCGCCGGCCCCGCCGATCGCGCGCAGCTGCTCATCGAACCCGAACGCATTAGTAAGGAACTCGACCGCGGCCTCTGCGTCCTCATAGAAGAGGTACGGCGCGATCTCCGTCACGCTGCAACCCTACCCAGGTGCGGCTGAATGCCTACCTCGCCCGAGCAGGAGTCGCTTCCCGCCGGAGGGCCGACGAGCTGATCAAGGCCGGGCGGGTGACGGTCAACGGCCAAGCCGGACAGCTGAATACGTTCGTCGAGCCTGCGGACCGCGTCGAGGTCGACGGCGCGCGCGTCGCTCCCCAGCAGCTCGCCTACGTGCTGCTCCACAAGCCGGCCGGCGTTGTGACCACGGCGAACGATCCACACGGCCGGCCGACGGTCGTCGACCTCGTGCGGCACGACTCCCGGGTCGTGCCCGTCGGACGGCTAGACGCCGACACGACCGGCGTCCTGCTGCTCACGAACGACGGCGAGCTCGCTCACCGCCTGGCGCATCCGAAATACGAGGTCGAGAAGGCCTACGAGGCCGAGGTCGAGGGCGAGCCCGGGGACGACGCGCTGCGCCGCCTCGCCGACGGAGTCGAGCTCGAGGACGGCAGGACGGCGCCGGCGAAGGTCCGGCGGCTCGGTTCCTCGCGCGTAGAGCTCGCGATCCACGAGGGACGCAACCGGCAGGTGCGGAGGATGCTAGAGGCGGTCGGCCACCCCGTCCGCGGCCTGCACCGCAGCCGCTACGCCGGTCTCACGACCGAGGGCCTGCGGCCGGGCGAGTCGCGCGAGCTCACCCCCGAAGAGGTCACCGCGTTACGCTCGGGCCGATGATCGTCGACAGCGCGGTCTATGTGAACGGACACCGCCACGCTGGCGACATCCCGCTCGAGGAGACCTATGAGGCGAGCCGCAAGCAGGGGTGCTTCGCCTGGATCGGCCTCCACGAGCCGACGGAGAACGAGTTCGAAGCGGTCCGGCGGGAGTTCGGCCTCCACGAGCTCGCCGTCGAGGATGCGATAAAGGCCCACCAGCGGCCGAAGCTCGAGGTCTACGGCGAGACGCTCTTCCTCGTCCTCAAGACCGCCGAGTACGAGGCGGATCGCATCCGGTTCGGTGAGATCCTGCTGTTTGCCGGGGACGGATTCATCATCTCCGTGCGCCACGGCGACTTCCCACTGCACCAGGTCCGGATCGAGATGGAGCGACGGCCGGACCTGCTAGCCCACGGCCCAGTAGCTGCGATCTACGCGATCGTCGACCGCGTCGTGGACGCGTACGGCCCGGTCATCGAGGAGCTCGACACGGACATCCGGGAGGTCGAGATCGAGGTCTTCTCACCGGATCGGGCGAACCCGGCCCCGCGGATTTACCGTCTCAATCGCTCGGTGCTCCAGCTCTACCAGGCAGTGACGCCACTCCGCCCCTCGGTTGACGATCTCGCCCGTGGAATACAGCGCCTGATACCGGACGAGATGCGGCCGTACTTCCGCGACGTCGACGACCATCTGCTGCGGGTCACTGCGTCGATCCGCGAGTTTCGGGAGCTGCTCACACAGATTCTCTCCGCGAACATCACGCAGGCGAGCTTCCGCCAGAACGAGGACGTCCGAAAGATCTCTGCGTGGGCCGCGATCATCGCCGTCCCGACGCTGATCAGCGGCATCTACGGGATGAACTTCGAGCACATGCCGGAGCTCAGCTGGCGGGTCGGCTACCCCCTGGCCATTCTGCTCATGGTCGGGTGCTGCCTCGCGCTCTACGGGCGGTTCAGACGGTCCGGCTGGCTCTGACGAAGCCCATCCGCTCGTACATCGTCTCGAGCGTCGGCGCCGAGGTGTTGCGCGCCTTCTCGGCGCCCAGCGCGAGCAGCCGGTGCAGCTCGGCGTCGTCCGCCCGCAACTGTGCGTAGCGCTCCTGAATCGGAGCCAGGAGCTGGACGACGGCCTCACCGACTTCTTCCTTGAACTGCCCGTAGCCGGCGCCGTCGTAGCGCGACTCGATCTCGGCGAACGACTCACCGGTCGCCACGGACATGATTTCGATCAGGTTCGAGATGCCGGGCTTGGTTCCCGGATTGTGCTGAACATCCCGGCCCGAATCGGTGACCGCGGTCTTGAACTTCTTCCGGATCACGTCAGGTTCGTCGACCAGCCGCACCACTCCCTGCTCGGCGCCGAGCGTCGTGGACATTGCGCGCTCGGGCTCCTGGAGGTTCTTGATCCGGGCGCCCTCTTCCGGGAAGACGCCTTTCGGGACCTTGAAGGTCTCTCCGAACCGACTGTTGAAGCGCTCGGCGATATTCCGCGCGAGCTCGATGTGCTGCCGCTGGTCGTCGCCGACCGGAACAACGTCGGTCTGATAGAGCAGGATGTCGCCTGCCATCAGCACGGGGTACGTGAAGAGCCCGGCCGAAACGAAATCGTGCCGCTCGGACTTGTCCTTGAACTGCGTCATCCGGCGGAGCTCGCCGAAGCTCGCCACCGAGCTCAGCAGCCAGGCCGCCTCGGCGTGAGCGGCCACGCCGCTCTGGGCGAAGACGGTCGAGCGTTCGGGATCGAGGCCGGTGGCGAAGAGCATGGCGGCGAGGTCGAGTGTTCGCTCGCGCAGGTCGGCAGGGTCGTGCTCGACGGTGATCGAGTGGAGGTCGACGATGCAGAAGAACGCGTCGCCGAGCTCCTGGGTCGCGGCGTACTGGCGGAAGCCGCCGCTGTAGTTGCCGAAGTGCTTCGAGCCGGTCGGCTGGATGCCGGAGAAGATCCTCAAGCTCATTCCGGGATGACCACGCGCTGTCGGGGTGCGATGGGCGAGTGCGAGGGTAGGACGCAGGGAGCGTCCATAGCAGCGCTATGGGCGCGACTGAGGACGACGCCTCGCGCCGCACAGCGCGGCCCGATAGCCCGTGCTTCATTCCGGGAGGGGCGCTTCATCATCGCGCCGGGATTATCGCGCCAGCCCCAATGGCCGACCGCAGCGTTTCGACGTAGGCCTGAAGCGCGTCTGGCCCATCCTCGGCAACCTCGACCGCGCGAGAGCCGACGACGATTCCGTCGGTGAGCTCGGCGGCTTCGGCCGCATGCTCGGGTGTCGAGATCCCGAACCCTGCGTAGAGCGGCAGGTCGCTGAAGGCGCGCGTACGGGCGACGAGCCCCGCGAGCGAAGGGGAGAGGCGCTCGCGGGCCCCCGTCGTCCCGGTGACGGTAACCAGGTAGAGCCAGCCGTCCGTATGGCGCGCAGCAATCTGGATTCGTTCGTCGGTCGAGGTCGGTGCGACGAGCTGGACGCGCCTGAGCTCGGGCCTCTCGCCGGCGGGAAGGTCGGCGACGATCAGGGTCGTGGCGCCCGCGGCGCGCGCGTCGGCCTCGAACCGCTCGTAACCGTACGCCTCGAGCAGCGAGGCGTAGGTCATCGGAATCAGCGGGACGTCGACGCGCGCACGTGTCTCCGCGAGGCACTCCAGGCAGCGGCGAGTGCGCATTCCCTCGGCGAGCGCTCGCTCGGCGGCCCTGCGGATCACCGGCCCGTCGGCGAGCGGATCCGAGAATGGAAAGCCGACCTCGACGATGTCCGCGCCGCCGGCAACCGCGGCCTCGGCGAGCTCGGGGGCGTCCCGCCCGGCCATCAGGTAAACGACGAGCGTCTTCATCCCGTCACCTGCGCGAGATCCTTGTCGCCTCGGCCGGACAGGCAGAGGACGACGAGCTCGGCGTCGAGATCGGCGACCCGGGCGAGCGCGTGAGCCGGCTCGAGCGCGGGGAGGATGCCCTCGGTCTCCGCGAGGCGCCGGAAGGCGGCGAGGGCTTCCTCGTCCGTCGCCTGCACGTACCGCGCCCGGCCGGAGTCGCGCAGGAACGCGTGCTCCGGGCCCACACCTGGGTAGTCGAGCCCCGCGGAGATCGACTCGGCGTCCAGCACCTGCCCGTCCTCGTCGGCGAGCAGCGAGGAGCGGGCGCCGTGCAGGACGCCGGCCCGGCCTGAGCCGAGACTGGCGGCATTCGCCGCCTCGACTCCGACCAGCTCGACGTCGTCGTCCAGGAAGCCGGCGAAGAGCCCGATCGCGTTCGAGCCGCCGCCCACGCAGGCGATCGCCGCGTCCGGAAGCCGGCCCTCGGCTTCGACGACCTGGGCGCGAGCCTCGCGCCCGATGACGGCCTGGAGCTCACGGACGAGCTCGGGGTACGGGTGCGGGCCGACGCAGGAGCCGAGCAGGTAGTGCGTCGTCTCGACGTTCGCGATCCAGTCGCGGATCGCCTCGCTCGTCGCCTCGCGCAGGGTCCTCGTGCCGTACTCGACGGGCACGACCTCGGCGCCGAGCACGTGCATTCGCTCCACGTTGGGCCGCTGGCGGCCCATGTCCTCGGCGCCCATGTAGACGACGCAATCGAGCCCGAACTTCGCGCACACGGTCGCAGTCGCGACGCCGTGCTGACCGGCGCCCGTCTCGGCGACGATCCGCCGCTTTCCGAGCCGCCTGGCGAGCACGGCCTGGCCGAGCGCGTTGTTCAGCTTGTGCGCGCCGGTGTGCAGGAGGTCCTCGCGCTTCAGGTAGAGGCGCTTGTCTGGCGCGAACCGCTCGGCGCGCATCAGCGGCGTCGGCCGGCCGCCGAAGGCGCGGCCGAGCTCGTCGAGCTCGAGGGCGAAGGCGGGGTCGTCCTTCGCCTCGTTCCATGCCTGCTCGAGCTCGTCGAGCGCCGGGATCAGCGTCTCGGGCACGAAGCGGCCGCCGTAGGCGCCGTAGGTCAGCACCACGCCGCCTCCACGAAGGCGCGCACCTTGGCGTGGTCCTTGATCCCCGGCTCCGATTCCAGTCTCGAGGCGGCGTCGACTGCCCACGGGCCCACGGCGTCGATCGCGGCGCGGACGTTGTCGGGGCCGAGCCGCCCGGCGAGCACCACGCGCCCGTCGGCGGCTCTAGCTCGGGCGAGGTGGCCCGGGTCTTCCTCGTCCCAGGGAAGGTCGAGAACGCGGGCGACGGGCTCGCCGTCCCGTAGCAGCGATGCGTCGCGTCCTCGGAGCCGGCCGCCTGCGTCGCGGTCGTAGAGCTGGACGAGGTCGGCGCCTTCGTCGCTCGGCTCGCCCACGTGGACGGAGACCGAGAGCATCTCGTCCGGCACCGGGAGCACCCCGTCGGCCCGGCGCGGGCTGCCGTCGACCCGGATGAACCCGGCCAGGTCGGCGCCCGCCGAGGCCGCCGCAGCGACGTCCTCCTCGCGGGTGAGCCCGCAGACTTTCACGAGCGGCCTGGAGATCAGCTCGGCGAGCGTGCCGGGCGGGTCGCTCGATCGCATGAGCGCCGAGCCGACCAGGATCGCGTCTGCGCCGGCCAGCTCGGCGGCGGCCCCCTGCGCGCGGGATGCGATCCCGCTCTCAGCGACGACGAGCCGGTCGCGCGGCGCCTTCGCGACGAGCGCTAGCTGGGCGCGCCGGTCGATCTCGAAGGTCGCGAGGTCGCGGGCATTGATCCCGATCGTCTTCGCGTCGAGCCGCACGGCGCGCTCGAGCTCCTCGGCGGAGTGGGCCTCGACGAGCGCGTCGAGCTCGAGCTCGCGGGTGGCGCCGAGGAGCTCCAGCATCGCCGGGTCGTCGAGATCGCGGAGCAAGAGCAGCACCGCGTCGGCCCCGGCGTCGCGTAGCTCCCCGAGCTCCTGGCGGGTCGAGAAGAATCCCTTCGCGAGCAGCGGCAGGCAGGTCGTGGCCCGCGCCGCGCGCAGATCGTCGACCGAGCCGGCAAACCGCTCGTCGACCAGGATCGAGACCGCTGCCGCGCCGGAGCGCTCGAACCCTGCGGCGAGCGCGGCGGGGTCGGCGTCCGGCCGCAGGTCGCCGGACGAGGGCGAGCGCCGCTTCACCTCGGCGATCGCGGACAGGCCCGGAGCAGACAGCGCGTCCCGGAAGGGGCCCACTAGTGGCCCTCCAGGTAATGCTGCCCAGCGTCTGGGCCGCGAGCACCAAGCCAGAGTTCGGACTCCGACGAGCCAAGGTCAGAAGACCTTGGTGAGGAGGAGGGTGGACTCTGGCGCCGCGTGATCGCGGGCCGGAAGCAGGCGTGTATTGCCTGGTGGGCCACTAGGCGAGGGCCTCGGTCCGGGAGAAGGCGACCAGCGCCTCCAGCCGTTCCCCTGCGGCACCGGAGTCGATCGCCTCGCGTGCGACGCCGAGCCCTTCTTCGAGGTCCTTGGCGTGACCGGCTGCCGCGATCGCGCCCGCTGCGTTCAGCAGCACGGCGTCGCGCCGTCCGCCGTCCGCTCCGGCGAAGATCTCGTGGATCGTCCGCGCGTTGTCCTCCGGCTCCCCGCCGCGAAGGTCTTCAGGGGCGCAGCGCGGGACGCCGAGCTCCAGTGGGTCGATCTCGCGCCGGCGAACCTCTCCGTCCGCCACCTCGCAGACGAGGTTCGGGCCGGCCGGCGACAGCTCGTCCACGCCGCCTGCACCGTGGACGACGAACGCTCGGGTCGCGCCGAGGCTGAGCAGCACGTCGGCGATCGTCGGCACCAGCTCGGGCGCGTACACGCCCACGACCTGAGCCCGGGCGCCGGCCGGGTTCGTCAGAGGGCCGAGGACGTTGAAGACCGTCCGCGCCGCGAGCTCACGGCGGACGGGCGCCGCGTGGCGCATCGCCGGGTGATGGGTCGGTGCAAACAGGAACCCGAAGCCCAGCTCGTCGATCGAGCGCTCGATCCGCTCCGGCTCGAGCTCGAGCGAGAAGCCGAGTGCCTCCAGCACGTCGGCCGAGCCCGACGCGGACGAGACGGCGCGGTTGCCGTGCTTCGCAACTCCGGCGCCGGCTGCCGCAGCGACCAGGGCGGCGGCGGTCGAGATGTTGAACGTCCGAGCGCCGTCGCCGCCCGTGCCGGCGGTGTCCACGAGGTCGCCCCGCTGCGGCTTGACGGCCAGGACGTGCTCGCGCATGGCCTCGGCGCAGCCGGCGATCTCCTCCGTCGTCTCTCCCTTCAGGCGGAGGGCGACGAGGAACCCGCCGATCTGCGCCGGCGTCGCCTCGCCGTCCATGATCGAGCCCATCACGCGCCGCGCCTCGTCCCGGTTGAGATCGCGGCCGTCCAGCAACCGGGAGAGCGCCTCCTGGATCACGCCTCGCCTCCCTGGCCGGGCGCGGCTCCCGCCGGACGAAGCCCGGCTTCGCAGCCGCCTGACGCCGCTGGCGGCACGGGACTCTCCGGGCCCGTATTGCTCATGGCCCCGCACCGCCATCGGCGCCCCAGGAAGCCGAGGGACCGGCCTCCAGGAAGTTGCGCGCGAGGTCGGGCCCGACGGGCGTCAGCACGGACTCGGGATGGAACTGGACGCCGTGGACAGGCAGCGTCCGGTGACGCACGGCCATGACCTCGCCGTCCGGTGCGGTTGCGCAGATCTCCAGCTCGTCCGGGATCCGGGTTGCGGCCAGCGAGTGGTAGCGCCCCGCCTCGAACCCCTCGGGAAGCCCGCGGAAGATCCCTTCGCCGTCGTGCTGCACCGTCGTCGCCTTGCCGTGGACGAGCTCCCGCGCCGCGCCGATCTCGCCGCCGAACGCCTCGACGATTGCCTGGTGCCCGAGACAGACGCCGAGCGTCGGAGTCGTCCGTGCGAGGCGGGCGACGATCGCCGGCGTTCCACCGGAGGCGTCGGGCCTGCCGGGACCGGGGGAGATCACGAGGTGCGACGGAGCGAGCTCCTCGGCCTCGTCGGCGTCGAGCTCGTCGTTCCGGCGCACCACGACCTCCACGCCGAGCTCGCCGAACAGGTGCGCGAGGTTGAACGTGAAGCTGTCGTAATTGTCAAGGAGAAGCATCACCGGCGAGCCTCCGCGAGCCGGATCGCCGTCTCGAGCGCGGCGAGCTTCTGACGGCACTCCTCCTGTTCGAGCTTGGGGTCGGAGTCGGCGACGATCCCCGCGCCGGCCTGGAGGAAAGCGACGCCGTCGTGCAGCACGATCGTCCGGATCGCGATGCACGTGTCAAGGGCTTCGCCCGGCAGCGCGTAGCCGACGGCGCCTGCGTACGGGCCTCGCCGGTAGCCCTCAAGGTCCGAGATCAGCTGCATCGCGCGCACCTTCGGCGCGCCGGACACGGTGCCCGCGGGGAAGCAGGCCCGGAGCAGGTCGAAGTGGTCGGCATCCTCACGCAGCCGCCCCCCGACCTCGGACACGAGGTGCGTCACGTGCGAGAAGCGCTCGGCCTCGAGGAATCGCCGGACGCGAACCGATCCCGGCGCGCAGACCCGCGAGAGGTCGTTCCGGCCGAGATCGACGAGCATCACATGCTCGGCCCTGTCCTTCTCGGAGGTGAGCAGCCGCTCGGCGTCGCCGTCGCCCGGGCGCGTCGTCCCCGCGATCGGGTTGAGCGAGGCGTCCCTGCCCTCGGCCTTCACCAGGGTCTCGGGTGAGGAGCCGATCAGCGCCAGCCCATCCAGCTCCAGAAGGAAGAGGTACGGCGAGGGGTTGACACGGCGGAGCGAGCGGTAGAGGTCGAGCGCGCTCGCCGACGTGGGGCGCTCGGCCCGCTGCGAGAGCACGATCTGGAACGCGTCGCCCGCCCGAATATGGCGCTTGGCGCGGTCGACCCCTTGCTCGTAATCGACGGCGGAGGGGAAGCGACGGGTCTGGCCCGCCGAGCGATCGCCGGTCGGCAGCTCGGGCATGGCGCCGGCCAGGAGGTCCGTCACCTCGTCCGGGCTCCCGCACAGAACCTCGGCCATCCCACCGCCATGATCGAAGCGGACGAGCGTGTCGGCGACGACGAACCGGCTCTCCGGCAGGTCGCGCCCCGAGTCCGGCAGCTGCACCGTCGGCTCCAGCTTGGCCGCGTAGTCGTACGAGAGGTAGCCGACGACCGGGGCGCCACAGGTCTCCGCCTCCTCGAAGCTCACGAGCCGCGAGCCGGCGCCGACGAACGAGTGGCGTCCGAGGCGGCCCTTCTCCACCGACTCGAGCAGGAAGCTCGCGCTGCCGGCATCGCGCAGCCGGAGGTAGGCCCCGAGCGGGGTGATCAGGTCGGTTGCGATGACGGTTTGGACGATCATGCGAAAACGAAAAAGACCCCCCGGGCGGAAGGTCTACGAGCGGTACGGGTTGTGCCTAGGTCAGGTCAGGCAATGCTCCCGCACCGCTCGTGGCGCCACGACCAGGCCCAGGTGCGGAACGCGGGAGTCATCACACTCAGGGTACGCCCACCGGTTTCCTCGGTCAAGAGACCTCCCGCTTGGAGAGGTCCAGGATCGCCTGGTAGATCCCGTCCAGGCCTTCCTGCGAGAGCGGGCCGCGGTTTGCGCGCCTGACATCGCGAAACATCCACTCCTCGCGCTCCGGATCGACGAAGGCGTAGCCGCGGGAGTCCTTGTAGCTCTTCAGCCGCGCGACGAGCCGCAAACGCGCGTTGATGGCCTCCACGAGCCCGCGGTCGATGTCCGAGACCTGCTCCCGAAGCTGCCTGACGATCGGGTCTTGGCCGGGGTCCACGGCCTGAACCTACACTTGCTGCCATGGCCAGCAACAACGCCTCCCCGGAGCTCCTGATCGTGATGGGGAGCGGCGCGACGCCTGATCAGACGGAGCACGTGGTTGCCCGGCTGCGGGAGTCGGGCGCGGACGCCCGGGTCTCCCATGGTCGCGAGGCGACGGTGATCGGCGCGATCGGCGAGCGAGAGGCGCTCGCGGGGCTGCCGCTCGAGGGCTACCCGGGAGTCGAGAAAGTGCTGCCGATCCTCAAGCCGTACAAGCTCGTTGCACGCGAGCTCGCGCCGGATCCCACGGTGATCGACGTCCGCGGCCGGAAGATCGGCGACTCGTTCTTCGGCCTGATCGCAGGCCCGTGCACGGTCGAGTACCGAGAGCAGACGCTCGAGACGGCGCGGGCGGTCGCGGCGGCCGGTGCGACGATGCTCCGCGGTGGGGCGTTCAAGCCGCGCACCTCGCCTTACACGTTCCAGGGGCTGGGGTTGGATGCCCTCGAAGTGCTGCGCGAGGCGGGGGAGGAGACAGGTCTGCCGATCGTCACCGAGCTGATCGACCCGCGGCACGTCGAGGAGGTGATCGAAGTCGCGGACGTGATCCAGATCGGCGCCCGCAACATGCAGAATTTCCTGCTCCTGGCGGAGGTCGGCCGGGTCGACAAGCCGGTGCTGCTCAAGCGTGGTCCCTCCGCGTCCGTGGAGGAGCTCCTGATGGCGGCCGAGTACGTCGCGAGGGAGGGAAACGACCGGATCATCCTCTGCGAGCGGGGAATCAAGACGTTCGAGGGCTCGACGCGGTACACGCTCGACCTCGGCTCGGTCGCAGTGCTCAAAGAGGAGACGCACCTGCCGGTGATCGTCGACCCCTCCCACGCCGCCGGGCGGAGGGCGCTCGTGCTGCCACTTGCTCGGGCAGCGGCGGCAGTCGGTGCAGACGGGATCATCGTCGAGGCCCATCCGAGGCCCGAGGAGGCGCTCTGCGACGGCCCGCAGCAGATCCCTGTCGACGAGTTCGGCGAGTTCGCCAGAGAGGTGAAAGAGATCGTCGCCCTCATGGGCAAACAGGTCGGGTAGGGCGACTTGCGGCTCGCGGTCATCGGCACCGGGCTGATCGGCGCGTCGGTCGGGCTGGCCGCGAAGCGGTCGGGCGCAACGGTCTTCGGGTTCGACGACGACGAGGCCACGGCCGAGCTCGCGCTCCAGCGGGGTGCGGTCGACCAGGTCAAGCCGACGCTCGGGGAGGCCCTCGGCGGAGCCGAGCTCGCCGTTGTCGCGGTGCCGGTGGGACGGCTGGCCGCGCAGGTGCGAACGGTGCTGGAGGCGAGCGCGGACGACTGCACGGTGACCGACGTGGGGTCGACCAAGACCGCTGTCTGCGAGGCGGCGGCGGGCTCGCCGCGCTTCATCGGCGGCCACCCCGTCTGCGGTTCCGAGGCGCGCGGCCCCGCTCACGCCACGGCCGATCTCTTCGAAGGGGCGACCTGGTTTCTCTCGCCGCTCCCGCACAGCGATCCCGCGCGGTACCGGCTCGTCCACGGATTTGTCGGCGACCTCGGCGCCGTGCCGGTCGCTATCGATCCCGGCGCGCACGACCGGCTGGTTGCGCTGACGAGCCACCTCCCTCACGTACTGGCCAACGTGCTCGTCAACCACGCCGGCGCGACGCGGATCGACGGGCACGAGCCCCTTTCGTCCGCCGGCGGGTCGCTTCGGGACATGACCAGAGTCGCGGGGGCCAACCCGCGAATCTGGGTCGACATCTTCTTGGAGAACGCGGAAGCGCTGAGAGCGGCGTTGGCGGAGCACCGCCGCGGGCTCGAGCAGGTGGACTCGGCGCTCGCCTCGGGCGACGCGGGTTTCCTCGCGCGCTGGATCGGCGAGGCCGTACGCAACCGCCGCGGGATGATCAGCGATGCGTACGGCGACCCGGGAGAGCTGCACCGGCTCCGCGTCCATGTCCCCGACCGGCCGGGGGTCCTCGCTGGGATCACGCAGGCGCTGGGGGCCGAGCGGATCAACATCGAGGACTTCGAGCTGCAGCACCAGTCGCCGGAGCGGGGCGGCGACCTGACGGTGCTGGTCGCCGGCGAGCGCGAGGCGGAGCGGGCCGCTGCGCTGCTGGAGGCGCAAGGGTACGGAGTCGTCGTCGCACCCGCTCTCGACGAATGAGGATCGAGCCGGCGGCGGCCGTCGTCGGCCACATCGGCGTGCCGGGCGACAAGTCCATCTCCCACCGCGGCGTGCTGATCGGCGCGGTCTGCGAGGGCGAGATCCGGATCGAGGGCTTCGGACGGTCGGGGGACACCGAGTCGACCGTCCATGCGATGCGGGCGCTCGGCGCGGATGTCGAGGACGACGTGGATGTGCTGTCGGTCGGAGGCTTGGGGCTGCGCGGGCTCCAAGAGCCCGCGGAGCCGATCGACTGCGGCAACGCCGGCACGCTGCTCAAGCTCCTGATGGGCCTGCTGTCCGGACAGGAGGGGGAGTTCGTCCTCTCGGGAGACGAATCACTTCGGGGCAGGCCGGTCGAGGACCTCGCCGAGGCGCTCCGGGCCATGGGCGCGCGGATCGAGACGTCCGACGGCAAGCCGCCGGTGAGGATCGAGGGAGCCGAGCTGCGGGCCGCCGAGCACCGGCTCGAGCGCGCGAGCGCGCAGACGAAATCGGCGCTGCTCCTGGCGGGAATGCAGGCCGGGGGTGGCCGCACCGTCGTCCACGAGCCGTACTTCACGCGCGACCACACCGAGACGATGCTCCGGGCGGCGGGCGCGCCGGTCCGGCGGTCGGGTCGTTCGGTGTCGATCTCGCAGGTGGAGTCGCTGCGGTTGGACACGGTGCAGGTGCCCGGCGACATCTCCTCGGCGGCGCCGTTCCTCGCGGCCTCGACGCTCGTCCCAGGCTCCGGGCTCTCGATCCACGGCGTTGGCGTGAACCCCTTCCGTGCCGGCCTGCTGGACGTGCTCGTCCGGATGGGCGCGCGGATCTCGATCTTCGACCGGCGCCGGGCGGGCGGCGAGGCGGTCGCGGACCTGGAGTCCCGCTCGGCGGCGCTAATCGCGACGACCGTGCGGAAGGCGGAGGTGCCGCGAATGATCGACGAGCTCCCCTTGTTCGCCCTCGCGGGCGGGATGGCGCGCGGAGAGAGCCTTGTCCGCGGCGCCGCCCAGTTGCGCGAAAAGGAGACGGACCGCATCGAAACCGTGACAAATGTGCTCCGATCCCTTGGCGTGAGGATCACGGCGAGCGAAGATGGCTTCAGGGTGAGGGGGGTCCCCACCCGCCCTAAGGGTGGGGGTGCGGTTTCGAGCGGCGGCGACCACCGGATCGCGATGCTGGCCGCGGTCGCCGGGCTGGCGTCGCGCGA
The DNA here is from genome assembly GCA_035265935.1 of Gaiellaceae bacterium. Lineage (GTDB taxonomy): Bacteria > Actinomycetota > Thermoleophilia > Gaiellales > Gaiellaceae > JACDAN01. Next base: position 16,783 of record DATFOC010000118.1, read on the forward strand.
GGGCGTCGAGCTCCAGGACCCGGAGAGCGTCGCAGTAAGCTTCCCCGGATTCTTCGACCTGCTCGAGTCGGTGACCCAGCGATGATCGTGGCAATCGACGGGCCCGCCGGAGCCGGGAAGAGCACCGTCGCCCGCCGGCTGGCCGAGCGACTCGGCTTCCGGTATCTGGACACGGGCGCGATGTACCGGGCCGTGACCTGGCTCGCGCTCCAGCGTGCGCTCGACCTCGAGGACGGGCCGACGCTCGGCGTGCTGGCCGAAGGGCATCCCGTCGACCTCGACGAGGGCGGCTCGGTACGGATCGCCGATGCGGACGTCACGGCCGAGATCCGGCTGGCCGAGATCGACAGGCTCGTCCCCGTCGTCGCCCGCCATCCCGAGGTCCGGATCGTCATGCGGCGCCGCCAGCGCGAGCTCGCCGACCTCGGCAACGCCGTCATCGAGGGACGCGACATCGGGACGGTCGTCGCACCCGACGCGGACGTCAAGGTCTATCTCAACGCGGACCAGAGGATCCGCGCCGAGCGCCGCCAGGCCGAAAGGCCCGACATCGGCGGCGACGCGCTCGCGACGGACCTCCGGCTCCGCGACGAGAGCGACGCGGCGCGGATGCAGCCCGCCGACGACGCCGACCTCATCGACACCACCAGCCTCGACGTCGAGGACGTGGTCGACCGGATCGAGCTGCTCGTCCGCGCCCGGGTCGCTTGAGCAGGAACAGCCCCGTCTGGACGGTCGGCCAGGCCACGATCGGCACGGCGGTGCGCACCCTGGCGCCGCTCCGGGTCTACGGCGCGGGGCGCGTTCCGCAGGACGATGGCGTCGTGCTCGTCTTCAACCACTTCTCGTGGCTCGACCCGCCCGCGTTCGGCGCGGCCAGCCCGCGGCAGCTGTACTTTCTGGCGAAGGCTGAGCTGCACGAGGTCCCGGTCATCGGCCCACTCGTCAAGGCCTTCGGCACCTACTCGGTCCGCCGTGGCGAGTCCGACCGCGAGGCGGTTCGGGAGATGCGTCGCTGCGTGCACGAGGGAAACGCGCTCGGAATGTTCGCCGAAGGGACGCGGCAGCGTTCGGGCGTCCCCGGCGAAGTGAAGCCGGGCGCGGCGATGGTCGCGCTCAACGAGCACGTGCCCGTCGTCTGCGCCGCAATCCACGGCAGCCAGCACTGGCGGCCGGGCAACTTCCACCCGGTCTCCGTCGCCTGGGGCCGGCCGTTCGCCTTCGACGGCCTGAAGGCGAACGGCAAGGGCTACCGCGAGGCGTCCGTCGAGATCCAGCGCCGCATCCACGAGCTCTGGCGCTTCCTCGTCGACGTCCACGCACTCGGCCGGCCGCGCCACGCCGTGCCGCCCGCGTGAGCGAGCTCGCCGGGACGGCGGCGATCGTCGGCTTTCCCAACGTCGGAAAATCGACCCTCGTGAACCGGCTCACGGCCACTCGCACCGCCGTCGTCCACGAGGAGCCGGGCGTGACCCGCGACCGGAAGGACATCGTCTGCGAGTGGAGCGGGCGGCGCTTCATCCTGATCGACACGGGCGGCGTCGACCTCGCCGGCCGCTCCGAGATCACACGCCAGATCGCAGCTCAGGCCCGCACGGCGATCGACGAGGCCGATCTCGTGCTGTTCGTCGTGGACGCGCAGGCCGGCGTGACGCCCGGCGATGAAGAGGTCGCGGAGCTGCTGCGCCGCTCCGACCGCACCGTGCTCCTGATCGCGAACAAGGTCGATGACCCGACCCGGACCGACCAGATCCACGAGTTCCACCGCCTCGGGCTCGGCGAGCCCGTGCCGATCTCGGGACTGCACGGCCACGGCACGGGGGACCTGCTCGACACGATCCTCGAGCGCCTTCCGGGAGCCTCGAAGCGGCCGGAGATCTCGGAGGATGCGATCCGCATCGCGATCCTCGGCCGGACGAACGTCGGGAAGTCGAGCCTGCTCAACGTATTGGTGGGGGAAGAGCGCGTGATCGTCTCCGAGGTCCCCGGCACCACGCGCGACTCGATCGACACAGTCGTCCAGCGGGGCGACCGGACGTTCGTCTTCGTCGACACCGCTGGGCTCCGACGCAGGCGCCGCCAGCGCCAGGGGATCGAGTACTACTCGGAGCTGCGAGCGCTGCAGGCGGCCGAGCGGGCCGACGTCGCACTCGTCCTGATCGACACCTCCGAGGGGCTGGTCGACCAGGACCTCGCGGTCGCCGACATCGCTCGCAAGGCGCAGTGCGCGACCCTGGTCGTCCTGTCGAAGTGGGACATCACCACGATCGGGATCGAGGACGTCCGGGACCGGCTCGAGGCGCGCCTGCGTCAGCGCCCGCCGATCGTCACCGTCTCGTCCAAGACGGGGCGCGGCATCGAGCGGCTCTTCGACCGGATCGAGGGGCTGTTCGAGAAGTACACGGCGAGAATCTCGACGGGCGAGCTGAACCGCTTCCTCCAGGAGCTCCGCGAGCAGCGCGAGCCGCCGTCGCGGCGAGGGAAGCGCCTGAACCTGTTGTACGCAACGCAGACGAGCGTCCGGCCGACGCGCTTCCGCGCCTTTGTCAACGACCCGGGCCTGATCACGCGGGACTATGGGTACTGGGTCGAGAACAAGCTCCGGGAGCGCTTCGACCTCCAGGGGATCCCCGTGTCCATCGACTTCGTGAGACGAACGTGAAGATCGCCGTCATCGGCGCCGGCGCATGGGGCACCGTCTTCGGCGGCGTGCTCCGCCACCGCGGGCACGACGTCGAGATCCTCGGGCGCGAGCGCGATAACGGGGTCGTCGAGAACGCCGAGCTCGTCGTCGTCGCCGTGCCTAGCCGGTCCTTCGGCGAGGTCGTCAGGGACCTCCCGGGTGAGTCGCCGGTCCTGAGTCTCACGAAGGGCCTCGATCCCGCGACTGGAGGGCGCCTCACGGCGCTCGTCGAGAACCGTCCGGTCGCGGTGCTTTCCGGGCCGAACATCGCGGCCGAGATCGCCGAGGGCCTGCCGACCGCCGCCGTCGTGGCCAGCCAGAACCACGAGCTCGCTGTCGAGCTCCAGCACGAGATCAACTCGATGACGTTCCGCGTCTACGTCAACGACGACCCGGCGGGCGTCGAGTTCGCCGCTGCGGCCAAGAACGTGATCGCACTCGCGGCCGGTGCGATGGACGGGCTCGCGCTCGGCAGCAACGCGAAAGCTGCGCTGATCACACTCGGGCTGGCGGACATGCGCACGCTCGGCACCGCGATCGGCGCGCAGCCCGAGACGTTCGCGGGCCTGGCCGGCACCGGCGACCTCCTGACGACCTGCTGGAGCCGCCATAGCCGCAACCGTCGCGCCGGCGCGCTGATGGCGCGCGGAGCGAGCGCAGCGGATGCGGTTCGAAAGATCGGCACCGTCGAGGGGCTGACGACCGCGCCGATCCTCGACGACCGGGCCCGCGAGATGGGCATCGACCTGCCGATCACGCGGGCCGTCCGCGAAGTGCTCGACGGGCGGCAGATCCGCGACGCGATCGCCGAGTTCATGAGCCGTCCCCCGACCGGGGAATAGCGATCTCCGCCGGCGGGAATACGATGCGGACGATGCGTCTCGTCTGGGCAGTCCTCGTCTCGGCTCTTGTGCTCGTCGCCGCAGGCTGCGGCAGCGAGAAGGTCGGCGCGGGCGAGTCCGCCGGCGCGGAGCTCCTCAAGCCCGGGGCCCTCGTCTACGCCGATCTCGACAGCGATCCCGAGTCCGATCAGTGGAAGCAGGTCGAGGAGCTCGTCCTCCGGTTCCCTGACGGCGAGAAGTGGCTGGCCGAGCTGAAGAAGGAGATCGAGAGCGGCAGCGACATCACCTGGGAGCAGGCTCACGAGACGCTCGGAGGTGACTCGGCGGTCGCCGTCTACGCGAGCTCGATGACCGACGTCAAGGTCGTCGCCCTCCTGCGGCCGGACGACGTCGACGAGGCGCTGAAGCTGATCGAGCGCATCCAGCAGGAGGAGCCCGACGATCCGCTGGTCACGCGCAGGGTCGACGACTGGATCGCCGTCTCCGACAAGAAGGAGTCGATCGATACGGCGCTTAAGGCCGGGGGCGGCCAGGCGCTCGCCGACGACGAGGCATTCCAGGATGGAATGGCGGAGCTGCCGGCCGACGCGCTGGGCCGCGTCTACGTCGACGTCGCGTCCGCGTTCGAGACCTTCGGCAGTGGCCCCGAAGCGCAGGCGCTGCGGATGTTCGGCCTGGACGAGCTCGACTTCGCCGGCGCCTGGGCGAAAGCCCGTGACGACGGCGCCGAAGTTGCGGGCGTGGTGCAGGGCGAGGGCGCCGACAAGCTGCTCGGCGCCGCGGAGGAGTACTCGTCCGACCTGCTCGAGCTCGTTCCCGCAGATGCCTTCGCCTTCATGAGCTTCATGGGTACCGGCATCGGCGAGCAGGTCGGCGCGCTGCGAGAAAATCCGCTGTACGGGTCGGCGCTCAACGAGTTCGAGCAGGAGACCGGCGTGACCGTCGCCGAAGTCCTCCGTCTCATCGACGGAGAGGTCGCGTTCTACGCGGCGCCCGGTGCGCCGATCCCCGAGCTGACGCTGCTCGTCCGCCCGGATGATCCGGCGCAGGCGCGCGAGTCGGCCGAGCGGCTCCTGCGTGCGCTCGCCGCGATGGAGGTCGGCGAGGTGACGGAGGACGGCGACGTCACGACCGCGGTCTTCGACGACTTCACCGTCAACCTGGCGATGGTGGACGACACTCTGGTGCTCACGACGACGAAGGACGCCATCGCCGACCTCGGGAGCTCCGGCGAGAAGCTGGCCGACACCGATCGCTATGAGGACGCGCTCGAGACAGCCGGCGCCCCGGACCAGTACACGGGCCTAGCCTGGGTCGACCTGAAGGCGACGATCGACCTGATCATGGGCTTCGCCTCGGTCTCCGGCGATTCCGTGCCGCCGCAGGTCTCCCGGAACCTCGAGCCGCTGCGCTCACTCGTCGCGTACGGCGAGAAGGACGGCAACCTCGTCAAGTCGCTCGTCTTCGTCGGCATCGAGTAGGTAGCGTTCCCGGCCGCATGGCCGCCCGCGAGTTCCTCTTCACGTCCGAGTCGGTCACCGAGGGCCATCCGGACAAGATCGCCGACCAGGTTTCGGACTCCGTGCTGGACGCGGTGCTGAAGGACGACCCGAGCGGGCGAGTCGCGTGCGAGACGCTGATCACGACCGGTCTCGTCGTCGTGGCCGGGGAGATCTCGACGGAGACGTACGTCGATATCCCCGCGCTCGTCCGCGCCAGGATCTCCGAGATCGGCTATACGCACTCGGAGTGGGGGTTCGACGCGACCACCTGCGGCGTCGTCGTCGCGATCGACGAGCAGTCGCCCGACATTGCGCTCGGCGTCGACCAGTCGTACGAGGTGCAGCACGACCCGGGCGGCGACGACCCGATCGACCAGATCGGCGCCGGCGACCAGGGGATGATGTTCGGCTACGCGTCCAACGAGACGCAGGAGCTGATGCCGCTACCGATCATGCTCGCCCACAAGATCGCGCGTCGGCTGGCCGGCGTCCGCAAGTCCGAGCAGCTGAAGTACCTGCGGCCGGACGGCAAGGCGCAGGTGACCGTCCGGTACGAGGTGGACGAGCACGGGCGCCAGAAGCCGGTTGAGATCGTGCGGCTGCTGGTCTCCACACAGCACGCCGACAACGTCGACCCGGCCACGATCAAGGAGGACGTCATCGAACACGTCCTCCATCCGATCCTCGACCCGCGTCTCTACGACGAGCGCCGCCTCTACGACGACCGCGACTTCGTCTACGTGAATCCGACCGGCAAGTTCGTGCTTGGCGGGCCGATGGGCGATACAGGGCTGACGGGACGCAAGATCATCGTCGACACGTACGGCGGGGCGGCGCGGCACGGCGGCGGCGCCTTCTCGGGCAAGGATCCGACCAAGGTTGACCGCTCGGCGGCCTACGCGGCCCGGTACGTCGCGAAGAACATCGTCGCGGCAGAGCTCGCCGACCGCTGTGAGGTCAACGTCGCCTACGCGATCGGCGTCGCGCATCCCGTCTCGGTCTCCGTCAGGACGTTCGACTCCGAGAAGATCCCCGTCGCGCGCATCGAGGAGCTCGTCGGCGAGCACTTCGACCTGCGGCCCGGCGCGATCATCCGCGACCTCGAGCTCGGTCGGCCGATCTACGCCAAGACGGCGGCATATGGTCACTTCGGCCGCGACGACCACGACTTCACGTGGGAGCGGACGGACAAGGCCGCCGAGCTGAAGGCAGCCGCAGGCATCGGCGAGAAGGCGACCGTCTAGCGGAATCGGCGCAGGCGTGCCCGACCGATTGGGTCGTCCCTTCGGGACAGCCTCCGTCGGCACGCCGCCCGCCGAGCATGACCGACAGCTGCGCGGCGCGCTGCGCGCGCCGCGAAAACGTCACACCCTCGGCGCGAAGGCCACGGCCCTGCGGGCCATGGCCGAGGGACAGTCCCTCACGCCGAGCAGGAACGTCACGCTCGCCTGCGAACGTTGAGGCCCATGACGAAGCAGGCTGCTCTCATCGCCCTCGCCAAGAACCGCGGCGAGCTCGACGCCGCCGCGCTCGCGCGGCTCTTGGCCGCTACGAAGGCCTGACGAAGAGCCCCGCGGCCGCCTTCTCCGCGACGGTCTCCTCGCGGCCATTCAGCTGCACGCGGAAGCTGCCGGCGGCGGGATCAGCGGCGGTCAGCCGCAGCTCGCGGCCCGGCTCGAAGCCCTGGTCGTAGAACCAGTGGAGGAGATCGCCGTCGTGCTCCGCGAGCCGGACGATGGTCGCGGCCTGCCCCTCGTCCAGCTCCGCCAGAGCCTTGAGCTCGTCGTTCTCGGCCTGCTCGAACGCCGGGTCGACCGGCCAGCCGTGCGGGCAGCGCTCGGGATTCCCCAGCTTCCGCGCCATGCGCTCGACCATGTCATCGGAGAACGACTCGCCGATCTCGTCCGCATGGACATGCGCCTCCGCGGGCGTGTAGTCCATGAAGTCCGTGAGCAGCCGCTCGATCAGCCGGTGCTTGCGGACGACCTTCTCGGCCCGGGCGCGCCCCGTCTTCGTCAGGACGGCCTCCTTGTTCTCGCCGCGGCTGATCAGCCCCTCGCTCTCCATTCGCTTCAGCATCTCGCCGGCCGACGCGCGCGAGACGCCGAGCATCTCCGCGACGCGTGAGGCGAGCGTGGGGGAGGTCCCTCCGGTGAGCGGCTTGTACTCGCCGATCGGAAACGCGAGGAAGTAGATCGTCTCGAGGTACTCGTCGACCGAATGACCGGCGTGCGCCATCCCCACGAGGCTATCGCAGCCCGGCCGCCCGCCGGACGGCTGCGCGCGCCTCCTCGGCCGCACGCTCGACTTGCTCGGCCGACGCGCTCCGGTCGACCAGCGTCGCCAGCCTCTCGATCGCCCGGCCGGCGTCGGCGGTTTCCTCGGGCGAGAGCAGCTGGAGCTCGGGCCGCACCTCGTCGAAAGACTCCTCCGCGCGCTGAAGCTGCTGACCCGCGGCGGCCTCCGTCGTCTCGTAGTGGATCGCGACGAGCTCCAGCGCATCCGCGGTCGCGCCCGCTTCCTCCTGCACGCGCGCGACGGCCTCCTCGACCGTCGGCTCCTCGGCCGTCGCCCGGGCGACGGCAAAGCCGATCCCGAAACCAACCAAGAGCGCGACGACGACAGCGGCCGCGAGCCACCCGCTCCGGCGGCCTGCCTGCCGGTAGAGCGACATCAGCGCGCCAGGACGGCGACGGCTGTGCCCGGGGCGTCCAGTGCGCGCTCCGCCGCCGTCAGCACGTCCTCGGGCCGGCGGGCGTCGGAGAGGTCGAGGATGCGCGACCCGGAGACGAGCACGACCCGCGGGAGCATCGTCGCGACGCCGAGCTCGCGTGTGTGCTCGCGGAGCTCGATACGCAGCCGGTCGAGGAACTCCGTTCCCTCGCCGGCAAAGACGCAGCGGGCGTCCGCGGCGATCGGGATGGCGGCGCGCGCGTCCACAACGGCGACCCGGCCGGAGCCGTTCTCGGAGAAGACGCGGTAGAAGTCGCTCGAGGCCAGCAGCGTCAGGTCGGCGGGCGCGAGCTCGAGCGCGTCGGCCGCGGCTTCGAGCCGGCGTCGATCGTCGGCCGGCTCTGCCCCGACGGCGCCGGCCTCCAGCGCCGCGGCGCCGGTCGCAACCGCGCGCAGGATCCGATCCGCCTCGTCGTAGGCCGTCTCCACCGTGATCGATGCCGGAGCGGCGCCGGCTGCGATGCACGCTGCCTCGGCCTCTATCGCGAGCGCGGGAACGTCCAGCGCCGAGACGCCATTGCGATCGAGCTCGACCCGCACGAGCGAGAGAGCGGCGCCGATCGACGACAACACCTCGGGATGCTCCGTTCGTACCACCGGCCTGCCGAGCAGCTCTGCGACCCGTGTGACCAGCACGTCGCCGGAGCCGCCTAGCGCAACCAGCGGCACGTCGTCGCGCAGCGCGTGCTGTTTCGCCGCCTCGGCCGCGGCGTCGGCGATCCGTCGGGCCGCGCCGTCGAGCACGCGCGTCGCCGCTTCGTCGACGGTCGTCCGCAGTCGCTCGGCCAGCGGCGCGAACGCGAGTCGAGCTGCTTCACGGCTGCCGGCCGCATACCCATCGTCCGCCAGGCCGAGCGCATTCGCTGCGCACGTCGCGGTGAGCGCGAAGTCGCCGCCCGCCGCGCAGATCACCGTGTAATCGGCGGGATCGCCGGCCCGCGGCGCGCGGAGCTCCAATCGAGCATCCGCCAGCTCCTCGGGCGTCGCGAAGCACGCGTAAGGGAGCTCCGCGAGGTGGGCGCTCCGCGGGCCGACGTCCTCGAGCCGACGGCGGCCCACCCGGGCCATGCTCCCCCCGGCAGCGCCGACGACCCAGCTGTCGATCGAGCGGACGCAGGTCGGACGGCCCATCACCCGAAGCGTCCGGAGCAACGGCCGGCCGTTCTTGATCACCGAGACGTTCGAGCTCGTACCGCCGCATTCCACGACGATCCCGTCCCTGATCTCGAGCTGATGCAGGGCCGCGGAGACACCGGCTGCAGGGCCCGAGCCGATCGTGAACGACGGACGACGGCGAAACTCGTCGACGCTCATCGCCCCGCCGTCCCCGCGGAGCACGAGGAGTGGCGCGTCGAGCCCCGCCTCGGCGAGCGCGGATGCGACGAGCGTCGTCGTCCGCTCGACGACGGGCAGGATGCTCGCGTTGATCGCAGCGCTGATCGTCCGCGTCTCGAGCCCGTACGCGCCCGACAGCTCGTGGCCTGCGCAGGCCGGGAGGCCGTGAGCGGCCGCCCGCTCCGAGACGAATTGCTCGGTATCCGGATCGTCGACGGCGAAGGCGGCGCTGACTGCGACGGCAAGGCACCCCTCGCGCGCGAACGCGAGGAGCGCGTGATCGAGCGTGTCACCGTCGACGCCCCCTGTCGCATCGAGGAAGGTGTGCGATGTCTCGAGCTTCCGGTCCGGCGCGAGACCGATCGCCCCGACCCGGGTGCGCTTGCGGGCCGGCCGCAGATTCGGCTCCTCACCGAGGCCGACCACGCCGACTCGGCCTACGTCGCCCTCCAGGAGCGCGTTCATCGCCTGCGTGGTCGAGAACGCGACCAGCTCGATCGAGTCTCCGTCGACGCGCGTCAGCAGCGCGCGCAGCGCGTCGGCGACACCCTGCGCGACGCCGTGGTCGTGCGCGTGGGTCGTGGGAACCGAAGCGTGAGCCCGCAGGTTGCGCGTCGACGGGCACACCGCAACCGCCTTCGTGAACGTCCCGCCGACATCGATTCCGACGCGAAGCCTGCTCATGCTTGTGCCGCCTCCGGCCGCTGGCGACCCAACCGCTTCCAGCCGAAGAGGTACCCGGCGCCGGCGGCGTAGACGCTGAGCAGCGCGACCTGGACGAGGATCCCCTCCCGCGTCGGGTGGATGCCTGTGAGCTCGGCGAGAAAGACCTGCAGCCGGGCCCACTCGCCTTCGATTGGCGTGACCGGGACCCAACCGGCCTCCTGGAGCGAGCGCACTGCGTTCCCCGCGAACGCAACCGAGAGCAGCAGGAGCGTGGTCGCGCCCGCGAAGAGCAGCTGCTTGAACGGGAGCTTCTTGCCGAGGCCGATCACGGCGTACGCGGCCAGGCCGAGCGCGACCGCCGCCGTCACCGCGCCCAGCACGACCCATAGCTCGAGCCCCTCCGCGAAGATGGCGAGTGCCTGGTAGAAGAGCACGGTCTCGAAGCCCTCCCGGAACACGGCGGTGAAGCCGAGACCGGCGAAGGCCAGGGTGCTCCCGGCGGCGATCGCCGAAGCCACGCGCGCCCGCATGAACTCCAGGCGGCGTTTCTGCTCGAGCTGGGACACGAGCCAGAACGAGACGAGAAAAAGGACGACGACCGCGAGCAGGGCGGTCACCCCTTCGAGCAGCTCACGCTGGACCGGGGCGAGGTCGAGGACGAGCGTGGTGAGGAGCCACACCAGCACGGTGGCTCCGATGGCGGCGAGGATGCCGAGCCCGAGCGGGCGGCGGTACCCCGTGGCGCGGCCGGAGGCCAGCGAGCCGAGCAGGATCGCGATCACGAGGACGGCTTCCAGCCCTTCGCGGAAGAGGATCCCGAACGAGAAGAGGAACGCGAGCAGCGGCGCCGCGATCCCCTTGTCGGCCAGCGTGCGATCGGTGTCGCGGAGGCCGGCAAGGATCTCGCCCTTTGTCTCCCGGAGCTCGCCGACCGGCTCTCCGTCGCGGATGCCGTTCCGGAACTCGGCGAAGGCGAACTCGACGTCGAGCACGAGGTTCGGATCTCGCAGGCGGAGCGGCACCTCCGCGTGCTCGAAGTGGTCGAGATAGGCGGTGCGCGCGAGCTGGTAGCCCCGCTCGCGATCCCCGGCCTTCGCTGCGTCGTACGCCTCCTGCGTCAGCTGCCGCGCCGTTTCGACCTGCGCGCGCGCTTCCGCGAACTGCGCGTTGTCGGCGCGCGCGGCCGCCGGCGCCAGGAGCGCGGCGGCCGCAACGGCCAACAGCAGGAGGAACCTCACGCCTACTGGGCCTCCTGGAGCTTCGCCTTGGCCGTGTCGAGGTCGGCCTTCGTCTCCTCGACCAGCGCAGCGACCTCGTCGGCCGATGCGCCCTCCTTCATCTCGTCCCGGATCTCGGTGCTGATCCGGTGCTCGAGATCCTCCATGAGCTCGTGGTCCTGCTCCTCGAGTGGGTGCTCGACCTTCTCGAAGTGCTCGAGGTAGGCGTCTCCAACCGTGGTGGCGGCTGCTTCCTGGTCGCCGTCCTGGTACTGGGCGAGGCCCTCGTCCAGCATGCGCTTGATCTCGTCGATCTCCGCCGCAGCCTCCTCGGCCGTGATCTTGCCTTCCTCTTCGCCTTCGTCGGTCGCCGTGGCGGCGGCCGGCGACGAATCGTCGTCTGAGCCGCAGGCCGTCGCCATGAGGCCGACGAGGCCCAGCAGGACGATCAGGAGCAGGAACGTCTTCCTCATGTGGTCTCCTTGTAGGGTTGGCTTACTCGGATAGTAAGGGTCACCTTACAAGGATTGGTCAGGGCGGTTCTCTCCCATTGGCAGGTAAACCTTACAAGGAGGCCGCCGACCTGCTCTGAGGCTACGGTCAGCCGGTGCCCTACGCCTCCGTCTACCCGCTCGTCTCGTCGCGGGCGGTGGCGAGGCCGTTTACCTACGAGGTTCCGCCCGAGGTCGGAAAGGGCGCGGTGGTCACGGTTCGCTTTGGCGGGGCCGAGCGGCGCGGCGTGGTCGTCGGCCTGGAGGAGAGCCCGCCAGAGGGCGTGAAGGCGGCTCCGGTCGGAGATGTGGTCGACGAGCTGCCCGAGCCGCTCGTCGACCTCGCTCTGTGGCTCGCCGACTACTACGGCTCGACCCCGGCGCGGGCGCTCGAGCTGGTGGCGCCGCCCAAGCGGAGGGCACGAGGTGAGCGGCCGCAGCCCGCAGAACGGGACTCACTCGGCGGCGAGGCCGAGCCCGCACAGTTGAGCGAGAGCCAGGCAGGAGCCTTGGCGCGCATCGTCGAGGCACTGGATGGGGACGGCGGGAACGTCCTCCTCCACGGAGCGACCGGCAGCGGCAAGACCGAGGTCTACCTCCAGGCCTGCGCCGCGGCACTGGAGCGGGGAAAGGGCGCGATCGTGCTCGTGCCGGAGATCGCGCTCGCGCCACAGACCGTCGGCCGTCTGCGCGCGCGTTTCGGCGACCGCGTCGCCGTCCTCCACTCGTCGCTGACGGAGGCGGAGCGGCGGGACGAGCGCGTGCGGATCGCGAGCGGGGCGGCGCCGATCGTGGTGGGCGCCCGCTCGGCCGTCTTCGCGCCCGTCGCGCCACTCGGCGTGATCTGTGTGGACGAAGAGCACGACCCCTCGTACAAGCAGGAGGCCGACCCGCGCTACGACGCACGCACCGTCGCCGCGAAGCGGGCGGCCCTCGAAGCTGCCGTCGCGATCTTCGGCACCGCGACGCCGCGGCCGGAGAGCTGGGAACGGCTGGAGCGGCTGGAGCTCGGAGGCCGGCTCGCAGGTCCGTTGCCGCCGGTCCGTGTCGTCGACCTGCGCCGGGAGGCCGGCTATCCGCTCTCGGCACCGCTCCTCGCGGAGCTCGGCGCCCTTGAGCAGAACGGGGGGAAGGCGATCCTGCTCCTCAACCGCCGCGGCGTCGCTCCGGCCGTCCACTGCCGCACCTGCGGGCTGACCCGCCGCTGCCCCAACTGTGACGTCGCGCTCGTCCTCCACGCCGACGGGCGGCTCCACTGCCACCACTGCTCCCTCGTCGAGGCGATGGGCGACGCTTGTCCCGAGTGCGGCTCGCCGGAGCTCGCGCGGATCGGGGCCGGAACCCAGCGGCTCGAGCAGGAGCTCGCGGAGAAGGTGCCCGGCCTCGAGCGGATCCGGCTCGACGCCGATGCCGTTCGCCGCCCGGCGGAGCTGACGGCAGCGCTGCGGCGTTTCGCCGAGACGGACCGAGCGGTGCTCGTCGGCACCCAGATGGTCGCGAAGGGACACCACTTCGCCGGGGTCTCACTTGCAGCGGTCGTTGACGCCGACACCGGTTTGGGGATGCCCGACTTCCGGGCCGAGGAGCGAACCTTCCAGCTCGTCACCCAGCTGGCCGGCCGGAGCGGCCGGGATGCGCCGGGTCGCGTGATCGTCCAGACGTTCCAGCCCGATTCACGGCCGATCGTGAACGCGGCGCGGCACGACGTCACGCGATTCCTGGCCGAGGAGCTGGAGCGCCGGCGGGAGCTCGGCTATCCGCCCTTCCGCCACCTCGTCCGGGTCGTGGCGGACGGCCGCGAGGCCGGTGACGCGATGCAGCTCCTCGGCGAGATCGGCGTCGGCCTCGACGGCGCCGACGTCCTCGGTCCCGCGCCGCTCCTGCGACTCCGCGGCCGGCATCGCGCGCAGCTCCTCGTGAAGACCGACCGCGTGCGGCCGGTCGCCTCGCGGGCGGCGCAGCTGCTCGCTGCGGCCGCGCCCGCGATGAGCCGCGCCGGGGTGCGCGCGACGGTCGACGTCGACCCCCAGGCCCTCTGATTACATAAGCCCGCTTTGGAAGAAGCGGGCCAGATCAAGACCGACGAGCTGGATCCCGAGGCGGAGGCCCGCCGGCGGATCGCGCTCGGCCAGATCCGCCAGTACCCCGACCCCGTCCTCCGAATGCGGGCGCGGGAGGTGGAGGATTTCGATGGCGACCTGCGTCGTCTCTCCGAGCGGATGACCCAGCTGATGCGCGACGCGAATGGCGTCGGGCTCGCGGCGACCCAGGTGGGCGTCATCCGCCGCGTTTTCGTCTTTCAGCCCGATGCCGAGTCCGACCCGGTTACAGTCGTGAATCCCGTGCTGGCCGAGAGCTCCGACGAGGTCGTGGTCGACGACGAGGGCTGCCTGTCGCTCGTCGGTGTGCAGATGCCTGTCGAACGGCCGGTCTCGGTCAAGCTCGAGGGGCTCGATCTAGACGGCAGCGAGCTGAGCTTCGAGCTCAGCGACCATCCGGCCCGGGTCGTCCAACACGAGATCGACCACCTCGACGGCGTCCTCATCCTCGATCGGACGACGGAGGAGGCGCGGAAGGCGGCGCTCGCGGTCCTGCGGCCGAAGGCCGTCCTCAGCCCGTAGTGCGCCTCGCCGTCGCGGCGACCGGGAAGTTCGGCGCCGACGTTCTCGCAGAGCTCGCGGCCCGGCTGGAGCTCGAGTACGTCCTGACCCGGCCCGACCGTCCAAAGGGCCGCGGGCGGAAGCCGGCACCTCCGCCGGCCAAGGAGATGGCGCAGCGGCTGGAGATTCCCGTCCGGCAGCCGGAGCGACCGGCCGGGCTCGATCTCGGAGTCGACGTGGTGATCCTGGTCGACTACGGAGCGCTGATTCCCAGCGAGCTGCTCGAGCAGGCGCAGTGGCTGAACGTTCATCCGTCGCTCCTGCCGCGGTGGCGAGGGGCGGCCCCGGTAGAGCGCGCGATCATGGCCGGTGACCGCGAGACGGGCGTCAGCATCATCCGGCTCGTCGAGGAGCTCGATGCGGGCCCGGTCGGAGCAGTGGCCTCGTTTCCAATCGAGCTCGACGACGACGCGGGCGCCGTCTACGGACGGGCCGCCGACCTCGCGCCCGATCTCCTCGAGGGTGCGCTCGCAGCGGAGTTCCGCCCGCAGGACGGCGAGGCCACGTACGCGGAGAAGATCGGGCCCGAGGATCGCCTGCTCGACTGGTCCCGGCCGCCGGAGGAGCTGCACGACCGGATCCGGGCGCTCTCGCCGCACATCGGCGCGCGCGGAGAGCTCCACGGCCGCCCGGTGATCGTCTGGCGCTCGCGGCTCGAGGACGACCGGCTCGCGATCATCGAGGTGCAGCCGGAGGGGGGCAGGCGCATGACGGTGGACGAGTTCGAGCGTGGCCTCCGCTAGCCCGGCCCGGCGGGCTGCACACAAGGTGCTGCTGCGCGTCTTCGAGGAGGACGCCTACGCCGACCGCGCCTTCTCGTCGGAGGCCAAGGACCTCGATCCCCGCGACAGGGCCTTCGCGCAGCGGATCGCCTATGGCGCGATCCAGATGGCGCGCATCCTCGACCACGCGATCGAGCGGCTCGGCGGCCGTCCGGTCGAGGCCATGGACGCGCCGGTTCGGGCCGCGATCAGGCTGGGCGCCTACGAGCTCGCGTTCCTCGACGGCGTTCCGGCCCGCGCCAGCGTGAACGAGGCGGTGGAGCTCGTGAAGGCCTCGCCGGCGAGGCGTGCGGCCGGATTCGCGAACGCCGTCCTCCGGCGTGTCGCCGAGGGGATCGGCGATCTCGTCACCGGGCTCCCCGAGTCCACGGCGCAGGAGGCGGCGTTGAGGCGTTCCTACCCGGACTGGGTCGCCGAGACCTGGTGGGAGGAGTGGGGTGCGGAGGAGGCGCTGGCGCTGATGCGGGCGCAGAACGAGCCGCCGGAGACGGCGGTGCGAATCGTCGCGACCGGAGAGGCGCGCGTCGTCGACCGGATCGATCCGGGAGAGCTCGAGCGGGGCGAGGTCTGGCCGCAGAGCCGCGGGTCGCAGCTGGCCGGCGCCGCCGTGGGCGTCCAGCCCGGCGAGCGCGTGCTCGACCTCTGCGCCGCACCCGGCGGGAAGACGATGCAGCTGGCCCGCCTGGCAGCGGAGATCGTAGCCGTGGAGCTCCATGCCGGCCGGGCGCGGGAGCTGGCCGAGAACGTGCGCCGGCTCGGGTTCTCCAACGTCCGCGTCGTGAACGCCGACGCACGCGAGCTCCCGGCGGAGCTCAATGGGTTCGACCGGGTGCTCGTGGACGCGCCGTGCTCGGGGCTCGGCGTGCTCGCCGCGAGGCCGGATCTCCGCTGGCGCGCAAAGCCGCTCCCCGAGCTGCAGACCGAGCTTCTTCGTGTCGCCGCGGAACGCGTGAAGCCGGGCGGCGCCATCGTCTACTCGGTGTGCACGATCGCTAGGAAGGAAAACGAGGACGTCCTCGACGCGGATGTGTCGGACCACGCAAACAGGCTTGCCTTGGACGCCTCGCTTGCGGAGACATGGCCTGAGTACGAGCACCCGAACAGAAGCGGAGTGCTGCTCACGCTGCCACACCGGCACCGCACGTCCGGATTCTTCATCGCCCGGCTGATTCGGACGGCGTGAGCGCCCAATCGGCACGCACTCGTTTCACTATCCATGTCCCGCCGAGCCGGGTCCCAGGGACAGTCCCTCGCGCGAAGCGGCCCTAAGATCGCTGCGTGCCCTGGCGGGACTGGATGCGGACCGTGGAGGTCGAGCCGTCGCTCTACGCGGCCGACTTCTCGCGGCTCGGCGAGCAGATCGAGACCCTGATGCGCGCGGGCGCGCGCATCTTCCACTTCGACATCGGCGACGGGCACTTCGTCCCGCCGATCACCATCGGGCCGATCGTGCTGGAGTCGATCTCGCCGCTCGTCCATCGGCTCGGTGGCCGGCTGGACTGCCATCTCATGGTCGAAGAGCCGCAGCGCCACTTCGAGGCGATCGCGGAAGCCGGAGGCGACAGCGTCACCTTCCACATCGAGGCCGTCCGTAACCCGGCGGCGGTCGCGCGGCTCGCGCGCCAGCACGAGCTCCAGGTCGGGCTAGCGTTCAAGCCGGAGACGGAGCCCGAAGAGGCGGCAGAGGTTGCCGAGCCGTTCGATCTCGTCCTCTGCATGAGCATCGAGCCGGGCTACTCCGGTCAGCCGTTCATGCCCGAGGCGCTGCCCAGGATCGAGCGCTTGCGCGGCCTCCTGCCCGTGGAGAAGCCGATCCAGGTCGACGGCGGGGTCGGCCGCGACAACATCCGGCTGCTCCGCGACGCCGGGGCCAGGCTCGTCGTCGCCGGGACGAGCACGTTCGGGCGCGACAACATCGCCCAGGCCTACGAGGAGCTCGTCCAAGAGGCGGCGTGAACGAGCATCTCGCGCGGGGCCTGGAGCTGGCGGAGAACGGACGGGGGACGACGCATCCAAACCCTCTGGTCGGGGCGGTCGTCGTCCGGGACGGCGAGGTCGTCGGCGAGGGCTGGCACCGGCGGAGAGGCGAGCCACACGCCGAAGTGCTCGCGCTCGAGGCTGCGGGAGAGCGAGCCGCGGGCTCGACGCTCTACCTGACCATGGAGCCGTGCGCGCACCAGGGAACGACGCCGCCCTGCACCGAGGCCGTGCTCGCCGCCCGGGTGAGCCGGGTCGTCGCAGGCTCGCTCGACCCGAACCCTGAGGCCGGAGGCGGCCTCGAGACACTCGGAGCCGCTGGGGTAGACGTCGAGCACGCAGACCTTTTCGAGGCGCGGGCCCAGAACGAGGCCTGGCGGACGTGGGTCGGACAGGATCGGCCGTTCGTGACCTACAAGGCCGCGATGACGCTCGACGGCCGGTTGACTATCCCCGGCGAGCGCTGGATCTCCGGCGAGGAAAGCCGCCGGCTCGTCCACGAGCTGCGGGCCCGGTCGGACGCGGTCGGTGTCGGGATGGGAACGGTGCACGCCGACCGGCCCCGCCTCGACGCACGCGACGTCGGCGCCGTCCGGCAGCCTCGCCGGCTCGCCTTCGGCCGCGGGCCACTTCCCGACGACTCGGAGCTCGAGCTGCGCGCCGGCCCGCTCGCCGGCGAGGTTGCCGCCCTCGCCGGGGAGGGGATCCAGTCGCTCCTGCTCGAAGGCGGCCCGCGAATCGCCGCCGCCTTTCTGCGAGAGGGCCTGCTCGACAAGCTGCTCGTCTTCGTCGCGCCGAAGATCGCCGGCGCCGGCCCACGCCTCTTCGAGGGTGAGATCCCGGCCGGGCAGCTCGGCCGTTTCACCAGCCGCACCGTTGGAGAAGATGTGCTTTTGACGGCCTATGTCAACGAGCCCTGATCTCGTTCAGACGCTCTCGCGCTGGCTTGCGGGACACGTCGATCTCGGCCCTGTCCAGGAGGCACTCGCCCACCCCGGCGAGCTCGGGCCTGAATCGCAGGAGCTGGTCGACGAGTTGCGTGGCGAACTGGCGCGGCCGGACGTCTCCAGGCCAGAGCTCCAGCCCCTCGTCCGTGAGACGATCGAGGCGATCGCGCTCGGGGAATAGTGCCTCTCCAGGCAATGCACGCCTGCTTCTGGCCCGCGATCACGCGGCGCCAGTGCCCACCCTCCTCCTCACCAAGGCTGCCTAGCCTTGGCTCGTTGGGGGTGCGGTCTCTGGCTTGGTGCTCGCGACCCAGAAGCGGGGCAGCATCACCTGAAGAGGCACTAACCTCTCCTGGTGTTCACGGGGATCGTTCGGGAGCAGGCGCGGACCGTCTCGTTCGCCGACAGCCGCCTGGTCGTGGAGTCGTCCCTCGCGCCTCGGATCGGAGACTCGGTCAACGTGGACGGGGTGTGCCTGACCGTCGTCGAAGCGCAGAACGGCCACCTCGCCTTCGACGTGATGGCGGAGACCACGGCGCGGACGAAGGGCTTCGGGGACGCGGTCAACCTCGAGCCGGCGCTTGCGGCAGGCGAGCCGCTCGGTGGGCACTACGTCCAGGGCCACGTGGACGGGGTCGGCCGGGTGCGCGAGCTGGCGGATGAGCGGCTGAGGGTCGAGGCGCCGCCGGAGATCCTCCGCTACTGCGTCGAGAAGGGCTCGATGGCCGTCGACGGCGTCTCGCTCACGATCGCCGCCCTCGACGAGGAAACCTTCACGGTCGCTCTGGTCGCGCACACGCTGGAGGTCACCACCCTTGGCTCCATCGGACCTGGGGACCCGGTCAACCTCGAGGTTGACATCCTCGCCAAGTACGTCGAGCGCCTGACCGGCGGTGCCCGCTAGCCCCGATACGATGGCGCCGATGGCGACGACGGAACCCGCACTCTCGGCGATCGAAGAGGCGATCGAGGACGTCCGCGCCGGCAAGTTCCTCGTCGTCGTCGACGCCGCCGACCGCGAGAACGAGGGCGACCTCACCATCGCCGCCCAGTTCGCGACGCCCGAGGCGATCAACTTCATGGCCACCCACGCGCGCGGGCTGATCTGCCTCTGCCTCACGGGAGAGCGCGTGGACGAGCTCGCGCTCCGCCCGATGGCGGAGAACAACGAGGCGCCGCTCCAGACAGCCTTCACCGTCTCGATCGAGGCACGTGAGGGTGTGACGACGGGAATCTCGGCCGCGGACCGCTCGCGGACGATCCAAACGGCGATCGACCCGAACAAGGGCGTGCATGACCTCGTCCAGCCGGGCCACATCTTCCCGCTCCGCGCCCGCGCCGGCGGCGTGCTCGAGCGAACCGGCCAGACCGAGGCCGCCGTCGACCTCGCCCGGCTCGCCGGGCTGATCCCCGCCGGTGTCGTCTGCGAGGTGATGAACGAGGACGGGACGATGGCGCGGGTGCCCGACCTGATGGGGTTCTGCGAGCGCCACGGCATCAGGCTGATCACGGTCGCCGACCTGATCGAGTACCGGCGGCGGACCGAGAAGCTGGTCGAGCGCACCGTCTCCGTGCGGCTCCCGACGGCGTACGGCGACTTCGACGCCGTCGCGTTCCGCGAGAAGCTCACCGGCAAGACGCACATCGCGCTCGTCAAGGGCGAGATCGACGGGGCGAACGACGTCCTCGTGCGCGTCCACTCGGAGTGCCTCACCGGCGACGTGTTCCACTCGCTGCGCTGCGACTGCGGTGAGCAGCTCGAGCAGGCGCTCCAGCAAATCGGCGGGGAAGAGCGAGGCGTGCTGCTCTACATGGCGCAGGAGGGACGGGGCATCGGGCTCCTCAGCAAGCTCAAGGCGTACGAGCTCCAAGAGGACGGTCTCGACACCGTCGACGCGAACCTCGAGCTTGGTTTTCCGGCGGACGCCAGGGAGTGGGGGATCGGCAACCAGATCCTCGCCGACCTCGGGCTGACGACGATCAGGATCCTCACGAACAACCCGAAGAAGATCACAGGCCTCGAGGGATTCGGGCTGCGGGTCGTCGAGCAGGTGCCGATCGAGACCTCGCCGAACGCCGAGAACCGCCGCTACCTCGAGACGAAGCGCGACAGGCTGGGCCACAAGCTTCACCATCAGGATCTGCGGTTCGACGCGTGAGCGACCGCCTCGAGGAACGCGAGGAGAACGTCCGCCCCGAGCCCGAGGAGGAAATCCCGCAGCTACGCACGGCCGAGGCAGAGGTCGAAGCGCAGGAGACACCGGAGCCGGAGGCAAGGCCGGAGCCGGAGCCGGAACCGGAGCACGCACCCGGTCGGTTCGAGGTTCCCGCCGGCTACGAGGTGATGACGGGGTCGGCGGACGGCGCGGGCCGGGCCGTCGGCGTCGTGGTCGCGAAGTTCAACGGCGAGATCACGAGTCGGCTGCTGGAGCGAGCGCTCGAGGAGCTGGAGTCCGCGGGCGTTCCGCGGGAGTCCGTGACGATCGTGCCAGTCCCGGGCGCCTTCGAGCTGCCGCTCGCGGCGATGGCGCTGGCGAAGACCCGCAAGTACGCCTGCGTCGTGGCGCTCGGCTGCGTCGTGCGCGGGGAGACGGCCCACTTCGACTTCATCGCCGGCGAGGCCGCCAGCGGCCTCCAGCTCGCGGCGATCGAGACCGGAGTCCCGGTCGCCTTCGGCGTGCTGACGACGGAGACGATCGAGCAGGCCGAAGCCAGAATCGACCGCGTCGAAGACGTCGTGCGCGGGGCGCTGGAGATGGCAAACGTCTTCCAGCAACTGAGAGCCGCGGCGAAGTAGCTAGACTGCCGCGCCGTATGTCCAGGGTTTGCGCGATCTGTGGGAAGAAGCCCGGCTTCGGTCACAACCGGAGCCACTCAATGGTCGCCACGAAGCGGCGCTTCGACCCGAACCTCCAGCGCGTCCGGATCCTCCTCAAGGGGAAGCCGACCCGCGCCTACGTCTGCACCAGGTGCCTCAAGGCCGGGAAGGTCGAGAAGGCGCTGTAGCGGTCCGCGTCGCCCTCGTCGAGGACAACCGAGTCTTCCGGGAGGCGCTCGAGATGCTCCTCGGGATGCGGCCGGACGTCGAGGTCGTCGCCGCGGTCGAGAACGGCAACGACGTCGTCCAGCTCTGTCGAGATCACAACCCAGACGTCGTCGTCATGGACTACCAGCTGCCCGGTCTCGACGGCGTCCAGGCGACCGCCGTGCTCCGGCGGGAATGCCCCCATGTCGCCGTCGTCTGCCTCACGGCGTCGGCCAGCGTCCTCGAGCTGAAGGCGCTCAAGGAGGCCGGTGCAGCTGCCTGCTTGACAAAGGACGAGGAGCTGGACGACATCGTCGCGGCCATCCGTGACGCAGCCGTGCGTTAGGGTCGCGCTCGTGAACCCGACCGACGGAGTGATCCGCGAAGCGTGGGAGGCGTTCAAGGCCCACTGGCGCCACCTGGTGCCGATCGCCCTCGTCGTATACCTCGCGGTGGGGCTGATCAGCATCGTGCTCGTCGCGCTGCTGACCTGGGTCGGCGCGATCCTGAGCTTCGTCATCTCGCTCATCGCGCTCTTCTGGGTGCAGGG
>DATFOC010000119.1:0-27741 GCA_035265935.1 Gaiellaceae bacterium
GTACACCTCCTCTTGCTTCTTGTGCGTGTGGCCGTACGGAAAGCGATAGCCGGGCGGGACGCGCTGGTAGCTCAGGCCCGATTTCTCAAGCTCGAGCGCGTCGGTCGCCAAGCGGAACTCCAGGTCTGGCGCACCGTCGAACGTCGAGCCGACGTCCTCCAGATCCTCCTTGATGTTCCTGAGCGTGAACGGCACGTCACGATCCTACGGTTGGGAGCCCAAGGATCAGGCGTCATTCCGGACGGCCCAGGCGAGGCGCCTTGCGGCGCGTATGGAATCATCGGGGCCGATAACCGCCAGCGAGTGGGACTGGACACGCAGGGTCTTTGACCACGTCCAGCTCAACGCGAGCGATTTACACGGCGTCGGTTCGCTTCTACGAGACCGTTTTATCGCCGTTCGGAATCCCGAAGATCGCAGAGCACGAGCAGGGAACGTGGAGTTCGGCCTGGACTGACTTCACGACCTCCAAGCATGTGCTCAATCTCGAAACCCTCTTGTCGAAAGGAGAGATAGTCCTCGACCGCCCACTTCGGGTCGGAGGCGCAGCCTTTTGTTGCGAACTCCCGGCGGGAAGCGGTCTCGATGGCGGCCCGGGGCGCGATTAGCACCTTAGCCGTGCGCCAAAAGGCCCTGTGAGATTCCTTTCGTTGAGTCGGTCGGGTACCAACTACTCCCGCCCCAGACTCCGTAACCCCGCCATGGCGCGGAGGGCGCTCAGTCTGGGATGCCGCATGACGTCTCCTGGGCGAACGCTAGCCGGGCGGCCCGGAGTCGCAAGCGCTCCACTCTCTGCAGCTGACCCTCCGCTCGGGCCGCAAGCGCGGCAAAGTCGTAGCCCTCGAGCTCGCCTCCCTGAAGCGCCACGTTCTCCAGTGTTCGCCAAAGCGCTCTCTTCCCAGCTATCCCAATCGCGAGGCTCTCCAGCTCCAGCACCCGGGTTAGCGCGGTGTACGAGAACAGTCGGCCATTCGGCTTCAGGCGGCGCGCCTTCTCGGAAAGCCACGCTGCCGACACCTTCATGTTCGATCGGTCCGCTCCCACTCGGCTCATGACGGCAATCAACGTTTGTCGGTCCGACGCAATCTCGCCGGCGAGTTCTGTCAGCGCCGCGCCGAACTCCGACCGCTCGTTCCTTCGCCGGCAGCGCTCGACGAGTTCGGAGCCGAACGTCGCTCCGGCAAGGTGGTCCTGTAGATAGACGTGAAGCAGAGCCGCCACGATCCATGCCTTCCCTTCCGGTGGCTAGGGAAACGACGCCGGGCTCAGCGCAGGCCTTAGTCGCCTAGGAGCCGAAAGCGGCAGAACTCGCGCCCGAAGAGGAGGCCGCGTCCGAGCCATTCTCCATCCTCGCCTTGCCTGAGCTCGTCGCGAAGCGGCCAGCCCACATAGTCGAGCGACCGTCCGCGCACGCGGAAGCGGGCGAGCGGCAGTGGCCCGAGCCGGATGGAGCCGGTCCGCGGGCCGATGTGCTTGCGCAACCCCACGGGAGGCAACAGGCCGCTCACGCGCTCGACGCGCCAACGCCCGGTGAATTTGCCCTCGTCGCTCATGGTGTGAGCAGGATCTTGATCGCGCCGTCTTGTTTCTGCTGGAATATCTCGTAAGCCTGCGGCGCGTCCGCGAGCGGCAGTACGTGGGTCGCCAAATCCTCCGTTGCGAGTGGATCGTTGTCGTCTAGTACAAGCGGCAAGAGGTCGGGAATCCAGCGCTTCACATGCGCCTGGCCCATGCGGATTTGGATGCCCTTGTCGAAGAGGTCCATCATCGGCAAGGGATCGGCCTGACCGCCGTAGACGCCGACGATGGAGAGCGTCCCCCCGCGCCGCACGGTGTCGATCGCGTTCGCGAGGGCGGACAGCCGATCGATGCCGGCTCGCTCGGCGAGCGCGGCGCCGAGGCGGTCAGGCAGGAGCGCCGTCGCCTTCTGCATGAATTCGGCGACCGGTGCGCCGTGGGACTCCATTCCGACCGCGTCGATGACGGAGTCGGACCCACGGCCCTCGGTCAGCTCCCGGACGTGCTCAGCCGCGTCGTCGACCTCCTCGACGTCGAGCACCTCGATTCCGTGCCGGCGCGCAAGCTCCAGCCGCTCGGGCACGAGGTCGATCCCGATTACCCGCCCGGCGCCTTGGTGGAGCGCGATCCGGCAGCACATCTGTCCGATCGGCCCCAACCCGTACACCGCTACCGATCCACCGGGCGGAACGTCCGCATAGACGACCGCCTGCCACGCGGTCGGGAGGACGTCGGAGAGGTAGACGAAGCGCTGATCCGGCGGTCCGTGGGGAACCTTGATCGGTCCGAAGTGGGCCTGCGGCACGCGCAGATACTCCGCCTGTCCGCCCGGCACACCCCCATACAGCTTCGTGTAGCCGAACAGTGATGCTCCCTTCCCGTGCTCGCGCACTTGCGTCGTCTCGCACTGGGCGAATAGCCCTCGCTCACACATCCAGCAGCTCCCGCACGCGATGTTGAAGGGGACGACCACCCGGTCGCCGGGCTTCACCTGCGTGACATCGCGGCCGACTTCCTCGACGATCCCCGTTGGCTCGTGCCCGAGTACGTCCCCCTCCTCCATGAACATGCCGAGGACCGAATAGAGATGCAGGTCGGAGCCACAGATACCCGAGGAGGTAACGCGAATGATCGCGTCGGTCGGCTCCTGGATCGTCGGGTCCGCGACCTCCTCGATCTGGACGTCTTCCTTGCCATGCCAAACGACTGCCTTCATCTGCTCACCTCGCTCGGTCAGAGATCCCGAGTGCCAACACCGCCGACGAGCTCCCGCCACCGGGCCCGACCGCCCGAGCGTGGCGCGAGCGGTGGCGTCTCGAGGCCGGCGCCCGTGCGGATGCCCTCGGCCAGCTCGAGCAACGCCTCGTCTGCACCACGGCGGGGACGCCAGCTCAGCTCAGATAGGGCCCGGCCGACGTCGAGGAGGGGAACGCCGAGCCCGAGGTCGACCCAGCCGGCTGGCGTCGGCTGCAACCGCAGCCGCCAGCTGAGCCCAGCGGCGCCGCGGAGGATCCCGGCGGGAACCCGCACCGCGCGTGCTTCGAAGATTCGAGCTAGCGTCGGACCATCCAGGACCGGGTCCGCCGCCAGGTTGAACGGCCCGCGCACGTCACTGACGACAGCGAGCCGGTAGGCCTCCGCGACGTCTCGCGAATGCACAGCCTGAAAGCGGAGCTTCGGGACAGCGGGCAGGAGCTGAATCAGCGCCCGGCGGACCAGCGGGCTCGGGAGCAGAGGGCCGAGGAAGAGTCGCCGCACTCCGCTTGCCGCCTCGCGCTTGAAGATCAGCGCGGGTCGCATGCGCACCACCCTCACTGCGGGATGCTCGTTCTCGAAGCGATCGAGCGCCCGCTCCACCTCCGCCTTGTGCCGCCCGTAGAAGCTCGTCGGTACCCCGTCTCGCGGCCAGCTCTCGTCCACGTTTCGATCCTTCGGTCCCGGCGAGTAGACCCCGACCGACGAGGCGTAGATGAGCGCGGGTACGCCCGCCGCCGCGACGGCGCGGAAGACGCGCTCGCTGCCACCGACGTTCGTGCGCCGTAGAGCGGGAAGGTCGTGGGAGGGCTGGATGCGCCAGGCGAGATGAACGACGGCGTCGGCGCCGCGGAAGCGAGACTCGAGGTCGTCCGTCTCGATATTCGCTTCGACCCAGCCGGTCTTCGCAAACTCAGCGCGAGGACGCCGCCGGGCAAGCCCCAGAATGGACTTGACCCGCTCCTCGGCCGCCAGCGCTTCCAGCAGGCTCGTACCGACGTTTCCGCTCGCCCCGACGATGACCACACGCATAAATCTGCCCTCGATTTACCCGCACTCGTAACGGCTACACGTCCCGTGCACGGCGCCGTGCTTTGGGAAGATAGGATGCCGTCTGCGGTGGGCATGTCGGCGGCAAGCTCTCCGCCACTGCCTCGACGGTCGCGCATCTTGGCGGCCGCCGAGCGACTGCGACGTGCGGAACTCGACCGCGTGACGGTGGACTCGGGCCTGGCTTGATCGTGGTGCTATTCCGACAACACACGCCGAATCTTTCGTCTCCTACGGCGCCGAGCGTCTCTGCGACGCGGACGCCTCCCCAGAACCGTCCCCAGAGAACCATGCGGCCTCACGCTGCAAGCCGCGTGCTTGATTCCTCGTCCAAGTGGTTCTTCCCGCCACCTCTCTGATACTCGACCTATGACCCCCTCCTTGATCCGGAGGTGGCTGATCTTGGCATCGCGCGGACGCCTCGCGGAACGCGCGGAAGAACATCGTTTGCGCCGCCAAGCGCTCGGGTAACCGCAGCTCTAGATGGCCAACCAGAGAGGTGACCGCATTTGAGGCTGCGCGTGCAGGGTTTCGCGCGGCGCGCCCCCGCGATCGTCGGCTCGACGATGGCGTTCCTCGTTACCCTGGTTACGATGCTCGTCTGGATCGGCCTCGGCCCCGTGACCGGCTTCTCGGACACCTGGCTGCTCGTGCCGTCAGCCGTAGCCTCGATCGTCGCGCTGCTGCTCGTCGTGCTGCTCCAGTACTCGCAGAACCGCGACACTCGCGCCCTCCAGCTGAAGCTCGACGAGGTGATCCGCGCCGTCGCTGAGGCGCGCACGCACCTGTTGCGAGTGGAGCAGCTGTCCGACCAGGAGCTCGCGGAGATCGGGACCGAGTTCGACCGGATGCGCGAGTCGCAGAGCTAGGAGGGTTCGGCGAATGCGGCCCTGCGGCGCAGGCTGTATTTCGCCGGAGCCTCCTACTACCGGCCGGTTGCCGCGTCGAGCTCCGCGCGGACCTCGCGCGGCAGGCCGCGCGGCCGGCAGACCCAGAGCTGGTAGCCGGGCCGCTCGACCACCTCGAGGCCACAGCACCGCAACATCGCTTCGACGGCCGCTTCGTTCGGCGCCCACCAGTTGGTCGGGTCACCGGCGAGGCGGCGCTCGACGAACGCGAGCTTCGGCCAACCCGGTTCGCGCAGGCGCTCCCTCCGGTCGATCGGGAGGTTCGCCGGCGGTCGGAGCTTCTCGCGGCCCGGCATCGTGAGCGTCTGGAGGGCGAGCAGGCGCTTCGCCTTCTCGGCGAGGAGGTCGAGCGCGAGCAGTGGGTGGCGCAGGTGGTACAGGACGCCGAGGAAGAGGATGAGGTCGAAGTGTTGCGGCCGACGTGCGAGGTCGTAGACCTCGCGTTGTTCGAAGCGGACGTCGTCCGCGAGCCCGAACTGCTCCGCCGCCCAGCGCGCCTGTCGTAGGTAGTGCTCGTCCTTGTCGATCGCCAGAACGTCGGCGCCGCGGCGGGCGAGCGCAAAGCTGTAGAAGCCGGCGTTGCAGCCGACGTCGAGCGCGCGCCAGCCGGTGAGGTCCTCGGGCAGCGCCGAGGAGAGTTCCCACCACTTCACGCGGGGGAAGTCGCCGAGCGGGTGGTCAGCGGCGGTCTCGTGGCCGGACGGGAGGTGGAGATTGTGGAACCAGGGCGCGAGGCGCGCGATCTCGCGCGCGGTGGGGTCGCCTGGACGTCGCACACCGCGGGACTGCAGCGTCATGCCGCCACCGTCGTCACGGCTGCCACGTGCGCCTCGAGCTCCTCCGCTCGGCGTTCGGGGGTGTGCGCCGCGAGGACGCGCCGCCGCGCAGCCGTGCCGATGTCCCGAGCCTCGGCATAGGAGACCTCGCGAAGGATCCGGGTGACTTCTGCGGCGGATTCCGCGATCAGGATCTCCGACCCGGGCTCGAAGAACGTCTCGAGCCCCTCCCACCAGTCGGAGATCGCGGCAACGCCGCAGGCGGCCGCCTCGAAGAGCCGGACGCTGGGCGACCAGCCGGCGCGGACCATCTCCGGCCGGGTGAGGTTCAGGGTGAAGCGCTGTCGGGCGTAGAACGCGGGGTGTTTGCCGGGCTCGAGATGCTCGATGCGGTCGACGTTCTCGGGCCACGCGACCTCCGCCGGGTACTGCGGGCCGGCGACGACGAACCGCCGGTCCCGAAGGCGGCGTGCGGGCTCCAGCAGGAGCGTCTCGAGCGCCGGCTGCCTGCCGGCGCTGTAAGTGCCGAGGTACCCGAGCAGCCACGGCTCGTCCTCCTCGAGCGGGCGGTAGACCCCGGCGTCGGCCGTGCAGTAGAAGGGGCGCGGGCGCTTGGCGCCGAACTCGCTGCGGATGCGGTTCAGCAGCGCGCCGCCCGTGAAGGACAAGTAGAGGTCGAACCGAGGCACGAGCTCGCGCGAGAGGTACTCCTCGTCGCCCGCTTCGAGCTTGGCGACCGTCACCGGGGTGTCGATGTCCCAGAAGGCCACGGCCCCGCTCGCAATGTCCAGCACCCACTCCGCGACCGCGACTCCGTCGGGGACGTAGGAGCCGACGACGACGAGATCCGCCACTCGGATCTCCTCGCTGAACTCGTCGCGGAGCTCCTCCACCGAGCCGTAGAGCGCGGTCAGGCCCCACGGCGGCACCGGAAGGTCGCGCTGCACCGCGTACCATGGAACGTCGCGCTCCAGAAAGAGCACGGCGTGCCCGCGCTCGGCGAGCGCGCGAACGAGCGCGCGGTAATTGGTGGCGTGGCCGTTCCCCCACGACGAGGTGATCGAAAGCCCGAGGAAGACGATTTTCACGCCGGCGCCGCCGTCTGCGTCAGCACCTG
Organism: Gaiellaceae bacterium; assembly: GCA_035265935.1. Taxonomy (GTDB): domain Bacteria; phylum Actinomycetota; class Thermoleophilia; order Gaiellales; family Gaiellaceae; genus JACDAN01. Next base: position 6,624 of record DATFOC010000119.1, read on the forward strand.
CTCCACTTGCTCGGCGCGGTGGGCGTAGGTGTGCTCGGTGAGCACCCGCCGGCGTGCGGCCTCGCCGATATCCGCCGCCTGCTCGGGCGTCAGCTCGGCCAGGAGCTCCGAGACTTCCTCTCCGGAGTCCGCCACGAGCACCTCGCGGCTCGGCTCGAGGAAGTCGTCGATTCCGACCCACGCGTCGCTGATGAGGCAGGCGCCGGCCCCCGCAGCCTCGAAGACACGGGTCGCAGGCGACCAGCCGTTCCGCGCCATGCTCTCGCGGAGCACGTTCAGGACGGCGAGCGGCGTGCAGTTGAAGGCGTTGTGGTCGCGCGTGGGGACGTGTCCGAGTAGCCGCACGTTGGGCGGAAGGGGGCGGTCGTCCCAGCCCGCTCCGCCGAGCAGGAACCGCCGCTCAGGCGTGAGCGCCGCCGCACTCAGAAAGAACTCGTCGACACGCTCCTCGCGGTCGGGAAGGCGGTTCCCCAGGAAGGCGAGGTCGGCGGCGAAGCGCGCCTCGGCCGGCACGGGATGGTGCGCCTCGGCGTCGAGGGCGTTGTAGACGGGGACACAACGGGCTGCGCCCAGCGTCTCGTACCGGCTCACCACCGGGTCGCCCCCGCCGTACGTCAGCACGAGGTCGTAGTGCGGAATCAGCGCGCGCAGAGCATCGTCCGCGTCCCCCTCCAGTCGGCTGAGCGTGGCGGGCGCGTCGACGTCCCAGAAGACCGCGAGGCCGTGGTCGCGAACCTCGAGAAGCGCGTCCTCGAGCAGGTCATCGAGCACGCCGACGCCGCTGGCCTTGACCACGACGTCCGCGCCGCGCGCGCGCTCGAGCGCCGTGCGCGCCGCCCGCTCCGTCGGCTCGTATACGACCACCTCGGCCCACTCGGGATTGGCCAGGTCGCGATGGGCCTGGCGATCGAAGGCGTCGGGCTCGAAGAACGTCGTGCGGTGTCCGCGACGGTGCAGCTCCTTGACCAGCCCGCGGTAGTAGGTTGCGGCCCCGTTCCAATAGGCGGAGACGAGACTCGAGCCGAAGAATGCGATTCTCACGACACCGTCCGCTCCGCCGTGTCCGCCACCTCCGCCGTCTCCACTCCGAGCTCGGCGGCGACCGCGAGCAGCTCGTCCACGCGATGGCCGCACGTGTGCCGCTCGAGGACCGTCCGGCGGCCGTGCTGCGCGAGGTGACGCGCCAGCTCTCGGTCGCGCAACACGCGGTCGAGCAACGCGCGCATCTCGTCGCCGTCGTTCGCGACGAGGAAGTCGTCCCCGGGCGTGAAGAGGCCGTCGACGTCGTCCCACCGCGAGCAGAGGAGCGGAATCCCGCATGCCAGAGCCTCGAAGGGACGGATCGTCGGGATCCCCGGCAGCGCCTCGACGTACGGCCGCCGCGGGATGTGCACGGTGACCGCGTGGCGCGCGAAGATCTCCGGGACGCGGTGGTTCGCCACCCACCCGCGGTAGGGCAGCCCCGCGCGCGCCATCGCCTCCCGCGCGTCGTCCGGATAGCGGACACCGAAGACGGAGCCGCTGAGGCCGAGCGCCCGCGCCGGCTCGAGCAGGAACTCCTCGAGCTCCGCCGTCCGCTCGCCGTCGCCCCAGTTTCCGATCCAGGCCAAGTCGCCGGCCCGCTCCCGCCCGAGCAGCGGCCGGAACAGCCGGACGTCGGCGGCCTCGTGCCACGTCCAGGCATGCTCGGCCCAGCCCCGTTCGAGGTAGATGCGGCTGAGGATCTCCCCGTACGCCAACACGCCGTCGTAGTGGCGCAGGTCGTAGCGCGCCATCTCGCGCGGCGCGGTCGCGGAGCGGTGGTGGGTGTCATGGAAGAGCAGGCGAAACGACGTCGAGCGCGCGCGGACGAGACCGATGCGGCGGACAAGGCGCGTGTCATTCCACTCGTGGACGAGGACCAGCTGCGCGCCGTCGAGCGCGCGCTCCACGTCGAAGTCCTCGGGGTCGTAGAGCGTGCTCGTGACTTCGGGGAAGACACGGCCAAACTCCTCGATCGGCTTCGTCCCGTACTGCTCCGTAAGGTTTCGCCGGCTCCAGCCGTCGCGCGGCTCGAACACACTCACTGTGTGTCCGCGCGCGATCAGCTCGCGCGCGACGCCACGGAGGAAGTGCGCGTTCCCGTGGTTCCAATCCGAGACGATCGAGTGGTAGAAGAACGCGACCCTCACGCCACTCCCACTCCGATGCTCCGGAGCACGCGGCGATAGGCGGACGCGTAGCCGCCGGCCATCCGCTCGGTCGTGAAGCGGCTCGCCCGCCGCCGGGCCCGAACCGCGTACTCGGCGCGGAGGTCGGGACGCGTGATCAGCAGGTGTAGCGTCCGCTCGAGCTCGTCGTCGTCGTCCGGCGGGACATAGAGCGCCGTGCTCCCCCAGACCTCACGGAGGCTCGGGATATCGCCGAGGACGAGCGCGCAGCCGGCGCGCCCCGCTTCTAGCGCGGCGAGACCGAACGGCTCGTAGCGGGCGGGAGCCGCGAAGATCGCTGCCGAGGCGAGCACGCGGTCGAGCTGCTCGCGGCCGAGGCGGCCGAGCGCCGTCACGCCGTTCCCGACGGCGCCGTCGCCGCACACAACGACCGGCCACTCGACGCGAGGCGCCACGCGCACGAGCGTCTCAATGTTCTTCGCGTCGTCCCACAGGCGGCCCGCGCCGAGCACGACGTGCGACTTTGGAAGTGGCGGAAACTCTCGTCCCGAGCCGTTCGGGACGACGAGCCGCGGGCAGCCGGGCTCGTAGAGACGCACCAGCGCGTCGAGCATCGCTTGCGTCGGCGCCGCCAGCAGGTCGGCGGCGGCCAGGCCCGCGGCGATGCGCTCGCGATACCGGCGCCATTCCGGGCCTGCCGGCCGTCCGCGAACCGCCTCGTGCCACGAGAGCACGTCGGAATGGCCGACGACCACCAGCGGCGCGTCCCACGGGAGCACCGCGTGGACGTAGCCGTTCAGGTGGACCACGTCGGGCTTGACGTCCTTGGCGATCTCGAGCAGCCACTGGCCGGCGCGCTCGACGTCCTCCCAGGGATCGTCCATCCACTCGAGCGCGTACTCGGTGACGTACGCGCGCCTCACCGGCGAAGCCGTGAGCTCGGCCGACTGCTCCGCGTGGGGTGCAGGGCCCATCACGCAGAGCGTCACCTCCACATTGTGAACGGCCAGCGCCCCCGAAAGCTCGAGCGCATACGTCCAGACGCCGCCGACAGCGTCGGCGGTCATCAGCACCCTCACTGAGTCCTCCCGTAGACCCGGTCGAGCACCTCGTGGACGCGCACGTTCTCCCGCGCCGCCGGATCGAACCGCTCCCCGCCGCCTAGTCGCCGAGCCCAGTCGACGGCGGCGCGCCCGCCCCACTCGTCGGGTGGGTTGACCATCCGTCGCGTCTGCGTGCCGTCGTAACGCTCGGCGCCGAAGTCGTAGAACGAACCGGCGACGTTTCGGATGGAGGCACCGCCGCGCGTCCCGTAGAAGCTCGCCTCGAAGACGCAGTCGCGCCCGGCGTGAAGGCGCCACGAGCACGCGAGCCGGATAGCGCCGCCCTCGAGATCGAGCTGAGCTGCAGCGTAGTCCTCGAGCGGCTCGCCGTGTAAGACGCCCGTGACCCCGCGGACCCCGGGAAACCGGAGCGTCCAGAGGGCGAGGTCGACCACGTGGATGCCGAGGTCGATCACACAGCCGCCGCCCGACAGCGTGGGATCGCCGGTCCACGGCTTGTCCGGACCATAGGCGTTGTGGAAGACGAGGTCGACCGCATAGACGTCACCGAGTTCGCCGGCGTCGACGAGCGCCTTCACGGTGCGCGCAGCCTCCGTGAACCGGTAGCAGAAGTCGACCGCGAGCAGGCGGTCCGCCGCCGCCGCGGCGTCGACGACGCGCTGCGCCGAAGCAGCGTCCAGCGCGAGCGGCTTCTGGCAGAAGACGGCGAGGCCGCCCTCGAGCGCCGCAATCGCCTGCTCCGCGTGCAGTGCGCTCGGCGTGGCGATCACGACGCCGTCGAGCTTCTGCTCCAAGAGCTCGTCCAGCGACGCCGCCGCGCCGTCGACCGCCGGGTCCGCGACTGCCGCCACGTCGGCGACGCCGCTCGCCTGAATCGCCTCGAGGCGGTTCCGGCCGATCCAGCCCACGCCGAGGAACCCGAGCCGCGGTCTCGTCGCAACGGCGGTCACGACGGCATCACGAGCGCCTTGACGAAGTCTTCCGGGCGCGTTCGGACGAGCTCGAACGCCTCGTCGAGCCGCTCGAGCGGCAGAACATGGGTGTAGAGCGACCGGGGATCGAGCTCGCCAGCGACGACGGCGTCGACCGCGGCGCGCATCCCCTCGCGGTAGACAGCCGGATCGCGCTCATGGGCATTCACGACGTCGAGCCCGCGCCAATTCCACGACTGCAGGTCGACCGTCCGCGGACCGTCCTGGTGGAAGCCCGCGATTACGAGCCGTCCGCGGAGGCGGACGAGGCGGGCGGCGAGGTCCAGCGTCTCCTGCACGCCACCGGCCTCGATGACGACGTCACAGCTCTCTTCCCGCGCGTCGGCCGGCGTCTCGGCGCCGAATGCGCGCGCCCGCTCGAGCGCGGATTCGCGCCGGGAGAAGGCGAGCGTACGAGCCCCGGCACCGACGCAGAGCTGGACGAGCAGCAAGCCGAGGAAGCCGGTCCCGACGACGGCGACGGTGCGGCCGGCGCGGACGGCGCTGCGCGAGAAGACGTTGAGCGCGCAACCGAGCGGCTCTGCTGGAAACGGGATGCCGTCGAGCTCCGGCGGCAGCGGCACGACGAGCTCGGACGGCACTGCCTCGAACTCGGCGTAGGCGTGATGCGAGACGAGCGCGACGCGCTGCCCGGTCTCGACGTCGATGCCCCAGCCCTCGTGGCCGGGGGCGCCGGGCTCGAGCGGGTAGACGAACCATGAGCGGCCTTCCCACACCGGGAGATCCGACGCGCATACGCCGCAGCCCTCGATGCGAACCAGCGTCTGCCCAGGCTCGGGCTCGGGGGGCGCGAGCTCGCGGATCGTCGTCCGGCCCGGCGCCTCGAGTACCGCGGCCCGCATGCGAGTCGCGACCGGGACTGCAGTAGTCACCGCGCTCGCGCCGCAGACAGGCCTCGAGCGGCGCCGAGCATCCACTCGTGGAGCGCCGCGACACCTTCCTCGACGCCGACCGCCGGGTCCCAGCCCGTAGCGTGACGCAGGCGGGACGTGTCGGAGACGTACCAGCGCTGGTCGCCCTCGCGCTCTGCGGCAAAGGTGGGTTCGAGTGGCTTCTCCTCGAGCTCGCCGATCATCTGGATCAGCTCGAGCAGGCTGACGGTCTTCGTCGGCCCGCCGCCGACGTTGAACGCCGTCCCGGCGATCCGATCGATGTCCACCTGCGCGAGCACCATCGCATCGACGAGATCGTCGACGTACAGGATGTCCCTGACCTGCGCTCCGTCGCCGTAAACGGTGACGGACTCGGCCGCCCGCGCCGCGCGGAGGAAGTGCGCCACCCACCCCTGATCCTCGTTGCCGTGCTGGTGCGCGCCGTAGATGCAGCTCATCCGGAAGACGACCGTCGGCAGTCCGTAGACGTGGGCGTAGTCGAGGACGTATTGGTCGGAGGCGCCCTTCGAGCAACCGTAGGGCGTGCAGAAGTCGAGCGCCCGGTCCTCGCCGATCCCGTCGTCGCCGAGCCGCCGGTCGAGGGGCTCCCATCGCTCCGCCTCCCGAACGAGCCTGACGTCCGGAAGCGTCCCGTAGACCTTGTTGGTGGACGTGTACAGCAGCGGCGGCGGCTTCGGCAGCCGTCGCAGCTCCTCGAGCAGAATAAGCGTGGCCTGAGCGTTGACTTCAAAGTCCTCGAGCGGCGCCTCGAGGCTCGTGGTGACTGCGACCTGCGCGGCGAGATGGAAGACAGCCTCGGCGCCGCGCACTGCGGCTCGCAGCGCGTCGCGATCTCGGACGTCGGCGAGCACGTGGTCGAGCCGGTGGCCGCATTCCGCCTTCAGCCAGCGCAGGTTCCGCTCGACGCCCGGACGCGCGAGACTGTCGAAGACGAGGACGCGGCGGCCTTCCTCGACGAAGCGCGCCGCGAGGTTAGTACCGACGAAGCCAGCGCCGCCGGTGATCAGCACGTAGGGCGTGCGTGCATTCATCGCGTCAACCCGCGGACCGCGAGCTCGGCGGCCGCGCCGTCGACGTGGTCTTCGGCGATCTGGCTCTCGAGCCACTCGGCAAGCCCCGCCATCCCCTGTTCGAGCTCCACCCGCGCCGTGAACCCGAGGAGCTCGCGGGCAAGGGACGCGTCCGCGAAACAGTGGCGGACGTCGCCGGCGCGGAACTTCCCGACCACCTCGGCATCGACGTCGACATCCAGCACGCGCGCGAGCTTCTCCGCGACCTCGAGCACCGTGACGCCGCGGCCCGTCCCGATGTTGAGGGCGTGCCCGTTCGCCTCGTCGCGCTCGAGCGCGAGCCGGCAGGCACGGACGACATCCGAGACGGAGACGAAGTCCCGGAGCTGCCGACCGTCCTCGAAGACGAGCGGCGGCTTCCCGTTGAGCAGGCGCGACGCGAAGATCGCCAGCACGCCGGTGTACGGATTGGATAGCGCCTGGCGGGTGCCGTACGTGTTGAAGAAACGCAGCGCGACCGCGGGGATCTCGTAGGCGCGACCGAACATCAGGCAGAGGCGCTCCTGGTCGTACTTCGTCAGCGCGTACACCGACGACAGCGCCAGCTGCTTCGTCTCCGGCGTCGCAACGGGACGCAGTGGCCGTCCACCGTCGTCCAGCACGTCCCAGATGCCCTCGCCGAGCTGCTCGGGGCTGCGCTCAACGACGACCCCCTCTCCGTCGACGGTCTCGTAGGCGCCCTCGCCGTACACGCTCATGCTCGACGCCACGAGCAGCTTCCGGATCGGGTGGTCGAGGATCGCCTCGAGCAGCACGGCCGTGCCCTGGGTGTTCGCGGCCGCGTAGTCGACGATCTCGTACATGCTCTGTCCGACGCCGACGCGCGCCGCGAAGTGGACGACGGCATCCACTCCGACGAGCGCCCGGCCAACAGCCTCGCGATCGCGAATGTCGCCGTAGACGAGCTCGACCTCCCGGTCCAGGTACTCGGGCCGATCGCCGTTCGAATGGACCTGGTCGACGAGGCTGTCGAAGGCCCGCACGCGGTAGCTGTGCGAGAGCAGCTCGTCTGCGAGGTGGGAACCGATGAATCCCGCCCCGCCCGTGACCAGGACGGTTTCGTGCAGCTGCGGCCGGTGCATGCAGACGAGGTTGCCCTCGAAGGTTCTCTTCAACCCCTTGTGTGAAGATCCAGACATAAGGCACACACAAGGCCCACACGCCACAGACGACGTCACTGCCGCGATTCAGGAGCGTGGTTACACCGTTCTCGCCAGCGCGGTCCCAGAACCCGCGGTCCAAGCGGCCTTGCGGCACCTCCACCTCGACCTTGTGCACCGCGGGCTGCCGGCCGAGACGCTCGGATCGTGGCTCTGGTCGACGGACTGGTTCCCACACCTGAAATGGGATCCGCCGGTCGTAGAGCTCGCCTCGTACCTCCCCGGCGACCTACGGGACGGCGAGATGTGCGACCCGCAGATCGTCCTGCAACCACCCGACGATGAGGAGCACGAGATCGCGCCGCACGTCGACGAGGTCCCCGAGTGGGCGGACGGGCGCGGCTACATCCGAATCGTGGGGGTAGCGCTGAGTCCCGCAACCCCGGACGACGGCGGCCTGCTCATCTGGCCGTTCGACGGCCACGGCCCCGACCCGCTCGAGCTCGACCCCGGCGACGTCGTCGTCATGCACCCGCAGCTCCCGCACTCGAGTGGTGTCAATCGCGGCGGCGCAATCCGCTACGCCGTCTACTTCCGGTTCCTCGAGCCTGCGGCCTAGACTGGGGGAGGAGTGTTGACGGAGCCTCATCGCAGTTTCGGCTGCTAATCGAGATCTTCTTGGGGCACCGTTGAGAACTCCGAACCGGGCGCCATCGGGCCCAGGTGGTGCTGCGGCCGGCGCTGTTGGGGAAGCGACCCATCGGGGTCCCCTTCGGGAGTCCCCCCGCCGAGGCGAAAAGCTGGAGCTGACCTTCAACCACGACGGCCGTGATTACGACCTCGGTACGGGTTACGGGCACATCGCGAGCGGGGTCGACGATCTGGACCGAACGCTCGCGCGCTTGGCCGAGCAGGGCATTGAGCGGGAGCGCGAGCCCTACTGTGTCCGCGAAGGCGGTTCGAGGTTGGTTTCGTCCAAGACCCGGATTCGTATCGCGTGGAACTGATCGAACGCTCGGAATGAAGCTGCGGTAAGCGGGCGGTCGCCAACCGAAAAGGTGGCCCGCACGCCGTGGGGATTGTGTCCGGCTCACCGGCGGCGCGATATGAAGAAAGGTCCGTGGCCCACTCGTGGGCCCAAACGCGGTCGCGGATTGCCTGGGGTCAGCTCCCGCGCCCGCGCGGCTCGCCCGGTGTCCTGAAGGTGAGCCGCTGGCGTCGCAGCGGCAGAGTGAACAAGTCGCCGAGCCGTTCGACGCGACCGAGGACCACGGACGGGGTGAACTCGCCGGGATGGAGATGTTCAGAGAGTTCGGTCCACGCGAGCGGTGTCGCCACCGGCGCGCCCGGCGATGGCCTGAGAGAGTACGCGGAGACGACCTGCTGGCCGTGGCCGTTCATCTTCGTGTCGACGAAAACCCCGTGACGGCGCTCGGGTGACCGCTCGCCCGTCACGAGCCCGCCGGAGCTTCGAACCAGCGCACCGGCGAGGATCTGGGCGAACTGCCGCGCCTGCTCGTGCGTGTGTCGCCGCTCGATCGGAACATGGACATGGAGCCCCTTAGCGCCCGTCGTCTTGACCAACGCTTCCAGACCGAGTGCCGCCAGCGCGTCGCGAAGAAGGAGCGCCGCGGCGACGACGTCCGAGAATGGAACGCCCGCTGGGTCGAGATCGAAGAGCACATAGTCAGAGCGGTCCGGCCGATCGCTCCGCGACGTCCAGACGTGGAAGTCGATGCAGCCGAAATCAACGAGCCAGAGGAGGGCGTCGACGGAGTCGACGAGGACGTAGCGGACGCGTGCGCCGCCGCGCGACTTGGCTGGCTGGTCGGTCGTCCGGATCCACTCCGGCAGCTCTGGCGGCGCGTCCTTGATCCACTCGAAAGGACTCCGCGGCCCGTTGTAGTGCCGCTTGAGGGTGAGCGGCCGGTCGCGGAGGTAGGGGAGTAGCACCGGCGCGATCGCGGCGTAGTAGTCGATCGCGTCCTGCTTCCGGAGGCCGACATCTGGCCACCACAGCTGACCGGCGTGATGGACGGTGACCATGGCGCGTTTATGCCCACGCGGCGCGCGGAAGAGTCGAGATATCGCTACTTCAGGCGGTTGCGGCAATTCGGCAAGAAATGGTCGGCGAGGAGGAGCCAGGGCGAGTTACCGGGGCGGCGCAACGAGCCGCCGGTGGACCCCGAGCGAAGCGCCAGGGCACCGCAAGGTCACGGCCGAATCAGCCGCACCCTTGAGCCGATTGGGCCATGAAGTAGGCCACTTCTAGGTTCGGCAGCTGGGTGACCGACAGGCGTCAATGACGCGGGTCGGTCTTCTGGGCCAGAGCTGCTGGTTCACCCTCATGCTTTTCGACGACCACGTATTCGGCTTCCGTCGCCACGATCTCCTCGACGTCAGCAGCCTGATGCCCCGGCCTGAGGATGAACTGAGCTGAGTTCGCTCGCGTCCGCTCGTATGCCTCCCGCGAGATAGCGATCTGCTCGGCACACATGGGGTCGCCGCACTCGCACACTACGGCGAACTGGCCGCTCATCTCACTAAAGGCGTCGTTTATGTCCTCGATGCGCTCATTTACCTCCCGGTACATGGCCTCGTTTCGGGCGACCTTCTTCGTCCGTTCGTCCATCATCCGCGCGGGTCCTCCTCTGCGTGAAGGTCGCCGGCCGCTCCGAACTTCTCCGTCATCACGAATCGGTTGTTTCGTTCCATGACACGCTCGATTGAGCCGTCCTCGTGTCCCAACGCTGCCAGGCCGCCCCTGCCGTTCGCCCGGACATTTTCGTACTCGCCGAGCGTGAGCAACACCACTTCCCTGCACTCCTGCCTGGGGCACTCACACAGGAATGGGATCATGGAGGCGTCATCTACAAGGTCGAGGTCCTGCGCAGCACGCTCGAGCTTCTCATTCGCCCGGCGAAATACTCCCTCGTTGAGCGCCTTCCGCTCAGCGGGCGTCTTCCCCTCAGCTGTCATCTGCTCCATCTTCCGCGAACACAAAAGGAGCAAAACGCGGTCAAGTCCGCCATCCGCCAGTCTTAGACGGCCGCCGCCGCGGCCTCGCTCCCGCGAAGCCCTACACGACGAGGGTCGACCCTCGCGGCCAACTCGCCAGCCTGTCCCTCCTTCTCAACGACCCAAAAGCGCTCATTTCGCTCCACCACTGCCTCGATCTCCTCGAACACGTGGCCGTCGCCCGGGGCGACAAGAAAACGCTTCGGATCGGCCCTGACTACCTCGTAGTCCGCGGAGGTCAGCGCAACCCGCTGCGTACATGCGTCGTTGGCGCATTCGCACACCCAGTCGCCAAGCGGCACGTAGTCAGCGAAGGCACCGTTGATTTCTTTCACGCGCTCGTTGACGTCGCGAAACAGACTCTGCGTTCGGGCGCCAAGCGCCGCATCGTAAAACTCCCCCTGCTCCAAAAATGGTCCTTCCTCCAGTGGCTGGTCGTAACACCGGGGAATGGCCTCTCAAGAGAGCACGTACGGGGTCGCGCCTCGGCTTGCGTCCATCGTAACCGCGATACGCCTTTGCCGCGCTATTGCTTACCGTCCACGATGCCACTCGGTCGCAGCCGGAGAGGAAGGAGGCCGATGGCCCCGCCTTCAGCTCGGACACGAAAACCGGACCGCCGACGCGACGACTATGCGGCGCGCCCCCGGCGTATCGTCGGCAGCGGGCGACAGCATCCCACTCGGCCACAACGCTGAGAGTCATTCGATACCGACTTGACGACGGCCGGACGGGGAAGCCGGTCGCGGTGCTCACGTGAAAGGCCGCCTAGCCCGTCTGCGATCTATGCAGAGAAGACGACCAGCGTGCCTGAGCGGGCGACCACGAACTCAAACGAGGACGGCCCGGATGGCTTTCGCCTACCCGGTGCCAGGATGAGGCGAGCGATCTGCCTGATTGCCGACCCGCCGGGCTTGGGCTCTGACCCGGCTTGCTGCGTCGCGGAGCACTCCTGATTTATCCCGAGGGTCGGCGAGGTCGGCTTTGATCTCGCGGGCTCGGCGCCGTGCCTGTCGAGCTTCGCCACGCGGCGCCTTAGCTTCGAGGATCACGACGTAGCGAAGCTCGACGTCCTCGCCGCTCGGCGGGGACGTGCGCTCGACTCGCCACGCCTGCCCGCCGACCTCGACGAGATCGCCGACGGCGAGGACGCAGTCGGTGAGCCTGAGCTCAGGTCGGCCCTGGCCGAGGAGGAGCAGTTCGTAGAGAGCCATTGGCGCTATGCAGCAGCTGCACGAGGCATCCGGCTACTTGTCCGACAGCGTCAACTCCACGACCCTGTCCCAGTTGGCGGAGATCTTGCGTGCCATCTCACGCTCCTCCTTGCGGTTTTGGCGAGCGACCGCTGCCGTCTCCGAATCGCCAGCGCGCTTTGCCACGCGCTCCAGCAGCTCGTAGCTGGCGATCTCCATGTGCTCGGTCGCAAACCCGTCGCGGGCGTTGCGTCCCGCCTTGTCGGACCGCGCCACGTCGACCGCACCCTTCATCAGAGCCCCGAGAATGCCGCCGGCCTCCTTGATCACCGAAGGCGCGGCGTCGTGCGCTTCGAGACGCTTCTCTAGACGCTCGGCCTGCTGTTCGGTCACCCGCTTGTGCTGTTCGAGTTCGCGTCGCATTTCGGCATCCTCGGTGCTGGAAATCATGCCGTCGAGCATCCGCAGCACGTTCTGCTCCATCGCGTAAGCCTCATCGATGTGCTTGACGAGCTTCTCTTCGACCTCAGCGCCGACGCGCTCGCCCTTAGCTGATGGTGCCATGGGAACCCCTCCCTCTCGATTAGTCGGGCCCTGCCCGCCCTGTCGCAGCACAAACCGGGCCGGCGAGACTGTGAGGAAAGCCATACGCCGGGCTCGTTTCGCCGCAGCCCCGGGCAGAAGAACGGATACGTGGCGGACGTGGCTTGGACAGGCCGCTCCCAGCCGGCAGCAACTCCAGACCGGCGAGGTCCGGGGAAGGTGGCCCGCCGATCACGCCGCCGGTCGCTCGCCGTTAAGCAGGTGGCGAACGCGCGCGAGCGCGTTCTCGACATTCGGCGGGTCTCGCTCGAGGTCCGCCTGAACACTGCCCAGGAGGTCGGCGAGCGAAGTCGCATAAAACTGTTGTATCCGGTACGCATTTTCACGCGCTTCAGCTTCTGTCTTCTGAACCGCCGCTTGGAGCTCGTTTTGGCGCGTCTCCGAGGCTCGTGTCGTCTCCTCAAGCTGCCGCTCGAGAACTCTCAGGCGCCTCCGGAGATCGTCGATGACCGCACCACGCGTCTCCGCGAGATCCATCGCCTCTTCTCGAGCCGCGTGCGCCTCCGATCGGTGGACGAAGTAGAAATAGACGAAGAAGGTTCCAACGGCGGCGGCCGCGGAGGCTGCCGCGATCGCAGTCGCAGCGGTGGTAGCAACCAGAGACATCGCACAGGTTGCGGACGCTTGGCGTCCCGGCTTCGGGCGCCGAGCGGCAGTTTGGACCCTTTGGTAAGGAGCTTCGGCTGCCAAAGTGGCGCCGGAAAGACGTGTGCGCTGCGGCCGGTGTACCCTCCTTCCACGTCGGGCTCCCCCTGCCCGCAGGAGCGGCCGCCGCCCGGTTGCCGAGGGCTAACTAACTCACGTCAACTCTATCGGAAAGTCCCTGCTTCTCGGCGATTATCTAACCGGCCTTTCACGGCCTGCCCAACACGCCTGACCTGCGTAACCGCGCAGATCCGCTTCGGCAGGGAGGTTCTAGTGGGCCCGCCTGGACTCGAGCAGGGACCAACCGATTAAGAGTCGATTCCGGTCGCCGAATTTTCTGCCCGAACTCTTGCCCATCTGAGCTGACCGGGCATGACTTCAGCCGACCTGCGCGCGGCCGGGCCTCGAAAACCGTTAGAGGTGCAAGCCTCTCGAGGGTTCAAATCCCTCCCCCTTCGCTGCGCTGCCTCTACCCTGTTCCACCTCGGAGAGGTGTCCGAGCGGTCTAAGGAGCGCGACTGGAAATCGCGTACGGGCTGAAAGGTCCGTCGCGGGTTCAAATCCCGCCCTCTCCGCTGTGTCGAGCATCCCCCTCCGTGGGGATGCTCGCGCCTTTTCCCAGTCCCCCGCTCGACTAGCTCTGCGTCAGGAACGCGACCAGATCGTTCACCTGATCCTCTGAGAGCTGCTGGAACGACGGCATGACGCCGGCGTTGTAGCCCTCGGCCACCTCCGCGTTCGGCTCGACGATGGACTGGTGGACGAATTCGGCGTCCTTGCCCTCGAGCGCCTCGTCGAGGTTCGGGCCGACCGCCCCCGTGCTCCCCGCCGCCTCGAACGTGTGGCAGCCGGCGCAGCCATTCGATGCGAAGAGCGCCTTCCCGGCGGCCGGATCCCCCGCCTGCGCTTCCTCCTCGGTCGTCGTCGCCGTCCTCGTCGTCTCCGTCTGCCCCGTCTCGGTCTCGGCCGGCCCCGTCTCTGTCTCCGTGGGGCCGGTCTCGGTGTCGGTCAGCTCAGTTTCGACATGGCCGGCCGCCTCGGCGCCTTCGTCCTCGGCTGCGAAGACGACGACGGCGCCGAGCATCGCCACGGTGAGCAGTAACGTCACCACGATGAAGAGGCCGATGCCCTTGCGGCCCGGAAAGTCGGGTCGGTACCGCGGGATCAGCAGCGCCGTCACGAGCGCGAAGCCGATGAAGACCGCCGCAGTCCCGGCGAGGCCGAGCTTCTGGTCGGTCGTCAGCCCGAGGAGCACGGCGGGAACCTACCGCAGCAGGCGCCTCGGCCCGTCGGACGTGTCAACCCTCCTATGGCAGCTCCGTCATCGCGCTTCCGCCCCCTCGACGGACTGGCTCCGCGGCGGCGAGCACTCCGCCGCCCGCGAGGAACTCGATGCCGGTCGCGGCGCCAATTTCACCGGCGTTCACGAAATGGTGGCCGCGACCCTCCAGTGCCGCGCGCTCCGGAGTCGCCAGGAACGTGGGCTCCGCGCCGGTGTTGACAGCGTTCCGCTGGCTCGCGCGCGGATCGGCGATCGCCTGCGGAAGCGTCATGCCGAGATCGACGCGATCGAGGAGCATCTGAAGCACGGTCGTGATGATCGTCGCGCCGCCCGGTGAACCGAGAGCGAGGAAGGGCCGACCGCCGCTGGTGACGATTGTCGGTGCCATCGAGCTCCTGGGGCGCTTGCCGCCCTCGACGCGGTTCGGATGCGTCGTCGAGTCGATATTGAAGTCCGTCAACTCGTTGTTGAGCAGGAACCCGTAGCCCGGGACGACGAGTCCCGCGCCGCCGGTCGATTCGATCGTGAACGTGTACGAGACGACGTTTCCGGACTTGTCCGACGTCGTCAGATGGGTGGTCCTCTCCCCGCCCTCGAACGGGTACGGATCACCGGGCGGGACAGGCCCGGGCGCCGCGGTCGCCGTGATCAGCGCGCGCCGGGTCGCCGCGTACTCGTCCGAGAGCAGCCCGGCGAGAGGCACGTCGAAGTAGGTCGGATCGGCGAGGTACGCGTTGCGGTCCGCGAAGGAGTAGCGCGAGGCCTCGAGGTAGTAGTGCAGGGCGGCCTCCCTCGTCATCGACGCGAGGTTGTAGCCCTCGAGGATGTTCAGCGCCTCCCCGACGGTCGAGCCGCCGCTCGACGGCGGGCCCATCGAGTAAACGTCGAGGCCCCGGTAGTTGACGTGGGTCGGAGCCCGCTCCGGCGCCGCGTACGTGTGCAGATCGCGCATCTTCATCACGCCGGAACGCCAGACGTGGTTCGCCGACGGGCTGACGACCGGGTGCCGAACGGTCTGGACCAGCGCGTCGGCCACGGCTCCGCGATAGAACCCCTTCTCGCCAAGATGCGCAATGCGCTCGTACGTCTTCGCGAGCGCGGGATTCGTGAACACGGTCCCGACGTCTCGAGCAGTTCCGTCCGGATCGAGGAACAACGCCGCGCTCGCCGGGATGTCGTCGAACCAGTCGCGGTTCGCGTTCACCTGGTCGAACCACACCTGGTCGATGACGTATCCGTGACGCGCGACGTGAATCGCCGGGGCGAAGACCTCGGCCAGCGACATCGTGCCGTAGTTCTCGAGAGCGTTGGCCCACGTCTCCACCGTGCCAGGCACGCCGACCGAGAGACCGCTGTAGCGCGCGTCGTTGAAGGGCAAGGGGCTGCCGTTCTCCCACAGCGACGTCGGGTGCATCGCCATCGGCGCCGTCTCCCGTCCGTCGATCGTCGTGACCCGGCCGCCGGCGGTGCGGATGACCATGAAGCCCCCGCCGCCGATTCCGCAAGAGAACGGCTCGGTGACTCCGAGGACTGCTGCCGACGCGACGGCTGCATCCACAGCGTTCCCGCCGCGGCGGAGGATGCCCACCGCGGCCTCGGTGGCGAGCGTCTCGACCGACGCGGCAGCGCCGCCGGTGCCGATTGCGGTGGGCGGCCCGGAGCCGCTTCCTACGTCTGCGGCCGCAGGTATCCCGCAGATGAGTGCAGCCGCCGCGACGAGCGCGGTCAGCAAGCCCATGGAACGCATCGGTCCCCCTTTTTCCGACGACGGGCCGACCCTACTCCCTGAAGGACGGGGCTACAAGTCAGGTCGGCCACGTGCGAAAACCGGAACGTGGCTTCGTTTTCGCAATGAGACTTGGACGTGACCGGGATCGAACACTCCTGCTGATCGCCCTTTTCTTGCGCTGAGGCATGCACCGGGTCACGGTGCGTGCAAGATGACCCACACAGCGATCAGCGCGGCCCCCTCGGCCAGCGAGCCGACGATCGCGACGGCTCTCGCGGCCGGCCCCGCGAGGTCCCACGAGGCGCCGACGCTGATGTAGATCGTCGGCTCGTAAACGCCGAGCCGGTGCGCTGCGAGCAGGATCGAGCCGCCCAGACTCTCGATGTGGAGCGGGCGCCGTACAAGCAGCCAGCCGACGTGGCCGACGCCGCGCGGGGCGACGAGCGCAAACGGCAGCGCGAGTGCGAGCCCGGTCGCCGCCACGATTGCCAGTTGGTCGTCAAGCGTGAGCTTTGCGTAGCCGTAGTAATGCTTGATGTCGCCCTGTTCGGAATTGGAGAGCATGCGTGTGGGTGGCAGCAGAGAGCAGGCGATGAGGATGGCCACGCCGGCGACCGCAATCGAGGCCGCCGCCCGGGGAGACGTTGACTTCACAGCCTGCCGCCGCTGAGTCCAGACGAGAAGCACCAAGAGGCCGGCGACGATGCCGAGTGCCGTGAGCCACGTCACGGCCGCGACCGTAGTCAGCCAACCGTCCTATTCGCTGCTGGCCCTCGGGCGATGTCTTCGATGATCAGGGCCGCGGCTTGATCTGCACCATCGTCTTGGATGGCAATCACGCGCCTCCGGCTAGCCGAATCGAGCGCCGCCGTGACGGCTCGGGGGTCCGGGGCAACCCAGACGGGGTAACTTCCTATGCGAGCTCCCTATTGCAATGGCGAACGAAATGAACCTTGAGCGGGAGATCGCGACGCTTGAGCGAGCGCTGCGAGATGCACGCAAGCAAACTGACACCGTCGAGGCCGCGCTCGATGATCTCGAGGGGCACCGCAACGAGCTTGCCGGGCGCCTGGCGAGCGCACGCCAGGCGGCGGACGACTACGCGGCGCGGCTCGAACAGCGTCGACAGGACCTTGCTCTGGCACTCGAGGCCGAGGCCCAAGCGAAGTTGCTCGAGGCAGTCGATGCGCGGGACGATGCCGCAGACCGTGCGGCCGAAGCGATCGCGCAGCTGCTCGTCGCCGTGGAAGGACTTGAAGCTGCGCGCGCTGCGACGGCGGAACGGGTAGCGGAGACGGCGTCGTATCGGGGACGTCAACCAACAATTGACCCCGAGCCCGAGAATTTCGCGCACGAATGGACCCGTCTCGTCGACTTCATCCGAGAGCGAGCGCAGCTGGCCCTCGACGATGAGCTCGTCGAAGCAGCCGCGTCGAGCCCCCTCGGATTCGAGATCGACAAGCTCCCGGAGCACCTCCAAGTGATCGCGCGCCAACGCTTTCGCGAGAAAAGCCGAACAGCGCGTGGCGGGGAGGCCTAGAGCAACGGGACTAGACGTCGCAGATCCTGTCGGGAAAGCACTCCGCAGAACCACTGCTAGTGCCAACAGCACTTCGCGTTTGAGATAACGCCGCCGAGGGGCGCAGGAAAGACGCTCCGCGCCGTCGATACGCGGCTCAGCGAAGACTCGGACGGTGAGCCGTTGATGGGGCTGGTGGTCGAGCCGGCGTACGCCGGGCCGCCGAGCGCTTCCGCGAACCCTGGGCGCGGTCGAACTCTCGAGCCCTGGGTTGATGCGATT
Organism: Gaiellaceae bacterium; assembly: GCA_035265935.1. Classification (GTDB taxonomy): domain Bacteria; phylum Actinomycetota; class Thermoleophilia; order Gaiellales; family Gaiellaceae; genus JACDAN01. Next base: position 24,164 of record DATFOC010000119.1, read on the forward strand.
GGCGGAAGCGTCGCGTGACTAGATGGCCGTTTCGGCCAGGCAGGCTGTGTTGCCAGGCTGGCGAAAAATCCGAGGTAGGCGCCAGACGAGTGCTCCCGGCATGCCTGGCACACCTGTCTCGCTCAACCATGCCGAACGCGACTGGCCAAGCGATTCCCCCTATGGGCGTGACTGGGATCGAACCAGTGACCTCCCGCGTGTGAAGCGGGCGCTCTCCCGCTGAGCTACACGCCCCGGAAAGCCACAGTAGCGAACCGCAAGATCTCGTTCCTCATCGCATCTCCTCAACGGAGACTCGGGAGTGTTCCCAGCGGTCGGCGACCCCCGCCCGGCACCGTCGAGCCCTGCTGCCCGAGGCTGCGCGCGCTGGCGCCGAGCGACGCTTAGCGCGCGGCGATGCCGAGCACCGCGGCGAGCGACGCGACTTCGAAGAAGACGTGGCGGAGCTCATCGACCCCACTCTCCTTTCGCAGGAACGCGTTCGCGCCGGCCTCGGCTGCATCCTCTGCGCCGACCGGTGTCTCCGTCCCAGTGAGTAGGAGGATCTGGACGGGGAGTCCTGTCTCGCGGATCTTCCGTGTCGCCGCCAGGCCGTCCATCACGGGCATCTTCACGTCCATGAGAATCACGTCGGGCTCGAGCTCGGCCGCGAGCTCGACGGCCTCCTGGCCGTTTGCGGCGATGCCGACGACCTCGACCCGCTCGTCCTCCGACAGCACGGCCATCAGCGACTGCGCGAAGAGCCGATGATCGTCGGCCAGGAGAAGCCGGACGGCCCTCCTCGATGCCGGCAAAGAGGGCATGCCGGCACCTTACGGCCGATTCGAGCCCCTGCCTAGTCCAGAGCTGAAGGGCCGTCCTAGCCGGAAGTGGAGGTCATCGGTTTGTGGAGGGCGAGCCGCGTGCCCGCAACATCGCCGGCACCCCTTGCACAATGGCTAGTCCTCGCCTATAGCTTCTTAGAGTCCTACCCGCGGCTATGGACGTGAAGAGAACGCTTGAACCCTTCGATGTGGTCGTCCTGGATCCTCACCCGATCTGGCTCGACGCGATCGAGATGGTCCTGGAGCGGATCGGCGCCAACGTCGTGCTCAAGACGACCTCCTCCGACGACGCCCTGGCGACGATCGAGCGCTCGCACCCGCAGCTGCTGATCCTGGAGCTCGACTCCCAGCCCGGCGAGCCCGATGGCTTCGAAGTCATGAGCCGCGCGAAAACGCTCGCGCCTGCGCTCCGTTCGATCGTGCTCTCCGCCCACCACGGCACGGCGCACATTGACGCCGCGCTCGCAGCCGGCGCAGCGGCTTACGTCGTGAAGACCGCGCATCCGGACGACGTTGCAGCCGCCGTGCACCAGGCGTTTGACCACTCCGTCTATCTCGCAGGCGGCCCGCGGCCGACCGGCAAGGCGCCCGTCTCGGTTGCTCCGCACACCGCAAAGCGCCCCGGGGGCCTGACGCGTCGCGAGCTCGAAATCCTTCGGTTGGTCGCGGAGGGGCACTCGAACTCCCAGCTTGCCCGCATGCTTTGGGTGACCGAGCAGACGGTCAAGTTCCACCTCTCCAACATCTATCGCAAGCTCGGCGTCTCCAACCGTACGGAGGCCGGCCGTTGGGCCCAGCTCAACGGCGTGCTCACGCACGGGACACCCGCCGGCGAGTCTCCGATCTCGGCGTAGGCCCAGCTACCATGTTCTCGCCCGGCCGCGCTAGGTGGGGAGCTAGCGGTTCCCTGAACCCGCAATCCGCTCCAGCGGGGCTGAATCCCCTCCCGAGGGGGTCGCGTCCGAGACACGGGCTTCGGGTGCGAGCGTTGACGGTCAGGTCCCGCGCACTGCGAGTCTTCGAACCGCGTCAGGTCCGGGAGGAAGCAGCGCTAAGGAGTGCCTCGCAGGTGCCGCGGACAGCCTGGCTCGAGCCCGCCCCCGGCTGCACCGGCTCGGTACGTGCCAACGACGGAGGGTGCGTGGCCGGGCTAAGGCATCGACTAGGCGATGCCGCCCGAGGCCGTACCGGCTTTCCCGGTGCGGCTGATGGACTTTCCAGAGGGCGCGTCTGATCTAATCGGGGTGAGTCGTCTGTGACCGCTCTCTACAGGAAATATCGCCCGCAGAGCTTCGACGAGGTAGTCGGCCAAGAAGCCGTCGTACGCACGCTTCGGAATGCGATCGAGACCGAGCAGATCCGGCAGGCGTACCTCTTCGCCGGGCCGCGCGGGACCGGGAAGACATCGCTTGCGAGGATCCTCGCCAAGGCGCTCAACTGCGCACAGGGCCCGACGACGACGCCCGACGGCACCTGCCACTCGTGCGTCGCGATCGCGAACGGGACTTCGTTGGATGTGATCGAGATGGACGCCGCCTCGCAGCGCGGGATCGACGACATCCGGGAGATCCGCGAGCGCGTCGTGCTCCAGCCGGTCGAGGGCCGCTACAAGGTCTACATCCTCGACGAGGCGCACCAGCTCACGGACGCTGCCTTCAACGCGCTCCTGAAGCTGATCGAGGAGCCTCCGCCTCACCTCGTCTTCGTCTTCTGCACCACCGACGTCTCGAAGATGCTCCCGACCGTCCGGTCGCGGTGCCAGACGTTCGTCTTCTCGCGGCCGCGGCTCCCTGACCTGATCCGGAAGCTCCGACGGATCGCGGACGCCGAGGGCATCGAAGCACCGGACGCGGCGCTCGCGCTGGTCGCGCGAGCTGCACGGGGCGCATACCGGGACGCCGAGTCGACACTCGACCAGCTGGCGGCGGCGACCGGCAACCAGGTGACCGTCCAGGCCGTCCTCCAGCTCCTCGGCGCCGTCGAGGAGGAGGCGCTCTTCCGACTCTGCGACCTCGTGGTCGACAAGGACACGGCCGGCGCGCTGCAGTTCCTCGAGGAGCTCGCCGAGCAGGGTCAGGACCTCGGCCGGCTCGTGACCGACCTCCTCGAGCATCTTCGCCACCTGCTGCTCGTCCAGCACATGGGCGAGGTACCGGATTCGCTGCCGGTCACCGAAGAGACCCGGGAGCGGCTGCTGGCTCAGGCAAACCAGCTCCCCGGCCCGACCGTGATCCGGCTCTGCGACCTGCTTGCCGTGGCGGTGGACCACATGCGCCAGGGCGGCGATCCCCGGCTGCCGCTCGAGCTTGCGTTGATCAAGGTCACCCGACCCGGGGCCGACCTCGACCGTGAGTCGCTGGCCTTCCGGATCGAGCAGCTCGAGCAGCGCGGACCGGCGATGGTCGCCGTCGCGGAGGCGGAGGTTCCCGCCCCGGCGCCGGATGCGCCTGCGCCGCCGCCGCTCGAGCTCGACCAGCTGAAGGCGGCCTGGCAGCGCTCGGTGATCCCGGCCGTCGAGGAGCGCTCGGTGCCGACGGCGTCTGTGCTGCGTGAGGCGCAGCCCGCGGGGATCGCCGGCGACACGCTCACCGTCGAGTTCCCGGTCGCCGCCTCCTTCCACCGGCAGCTCGCCGAAGAGCCCAAGAACGCGACGCTGCTCGTCGATGCGCTCTACGAGGTCACGGGCCGCAAGTTCGCCGTCGCGTTCGAGGTCGGCGAAAACGGGGAAGCTGAGCCGGTGCAGGAGCGCCGTCT
>DATFOC010000120.1:0-3563 GCA_035265935.1 Gaiellaceae bacterium
GTCGTCTTCTTCACGACGAGACGCGAGGAGCTGGAGCGGCGGTTCCCCGCGCTGAAGGCGACGATGCGCCCGCCCGACGGCCTCTGGGTCGCCTGGCCGAAGAAGGCCTCGAAGATCGAGACCGACCTCGACTTCGACACCGTGCAGCGAATCGGGCTCGACGCGGGCCTCGTCGACAACAAGAGCGCGGCGATCGACGACCTCTGGCAGGCGGTCCGCTTCGTCTACCGGCTCGAGGACCGTTAGTCGTACGCGGCCCGAGCCCGCTTCCAGCGCGGGTCGTCGGTGCGGATGCGGTCCGGGTTGACGCCCCGCCTCTCGGCGAGCGCGAGCGTGAGAAGCTGGAAGCGGACGATGTCCACCACTGGGTGGCGCGTGGGGACGAACTCCGCGTCGCAGCCGAGCTCGCGGAGCGCGGCGAGCGCTTCGCGCGCCCGCTCGGCGGCCCGCCCCTCGCCCTCGAGCACGAAGCAGCGCACCGTTTCGTCGATACCCGCCAGGTGTCCGTGGAGGAGCTGCTCGGTGTGGTGCGCCTCGGCCGCGACGAACGCGCCCTCGCGGAGCTTGAGCGCCGCCTCCTGCGCCGTCGGCCAGGCGCTGCCGGCTCCGGCGACCAGGTAGCGCTCGTGGTCGGTCGCGAGCGCTGGTCGCTCGAGCTCCTCCTCGACAGCCTCCGGAAGCTCCGAGATGTCGCGGCCGCGAAGCGCCGCGAGCGCGGCGACCCCGGAGGTGTAGCTCGCCGTGTGGCACCAGCTCTTCTCGATCTCCGGCGCCGCCACGACCACGTGCTCGCAGGCGGCCGCAATCGGGCTCTCAGGTTTGCCGGTGACGACCCACTTCTCGCCCTCCCAAGCTTGAACCGCCTCCAGGGTCAGCTTCGTCGTCCCTTCGTGGCTGATCGCGACGAGCACCTCGGCCTCCTGCTCGGGCCGCAGGACAAGCTCGAGCGCCTGGACTGCATTGCCTCCGGTCTGAGCCGCGTGGAACGAGGTCCCACACCCGGTGAAGACGATCTTCGAGCCGGGGAGAAGCTGGTCGGTCGGCACCTGCCTGAGCCATTCCGGCTGCGCCCAGATCGCCTTCCGCGTGTGTTCGCCGAGCATCGAGGCGTCTATACCATGCCGCCGGTGGACGGCTTCCCGTTCGTGTACCGCGACACCGTGCGCTTCCGGGACCTCGACGGAATGGGACACGTCAACAACGCCGTGTTCCTCACGTACATCGAGTCCGCCCGCATCGCGTTCCTGTCGTCCCTCGGCGCCGGTGACAACCCGCAGCAAAGCCTGATCCTCGCCCGAATTGAGGTCGACTTCCGGTCGCCGATCGCGTTCGGCGAGGAGGTCGAGGTGGGTGTCCGCGCCTCGCGGGTGGGAACCAAGAGCTTCGACCTGGAGTACGAGATTCGCGCCGACGGCCGCGTTGCGGGGGAGGGCAAGAGCGTCCTTGTCGGCTACCACTACGAGAGAGGAGCAAGCGTGGAGATCCCGGCGGAGTGGCGTGGGTGGCTGGCACCGGAGGTCACTGCCTGATGGCCGTCTTCCAGCGAGAACTGCTGCCGAACGGGTTGCGGCTCCTGTCCGCGCCGATGCCGCAAGTTCAGTCGGTCGCCTGCTTCATCATGCTCGCGGCCGGGTCCCGCTACGAGACTCCCGCGACGAGCGGGATCGCGCACTTCGCCGAGCACATGTTCTTCAAGGGAACCGAGAGCCGGCCCACGGCGCAGATCATCGGGAACGAGCTCGACGGGATCGGCGCCGAGTTCAACGCCTTCACCGGCAAGGAGTACACGGGCTACTACGTCAAGTGCGCGGCCGAGCACCGGGGCCGCGCGTTCGACGTCCTCGTCGACATGCTCCGCCACTCGAAGTTCGACTCCGAGGAGATCGAGCGCGAGAAGGGCGTGATCGTCGAGGAGATGAACATGTACTTCGACACGCCGCGGGACTACATCGGCGGCGTCTACCACCAGCTCCTGTACGGCGACACGCCGCTCGGCTGGGACATCATCGGACGCAAGGAGACCGTGCGGGCCGCGACACGCGACACATTCCTCGAGTACGTCGACCGCTGGTACACGGGCCCGAAGATGGTCGTCGGGTTCGCCGGCAACTTCGACGAGGGGATCCGGCAGGAGGTCGAGGAGATGCTCGGCGAAGTGGAGTCGGGCGACCCGGGCGGGGCCGACCCGCTTCCGGACTCGAACGGCGCGGGACCGAGCGTGCGAATCCACTCGAAGGAGTCTGACCAGGCACACATCGCGATGGGCGTGCCGAGCTATCGCCTGACCCATCCGGACCGGTATGCGCTGCAGCTGCTCGGGGTCGTCCTCGGGACCGGGATGTCCTCCCGGCTCTTCACGGAGGTGCGAGAGCGACGCGGGCTCGCGTACTACGTCTTCGCGACGAACCACTCCTACACCGACACGGGGACGCTCTACTCCCAGGCCGGCGTCGACATCAACCGCATCGACGAGGCGATCGAGACGATCGCGCGCGAGCTGAAGAAGATCGCCGCCGAGCCGGTGCCCGCCGATGAGCTCGAGAAGTCGAAGAATGTTGCCAAGGGGCGTTTCGTTCTCACGACCGAGAGCCCGCACGGGATGATCATGTTCGGGCTCCGACGGGAGGTGCTCGAGGGCGAGGTCGAGGAACCGGAGGATGTGCTGGCCGGGATCGACGCGGTCACCATCGAGGACGTCCAGCGAGTCGCGCAGGACGTGATCGGCCAGAACGGTCTGAAGCTCGCGGTGATCGGGCCGTTCGACGACGCGGAGCGCTTCGAGAAGATCCTTGCGGGCTGAGTACGAGCTCCGCGGTCGTCGTCGTCGTCTAGCTGCGGCGGCGCATTCGTGCTCGCCGGGGCGGTACGACCGGCACGAAGGCAATGCCGCTGATCTGGTCCGTCAGCACCTGGAACTCGATCTCCAGTCCAGCGCAGCGGCCGCGCGGCCTCTCGCCGTTCGAAAACGCTTCACCTGGCACCTCGATCCGGATGCCGTCGTCGGTCTGTAGCGCGCCCAGGTCCTTCACCTCGTTGAACCACAGCATGGTCCCGCGCCCCATGGCGTCCGCGCTAGCCAAGACGGTAGACGATGCGGCCGCGGTTCAGGTCGTACGCAGAGAGCTCGATCCGTACGCGGTCGCCGAGCATGACGCGAATCCTGTATCGCTTCAGCCGCCCGGCGAGGTAGCCCAGCGTCTGGTGCCCGTTGTCCAGCTGAATGCGGAACATCCGGCCCCGTAGGGCTTCGATGACCTCGCCCTCCAACTCGATTTTGTCGCCGTTCTCGCTCATGGCCCTCATTCCCTAGAAGAGACCGGCCGCGGCGCAATGCCGCGGCCGGCTCGCGAACTACGCGACCTGGGTCACGTCAGTCGCCTCGGGCCCCTTCGAGCCCTCGCGCTGCTCGTAGGAGACTCGTGCGCCCTCCGGGAGCGACTTGAAGCCCTCGCCGGCGATGCTGCTGTGATGCACGAACAGGTCCTTAGCGCCTTCATCGGGAGTGATGAAGCCGTAGCCCTTGCTGTCGTTGAACCACTTGACGGTTCCGTTTGCCATAAAAA
>DATFOC010000121.1:0-24479 GCA_035265935.1 Gaiellaceae bacterium
GATCACGAAGGCCGGCGTGCCGTCGTTCGTCGTGACGCTGGCCGGCTTCCTGATCTGGTCCGGCGTCGTCCTCATCCTCACGACGCAGTACTCGACGGCCGGGACGATCCGGATTCAGGACGACACCGTGGTCGGGATCGCAAACGACTTTCTGAGCGAGCTCTGGGGATGGGTCCTGGCCGTGGTCGTGGTCGTGGCATACGCCGCGCTTCAGCTGCGAATGGCGCTCGCACGCCGGGCGGAGGGCCTGGTGGGGAAGCCGACGGTGCTGGTCGTGCTGCAGACGCTCGGCCTCGCGGTCGTGACCTTCGCAGCCGTCTGGTACCTGAACCAGGACCGCGGAGTGCCGCAGGTGATCGTCATCCTCGGAGTCTTTCTGCTGTTCTGGTCTTTCATCGCCAGCCGGACGCGCTTCGGGCGTCACGTCTATGCGGTCGGAGGGAGCGCGGAGGCGGCGCGACGGGCTGGAATCGACGTTGACCGTGTCCGGATCGCGGTCTTCATGATCAGCGGCTTCATGGCCGGCGTCGGAGGGATCATGCTCGCGTCCCGTCTCCGGTCGGTCGCCACCAACACCGGCGGCGGCAACCTGCTCCTCCTCGTCATCGCCGCCGCGGTGATCGGCGGCACGAGCCTCTTCGGTGGCACGGGCCGCGTGATCGCAGCGCTCCTCGGCGCGCTCGTGATCGCCTCGATCCAGAACGGCATGGACCTGATGGGGCTCGCGTCGGGAACGAAGTTCGTCATCACCGGCCTCGTGCTTCTCGGTGCCGTCCTGGTGGACGCCCTCTCGAAGCGGCGGCGCGCCGCGCGCGGAGGTGTCTGAAGTCGCGTCCTCGCGGCTTGATCCTGGCCGCGGCGGCGGTCGCGCTCGCCTCTTCGCTCACCGCGTGCGGTAGCCAGTCCTCGTCCGGGCCCGCGGCTCAGCCCGGGAACCTCTCGTTCGTCGACGTCGCTGCGGAGGCGGGGCTCCGGTTCCGGCACGGCGCCTTCCGGTGGGAGGTGTCCGCGGATGCGCCCGCGATGACCGGCGGCGGGCTCTGCTGGCTCGACTACGACGGCGACGGCTGGCTCGACCTCTTCGTCGTGAACGGCCACTCCCGCAACGAGCAGGACGAGTGGGAGGCGCGCGGCGGGCTTCCGACGACGCGGCTCTTCCGAAACCGCGAGGGCCGGTTCACGGACGTGACCGAGGAGACGGGCGCCGGCGTCGCCCTCCGGGGCCAGGGGTGCGTCGCTGCCGACCTCGATGACGACGGCCACACCGACCTGTACGTCACGGGCGCCGATCGCAGCACGCTGCTCTGGAACGACGGCGAGGAGCTCACGGAGGCGGACGAGGATGCCGCCGTCCGCGTGTTCGGCTGGCACACGGGCGCCGCTGCGGGTGACATCGACCGCGACGGACGGCCCGACCTCGTCGTCAGCGGCTACGTCGACGAGGCGACGCGCATTCCGGAGGCGACACAGGGCTTCCCGAACACCTACGCGGGCCGCCGGGACCTCCTGTTCCTGAACGAGGGCGACCGCGAATTTCGCGAGGTGGGGCGGGAGGCCGGGCTCGAGGTCGTGCGTCTCGGCTACGGCCTCGGCGTCGTCCTGGCCGACTTCGAGCGAGACGGCGACCTCGACGTCCACCTCGCGAACGACACGAACCCGAACCGTCTCTACGAGAACGTGTCGTGGCCCGGAGGAGCCGCCGCGGACCCGGCCGGCCTCGGGTTCCGTTTCGAGGAGCGGGCGGCCGCCGCGGGCGTCGCAGACCCCGGCGCGGGGATGGGCATTGCGATCGGAGACTGGGACGCCGACGGGCGGTCGGACATCTTCGTCTCCAACTCGCGCCGCCAGGGCCACGCGCTCTACCGTTCCAACCCGCCTGACGCGAACGACCCCTCGTTCACCGACGTACGTGCGGACGCCGGGATCGACCTCGAGCGCTCCACCGGCTGGGGCACCTCGTGGGCGGACTTCGACCATGACACCGATCTCGACCTCGTGCTCGTGAACGGCTACATCCCGGTCACGAACCTGCAGGGTGACGCGGAGCGGATCCAGGTGTTCCGCAACCTCATGGCCGAAGGGAGGCCCGGCCGGTTCGAGGAAGCGCCCAGGGCGGTGCAGGGGGTTGGCAAGCTCGTCGCGCGGGGAAGCGCGGTGGCCGACTACGACAACGATGGGGATCTCGACGTCGCCGTCCTGCCGCTCGGAAAGCCGCTCGTCCTGCTCCAGAACCGCGGCGCGGTGGGGTGGCTCGAGGTCGCGCTCGATGGGACACCGGCGGGCGCCGAGGTAACGGTGACGCTCTCCGACGGCAGGAAGCTGCGCCGTGAGCTGCACGCCGGCTCCAGCTACCTCTCGTCTGAGGACCCCCGGCTCCACTTCGGCCTCGGTGACGCGGGCTCGGTTCCGGAGGTTCGTGTCCGCTGGCCCGGCGGCGAGGAGACGGTGGTCGAGAATGTCGAGGCGAACCAGGTCCTGGAGGTGGACGCGCCGTGAGGCGGGTCATGGCGCTCGTCCTGCTCGTCGGCCTGACCGGCGCCTGCTCGTTCGGCGGCGGCTCGAAGAGCGCCGACTACGTCCGCGACGACTGCACGCCGCGACCCCGGGAGGGCCATTCGGTCGCCCGCGTCTGGAACGAAGCGCTGCTGCGCGCGATCGAGCGCGACACGCCGGCGCCGACGATCCACGCACGGAACCTGTTCCACGTCTCCGCCGCCATGTGGGACGCATGGGCCGCGTACGACCCGCAGGCCGACGGCTGGCTGGTGCGCGAGAAGGTCGACGCCGACGACGTGCAGGCGTCGCGCGATACGGCCCTCAGCTATGCGGCGTATCGCCTTCTGCTCCATCGCTACTCCTATGCCTCGGGCCTCCAGGAAACGTTCGACGAGCTCGTCTCGACGCTCGAAGGGCTCTGCTATCGCCTCGACTACGTCGAGACAGAGGGCGACTCGGCGGCTGCGCTCGGGAACCGAATCGCCGCCGCCTACATCGAGCGCGGCCGGCAGGACGGCGCGAACGAGGCGCTCCGCTATGCGGATCCGACGTACAAGCCGTCGAACCCGCCGCTCGTCGTGGACGACCACGGGACGAAGATGAGCGACCCGAACAGCTGGCAGCCGCTCGCGCTCGCCCGGATCGTGGCGCAGAACGGCATCCCGCAGCCGGGAAGCGTGCAGTCCTTCGTCGGGCCGCACTGGGGCCACGTACGCGCCTTCGCGTTGCCGGCGTCCGACAAAGGTGTTCCGATCGACCCGGGCGCGCCGCCGAGGCTCGAAGGCGATGCCGGCCGCGGGTACAAGCGCGACGCGCTCACCGTGATCAGGCGCAGCGCCGAGCTCGATCCCCGCAATGGCGTCTCGCTCGACATCGGGCCGGGCGCGCGGGGCGGCAACTCGCTCGCCGCGAACGACGGGCACGGGCACGAGGTCAATCCCGCCACGGGGAAGCCCTACGACCCGAACGTCATGCTCCGGGGCGACTACGCCCGCGCGCTCGCCGAGTACTGGGCGGACGGCCCGCGCTCCGAGACGCCGCCGGGGCACTGGAACTCCATCGCGAACGAGGTCTCCGACTCGCCGGGGCTCAAGCGGAGGATCGGTGGGCGCGGCCCGGAGGTCGACCGCCTGGAGTGGGACGTCAAGCTCTACCTCGCGCTCAACGGTGCCGTCCACGACGCGGCGGTCGCCGCCTGGGGCCTGAAGGGCCACTACGACTCGGTCCGGCCGATCTCGATGGTCCGCTACCTCGGCGAGCGCAACCTGCTCCCCAAGGTGCCCGGCCTCGTCGAGCGTCGCAGCGGCGAGACGTACATCCACGCCTGGGCCGGCTTCCCCGAGGATCCGGCCACACAGGCGAGCGGTGTTCGGTGGATCCGGGCTATCGACTGGGTCCCGTACCAGCTGCCGACGTTCGTGACACCGGCCTTCGCGGGCTACGTCTCCGGCCACAGCACCTTCAGCCGGTCGGCCGCGGAGGTGCTCACCGGGTTCACCGGCAGCTCGTACTTCCCGGGCGGCCTCTACGAGGTTCCGGTCCCGCGCGGCGCGCTCAAGATCGAGGAGGGGCCGAGCCGCGACCTCGAGCTCCAGTGGGCGACGTACTACGACGCGGCTGACTCCGCAGGCCAGTCGCGGCTCTACATGGGCATCCACGTTCCGCCGGACGATTTCGCGGGCCGGCGGGTCGGCTCCCAGTGCGGCAAGGCGGCGTGGGAGCGGGCACAGCGCTACTTCGACGGTGCTGCATGAGCGGGACGATCGGGGTCGCCATGCTCGGATACGCCTTCATGGGCAAGGCCCACTCCCGCGCGCTTCAGGCGTTGCGTCGCCTCGACGTCCCGCTGAGGCCGGAACTCGTCTCGATCTCGGGACGCAACGAGAAAGCGGTCGAGGAGGCGCGCGAGGAGTGGGGCTGGGCCGACGCAGTGACCGACTGGCGCGAGCAGGTTGCGGACGAGCGGGTGCAGCTCTTCGACAACGGCGGCCCGAACGCCGTCCACGCCGAGCCCTGCATCGAGGCGGCGCGGAACGGCAAGCACGTCCTGTGCGAGAAGCCGCTCGGGCTCTCGGCGGAGGAGTCGCACCGGATGTGGCAGGAGGCCGAGCGGGCCGGCGTCGTGCACATGTGCGGGTTCAACTACCGCTTCGTGCCCGCCGTGCGCCTCGTCCGCGAGCTCCTTGACGCCGGAGAGCTCGGCGACGTCGTCCATTTCCGAGCGCGTTACCTCCAGTCCTGGGGGTGGGACGCCGACGAGAGCGCGTGGCGCTTCGATCCGTCCCAGGCCGGTACCGGCGCGCTCGGCGACCTCGGCACGCACATCCTCGACCTCGCGCGCTACCTGGTGGGCGAGATCTCGACGGTGTCGGCCTCGGTTCGCACCCTCGTGCCCGGACGGAAGGTGGACGACCACTTCGTGGCCACGGTCGAGTTCGAGAACGGCGTCGCCGGGACGCTCGAGGCCTCGCGCCTCGCCCGGGGCCGCATCAACTCGAACGCCTTCGAGGTCAACGGGACGAAGGGCTCGGCCTCGTTCGACGTCGAGCGGCTGAACGAGCTCGAGGTGGCGGACGCGAAGGGGTTCCGCCGTGTCCTCGTCACCGAGGAGGAGCACCCATACATGCGGTTCTGGTGGCCGCCCGGGCACATCGTCGGGTGGGGCGACACGTTCGTCCACGAGCTTGCGCACATGCTGGAGGCGATCGCCGGCGAGCACGAGGTCGCTCCTCACGGAGCCACGTTCGAGGACGGCTACCGCTGCGACGAGGTCGTCGAGGCGATCCTTCGCTCGGCCGAGAGCGGGCGGCGGGAAGAGGTGCGGTCGCGTTGAAGACGAGCCTTGGGATTTGGGCGCTCGGGCCGATGATCACCCGGTTCGTGCCCACCGGCTACCAGCCGGAGTGGGCGGGCGAGACGACGGTCGAGCGGGTTCGGCGGGCGGCAGAGGGGCTCGGCGACCTGATCGACGGCTACGAGTTTCACTACCCCGGCGAGCTGGACGAGTCGAACCTCGACGAGATCCGCGAGGCGCTCGGCGGCCACGACATCTACGCGCTCGCCAGCGGCCTCCATCTCGACCCGCGCTTCGGCCGAGGCGGGTTGATCTCGCCCGACGCCGACACCCGCGCCGAGGCGCGGCGTCGCACGGTCGCAGCTGCGGAGCTCGCCGGCTCCATAGGCGCGCACTTCATCATCTGGCCGGGGATCGAGGGCTACAACTATCCATTCCAGACGTCGTACGCCGAGAGCTGGAACTGGTTGATCGAAGGCATCGGCGAGGCCGCGCAGCGCTGCGCGGACCACGGCGTCCTTCTCTTCCTCGAGCACAAGAACTCCGAGCCGGCGATGAAGATCCTGATGCGGAACATCGGGATGACGCTGTACGTGATCCATGTGCTGCGTGGCCAGGGCCTCTCGAACGTCAAGGTGAACATGGACTGGCAGCACCTCCTGATGAACGGCGAGAGCCTCGGCGAGTACGCTGCGCTGCTCGCCGCCGAGGGACTGCTGGGCCACCAGCACGCCAACTCCGGCTGGGGGACCTTCGACGACGACAATATGGTTGGCGCAACTGCCTTCATGGAGACGCTGGAGCTGGCCGTCGAGCTCCGTCGGGCGGCCTACGGCGAGAACGGCGAGCGGCTCGGTTTCGACCTCTACCCGTACACCGAGGACGCGATCGAGGCAGTGCGCCGCAGCGTGCTCCATTGGCGGTTCATCGACGAGGTCGCGGGGCGGATCGACGACGCAGCGCTCCGCGAGGCGCAGGCGGAGAAGGACGCTGTCCGGGCCTACGAGCTCGTGTACGCCGCGTTGGGGGCATGAGGCTCGAGCAGGCGCAGGCGATCGTGGACTCGGTCGTGCGCGCGGCGTCCGGGCCGGTGTCCGTGTTCGTCGCCGATTCGCACGGCGAGCTCGTGGCGGCCGCGACCATGGACGGCGCCGCGCACGACACGCGACTGAACGCGCAGCGGAAGGCCTACACGGCGGCACGGAGCGACATGACGTCGACCGGCGAGCTGGCGGACAAGGCGCGCGGCGATGCCGCGGAGCTGGCCAGCTTCGATCCGTTCTTCAGCTTCTTCCGTGGCGGGCTGGCAGCGTTCGAGGACGGCCGGCGGGTGGGCGCCGTCGGCGTCAGCGGTCTGCCCGGCGAACACGACGAGGCGCTGGCGCGGCAGGCGATCGAGGCGGCCGGGCTCGCCGCTTCGTGACCTCGCTCGTCGGCCTCGACATCGGGACGAGCGGCGTCAAGGCGCTTGCGCTGTCCGCGGAAGGCGAGGTGGTGGAACGGGTCGAGGAGGAGTACCCGCTCTCGATCCCGCAGCCAGGGTGGGCGGAGCAGGATCCGGAGGACTGGGTGCTGGGCGCGGAGCGGGCCCTCCGGCGGCTCGGCGCCGAGGTGGAGCGCGTCGGCCTGTCGGGGCAGATGCACGGGCTCGTCGCGCTGGACTCGGAGCGGCGGGTGCTCCGTCCGGCGATTCTCTGGAACGATCAGCGAACGGCCGCCGAGTGTGCCGAGATCGAGGATCGGATCGGGCTCGAGCGGCTCATCGAGCTCACCGGCAACCGCGCGCTACCCGGGTTCACCGCACCGAAGCTGCTCTGGCTCCGGCGCCACGAGCCGGAGATCTACGAGCGGATCGCCCACGTGCTCCTGCCGAAGGACTACGTCCGGCTCCGGCTCTTCGATGAGCTGGCGACGGACGCCGCGGACGCGTCGGGGACTCTCCTGTTCGACGTCGCTGGCCGCCGGTGGAGCGAGGAGGTGCTCGAGGCGCTCGAGATCCCGGCCGAGTGGCTGCCGCCGGTGGGTGAGTCGACCGAGGTCGCCGGCGCCGGTGACCAGGCGGCCGGCGCGATCGGGGTGGGTGTCCACGATCCGGGTCTGGCGTCCGTCGTGCTCGGGACCTCCGGCGTCGTCTTCGCGCCGCTCGCCGGCTACCGCCGCCCAGACCCGCAGGGCCGGGCCCACGTCTTCTGCCATGCGGTGCCGCGCTGCTGGCATGCGATGGGCGTGATGCTCTCCGCCGCCGGGTCGCTCGGGTGGTTCCGGCGGATCTGCGACGCGCCGCTAGGTGCCTTGGACGACGAGGCGGCCGAGTGGGAACCGCGCGCCGAGGGGATCACGTTTCTCCCGTACCTCGCCGGTGAGCGCACCCCGCACGCCGATCCAGACGCGCGCGGAGCGTTCGTCGGCCTCTCCCTGCGCCATGACCGAGGCGCGCTCGCCCGCGCGGTCATGGAGGGCGTCGCCTACGGGCTCCGCGACTGCCTCGAGGTCGTTCAGGAGCTCGGGTGCGACGTCGTCGCTGGACGGGCGTCCGGCGGAGGGGCGCGCAGCGAGCTCTGGCTTCGTATTGTCGCTTCGGTGCTCGGGATGCCCCTGCAGCGGACGGTCGTCGAGGAGGGCGCGGCGTATGGCGCCGCGCTGCTCGGCGGTGTCGCGGCCGGGGTCTTCAGCGATGTGCGGGAGGCGGTCGAGGCGTGCGTCCGCGTCCGGGACGAGATCGAGCCAGACGCCGAGTGGGCGTCCCGGTACGCAGAGGGGTACGAGCGGTTCCGCGCGCTCTATCCGGCGCTGCGGGGAGCCACGTGAGCGTTCGGGTCGGGATCCTCTCGACGGCGCGGATCAACCGCCTCGTGATCGCCCCGGCGCGAGAGTCGGACAAGGTCGAGATCACGGCCGTCGCGAGCCGGGACGCCACGCGGGCGCGCGCGTACGCGCAGAAGTGGGGCATCGAGCGCGCGTACGGGAGCTACGAGGAGCTGCTCGCCGATCCGGAGATCGACGCGATCTACAACCCGCTCCCGAACTCGATGCACGTCGAGTGGTCGATCCGGGGGCTCGAGGCGGGGAAGCACGTCCTTTGCGAGAAGCCGCTCAGCCGGCACCCGGAGGACGTCGAGCGCGTTTTCGACGTTGCGGAACGGGAGGGCCTCATGCTCACCGAGGCGTTCATGTACCGGCACCACCCGCAGACGGCCCGGCTGGTCGAGCTCGTGCGCGGCGGCGCGGTGGGAGCGGTGCGCGTAGTGCGGGCCGCGTTCAGCTTCACCATCACGGACGAGGCGAACATCCGGCTCGCGGCCGATCTCGAGGGCGGCGCCCTGATGGACGTCGGCTGCTACTGCGTCAGCGGGTCACGGCTGATCGCAGGCGAGCCTCGTCGCGTCTACGGGATCGGCGTCTGGGAGCGGGGCGTGGACACCGTCTTCACGGGCACGCTCGAGTTTCCCGGCGACGTGATCGCCCAGTTCGACTGTGGCTTCCGGCTCCCGAATCGGGACGAGCTCGAGGTCCTCGGTACCGAGGGATCGCTGTTCCTGGACGATCCGTGGCACTGCCGGCGGCCGGTGATCGAGCTCCGCCGGGACGACGCGGTCGAGAAGATCGTCCTCGAGCCGGTCGACTCGTATCGCCTCGAGCTCGAGAACCTCGCGGACACGATCCTCGGCGAGGCGGAGCCTCTCTTGGACCGCGAGGAGTCCGTCGCCCAGGCCCGCGGAATCGAAGCCCTCTACCGCTCGGCCGAATCGGGGGCGGCCGTCTCGCTGTGACGGAACACAGCCATGTCCGGCCATGTCCGAGGGACTGTCCCTCGGACGCGGCTCGCAGTGCCGTGGCTCGTTGGCTCCCTGAGCGCGACCCGAGCAACTCCGGCCGCGCGGTGCTCGGAGGAACGACATGTCCGCGCGACATGGCCCGAAGGCCTAGCGCTCGACTCGCTCGGGCGCGCCGAACTCTCGTAGCACCCCGGGGACCTCGCCCTGGAAGTTTTCCAGGATCGCGAGCGCCCACCGGTCCGTGACCGCGGTGCCGTTGAGCGTGTGCACGAACTCCGTGACGCCGTTGGCGCGGAACCGGATGCCGAGCCGCCGCGCCTGGTAGTCCGTCGTGTTCGACGCTGACGTGATCTCCCGAAAACGGTCCTGTGACGGGAACCACGCCTCGATGTCGATCCGCTTCGCAGCCGCCGCGCTCAGCTGGCCGGCCGCGATGTTGACCACGCGGTACGGCAGGCCGAGCTCCTGGACGAGCGACTCCTCGATCCCGACGAGCCGTTCGAACTCGTCCCACGAGGCGTCCGGAAGGGTGTACGCGAACATCTCGACCTTGTTGAATTGGTGGACGCGGAACATCCCGCGGGTGTCGCGGCCGGCGGCGCCGGCCTCGCGCCGGAAGTTCGCCGAGAAGGCCGTGTACTCGAGCGGCAGCTGCCCCCGGGCGAGGATCTCGCCCATGTGCAGCCCGGCAAGCGCGACCTCGGAGGTGCCCGTGAGGAACAGGCCCTCATCGGCCACTTCGTAGATCTCGAAACGCTCCGCAGGGAAGAAACCGGTCCCGTACATCGCCTCCTCTCGCACCAGCACGGGAGGGATCACCGGCGTGAAGCTTTCGGCCACCAGGCGATCGAGCGCCCAGCTGTAGAGCGCCAGCGAGAGCCGGGCGGCGTCGCCGACGATGTAGCCGAAGCGAGACCCGGAGAGCCGGGCGCCGCGCTCCATGTCGTAGCCGCCCAGCTCAAGATGCCCCTTCGGCTCCGCGAGCGACGGCGGCTCCCCGACTTGGCGCTCAATCTCACCCTCGGCGTCGCCCGTCTCGTCGTCCGGAACCGACTCGTTCGCCGGGTTGGGAACCTGCCGGAGCAGCTCGTCCCTGCGCGACTCCGCCGCTGCGAGCTCTCCCTCGAGCCGGCGGAGGTCTTCCTTGACCTGCTTCAGCTCCTCGATCTGCTCGGGTGTCGGCTTGCCTTTCAGCTTCTGGCGACCCCGCAGCTCGTCGACCTGCGGGACGAGCTCGCGCCACCGGGCATCGGCCTCGAGCAGCTCGTCGAACGACTCGCCGCCTCCCTTTCGCGCGATGCCGGCCCGCATCGACTCCGGGTCGCTGCGCGCAGCCCGGAGGTCGATCAACCCTGGACGAGGAAGGCGACGAGGTTGTTCAGGTCGTCGTCGCTGAGCTGGTCGTACGCCGGCATGACGCCCTCGGGGAACCCTTCCTCGACGTACTCGTTTGGGCTCTTGATCGAGGTTCGGGTGAAGTCCGCCAGCGGCTGGTTTGCGTTCTCCGCGAGATCCGAGAGCTCGTCGAGGTCCGGCCCGGTCGTGCCCGAGGAGCCGGCCGGCTCGAAGGTGTGGCAGCTGCCGCAGCCGTTCGAGGCGAAGACCTGCTCGCCGGCGGCCGCATCGCCTTCGACGACCTCGTTGTCCCCGCCGGTCTCGGTCTCGCCGGTCTCCGTCTCGCCCGTCTCCGTCTCGCCCGTCCCCGTCTCGCCGGTCTCGGTCTCGCCGGTCTCGGTCTGGGTAGCAGTCGTGTCGACGCTCTCAGCCGTCGCCGTCTTCTCCTCGCTGCCGCCGCACCCGACGAGCAGGAGTGCGAACAGCGCAATCAGGAGGAGGCCGCGCACGGGGCGCGATGTTACCCGGCCGAGCCGTCAGACTAACCGGGTGACCGCCGCCGTCTCCCGCCTGATCGCGCCGCGCCGCGAGATCCTGATCGCCGGCGGGCTCGCGTTCGCGGGCGCCGCCCTGCTCGTCGCGCTTGCCCCGCCGACGGGTGACGCGCCGGCCCACCTCTACCGGACGCTCCTGGTCGAGGAGGGCGTGTACGTCTGGGACAACCTCTGGTACGGCGGCCACTACCCGCTCGCGTCCTACAGCCTCCTCTACTACCTGCCGGCCGCGCTCGTCGGGAACGTGCCGCTCGTCTTCGCCGCCGTCGTGGTGTCCGCGGCCCTCTTCGCCTCGATCGTGGAGCGGGAGTGGGGAGCGGCGGGCCACTGGCCGGCCCGCGCGTTCGCCGTGCTCGCGGCCGGGCCGATCTTCGTGGGGACATACAGCTATGCGCTCGGCCTCGCAGCCGGCCTGGGCGCGCTCCGGCTGCTGCAGAGCGACCGTCGGTGGCTCGCGGCCGGCGCCGCTGCACTCACGCTCGGGTTCAGCCCGCTCGCGTTCGTCTTCCTCTGCATCGTCCTGTTCGCACTCGCGCTCGTCCGACGCGTGGGCCCGCACGCCCTCGCCTTCGTGGCGGCACTCGCGGGCATCGCGGCGATCCAGCTTGCCGCGCTGGTGTTCTTCCCGAGCAGCGGCCCGTACCCGTTCAGGGCGCTCGAGCTCGCGGCAGTCCTGACGGTGAGCGTCCTGGGCGCCGAGCTCGCCCGCCGCGCCCGCCACGGCGCGATCCTCGGCGCGTTCTTCCTCGTCTGGGGCGCGGCGAGCATCGCGATGTTCGTCGTCTCGACGCCGGTCGGGGAGAACCTGACTCGGCTTCGGTCGGTCATCTTCCCGGTGATGCTGATGACTGCATTCGTCGCGCGGTTCCGCCCGCGTTGGCTCGCGGCGCTGGCGCTGACCGTTGCGCTGGTCTACAACGTCGCGCCCTACGCCGGAGCCGCCCTCGACAGGACGGACGTTCGCGCAGCGGACCGGACGTTCTGGGCGCCGGCGGTCACGTTCCTCGCCGAGCGCTCGACGCCGAACTACCGCGTCGAGGTCGTCCCGACCTTCGACCACTGGGAGGCCTACTGGCTCCCGCGCGCCGGTATCCCGCTCGCGCGCGGCTGGTACCGCCAGATCGACATCGCGCGCAACGAGCTCTTCTACGAGCAGGCGCTCGCCCCGTTGGCCTACCGGAACTGGCTCCGCGGAATGGGCGTCCGGTTCGTCGTCCTCCCGGAGACACGGCTCGGCCAGAAGGGAGAGGAGCGCGAGGCGGCGCTACTGCGCTCGGGAAGCTCGGGCCTCCGGCGGGTCTTCCGCAGCACGCAGCTCGCGATCTACGAGGTCCCGCGGCCGGAGCCGATCCTGACCGGGCCGGGCAACCCGCTCGTCACTCGGCTCGACCACGCCGGCATCCAAGGGCTGCTGCCCGCAGCCGGCGAGTATCGCCTGAAGATCCGCTACACGCGGTACTGGCGCGTGAAGGCGGGTGCGGTGTGCGTCGAGCGCGCGGGACGGGGGATGACCGTGCTCAGGGCGAGGACGCCTGGGGGGTTCGCGCTGGCCGTGCCCGAGGGGCCGGCTGCTCTCGTTCGCGCGCTGGTCGGGCGAGCCCCGGCGCACTGCTGAGCACGACGTAACAGACCAGGCCGGCGATGACGACGTCGTTCGGCGAGTCGTTGACGATCAGCGAGACGGCGAGTGCGGCCAGTAGCGAGAGGAGCAACGGCCGGCGCTCGCGCAGGGCGAGTGCGATGAGCGCTGCCACCCCGCCGAAGACCTGGAGAGCAACGATCCAGCCGGCGATCGCCCGTCCCACCGAGAGCTGGACGCGGCGGCCGAGGTCTTCCGCCAGCCCGACCGGGCCATCCTCGAGCGCGTCCGTCACGTGGCTCGAGCCGCCAACGGCGAGCGCCACGGCCAGCACGACGGCGATCGCGGCGCCGCCGATCGCCAGTCGCCGGTCGAAGCCGAGCTCGCACGCCGCGAGGACGAGGAAGGCGACGAGGAGGACGATTGCGCCGCCGCCGTCCGCTCCGAACGAGCTTCCGCCGACCGTCACGAGCGAAAGTGCCGCCACGCCCGCGAACGCCCAGATCCCGAAGCGGCGCCAGAGCAGGACGGCGCCGGCGAGCGCCGGGACCAGGAGCAGCGTGGCCAGCAGGTTCGTGAGCCCGTAGAAGCGCGAGTTCTGCGTCGGGCCGAGCGGCGAGAGGGCGACCCAGCGCTCGTCGACCGCCATTGCCACCAGGTACGCGGCGAGCACGCCGGCCATGAGGAGTCCGTCGACGACCGGTCCGGCGCGCGCGAGGAGCAGGGAGGCGGCGACGGTGCCGACCAGGACGAGCGCGTCGATCCAGGCTTCGGTCGAACCGATCGCGCCGAGCGCGAGGTTCGCCAGGAGCACGCCGGCGAATGCCGGGAGGACACCGGCGGGGAAGAAGGTCGCCACGGCGACGATCAGGGCGAGGGACAGGAGCAGGACGATTGCCTTCGCGTCCCGATTGGCCTCGATGCGCTCGTCGAGGTCCCTCAGTGTTCCGAGCGGATCGTCGTCCGCCGTCGACCCGAGCGCGCCCTCCTCGCCGAGTGCCGTCGGAGCGACGTCCACGATCGAGACGAGACCGGGAATCCGCGTCGATTCGGAGGTGAGGACCCCGCCGTAGCCCTCGCCCAGGATGGCGATCGGATAGCGCCGGTGGTTCGGCTGCTCGCCTCCTGTCGGGAGCCCGAGCACGATCGCAGGACCGGGGGGCACGGCGCCGGCGGTTTCCACGTCGAGACGCGCCTCGCCCTCCGGGAGCCCGCCCAGGACCGAGTTCCGCACAGCTCCCCGCTCGAGCGCAGCCCGAGCGCGGGCGCCGCTCGTCTTCGGGCCGGCGTCCGGAACGAGGAGCCCGACGGCGCCCTGATCCGTCAACGCTGCGAGATCGCCGGGCTCGAGGCCGGGCACGACGACGACGCGGCGCTCCTGCGCCGAAGCGGTAGCCGGAACCGTCGCCGGGACGATGAGCCCCAGAACTACAATCCAGGCGATGCAGCGTACGTACGGAAGAGATGCGGGGCTGTCGTTCCGCATGGTTCTGACGATGTTCCTCCTCGGGGCCCTCTACGTGGGGTTCTTCGTCGCGCTGGTCGCGTTCACGGACATCGGGATCTGGTTCCTCGTCGTGATCATGGGCGGCCTCGCATTCGTCCAGTACTACACGTCCGACAAGATCGCCCTCGCCGCGTCACGCGCGAAGGTGGTCGAGCGCGACGAGGCGCCGGAGCTCCACGACATGGTCGAGCGCCTCTGCGCGATGGCCGACCTGCCCAAGCCGCGGATCGCCGTGGTGCCCACCGACGTTCCGAACGCATTCGCGACCGGGCGCAACCCGAAGAACTCCGTCGTCGCAGTGACCGAGGGCCTCTGGTACCGGCTCAGCAAGCCTGAGGTCGAGGGCGTGCTCGCCCATGAGCTGTCCCACATCGGCAACCGCGACGTCGCGATCATGACCGTGTCGAGCTTCTTCGCCATGGTCGCTGCGCTGCTCATGCGCGTCGGCCTCTTCGGCGGCATGTTCGGCGGCGGCGGCCGGGATCGGGGCGGCGGGACGCCTGTCTGGCTGATCATGTTCCTCGTCGCGATGCTGACCTATGTCCTCAGCTACGTGCTGATCCTGATGATCTCGCGCTACCGCGAGTACGCGGCCGATCGGGGCGCCGCGATCATCACCGGCGCGCCGGAGAACCTGATGTCCGCGCTTCAGCGGATCGCCGGGCAGATCCAGCAGATCCCGCAGAAGGATCTCCGCGAGGTTCAGGGCCTGAACGCGTTCTTCATCGTCCCGACGAATCTGAAGTCCTCCTTCGCCGAGTTCTTCATGACACACCCGCCGCTCGAGAAGCGGCTTGCCCGGCTCGCCGAGATCTCGCGGGAGATGGGCCGGCCGGTCGGCCCCTAGGGCCGCGTGGGGCTTCGGGACGTCCTCTTCGGGCGCAAGCGCCTGAAGGAAGCGAAGCGGGACGCGCTTTTCGCGCTTCCCTCCGCGGCCGTCTCGATGGAAGTCGAGCTCGGTCTTCGGCCTACCGGTGTTGCCGCGGTCGTCTTCAAGCCGCTCTCGGCCGCCGAGTTCGTGCGGGCGGAGAACGAGATGCAGGAGCTGCTCGACGTTGCGGCGCGGGAGTCCTCCTCGAGGATCGAGCGGCGCTCGGACGACTACGGCTACGAGTGGCTGATCATCCGCGACGAGCAGTTCGAGGACCTCGTCACGACCGTCCACCTCGTTGCGGGTGAGCTGGCAGAGCGGGGGTTCGGGCCGCAGCTGCTCGCGGCGGTGACCCGGTTCGACGGCGGCAAGCATCCGGTGTACCTCGTGTACGGCTACAAGCGGGGCGCGTTCTGGCCGTTCGTGCCGACGGGGGAGCGAGAGCGCGACAACGCGGAGGAGCTCGAGCTGAAGGCCAAGCTGGAGAAGGAGCTGCCCATCGAGCCGGACATCTCGATGTGGTTCGCCCTCTTCGGCCTGCCGATTTGAGCCGCGACTAGCCCGGCGGCTCCTCGCCGTCCCAGTAGTCGAGCGGCTCGAGCCGCGTCATCAGGCCGACGCCCCGGAAGCCGATCTTGTTCGAGCGCGGGTAGTAGGTGATGTCGTTCGTGCTCCGCCAGCCGTACATGAGGACCTTCATCCCCTTCTCGCCGCCGCGGAACGCGTGCGAGATCTGCGTCCCGGCCGGCCGCGCAACGACGTGGCCGGCCCGGATCGGGACGTGCTCCTCCTCGTGGCCGCGGTCGCGGGCCCGCGGGCTGGGGACGAGCTCCAGCGTCCCGTCTCCCTCCAGCACGACGAAGATCTCCTCCTCTGCTGAATGGCAGTGCGCCGGAGCCGGCAGCTTGCCGGCGCCCACCGTCACGATGTTCAGCCCTGACTTCACCGAGCCGGCGGCGTCCGCAAGGTCGATCCAGCGCTCCTGCTCGAGCTCGGCGACGTTGACGATGTTCCTCGGACGCTCCGCAGGCTCACCGACCTCGGGCTCGCCGGCCTCCGCCTCCTGGTCCCACGGATGGCCGCCCTGGCCGGACGCGACCCAGCTCGAGCCGAGCCACGTGACGCCGGCGCGCGGCAGCGTGGCATGCCCGTCGCCGCCGGTGCGGCCGAACGCCAACACGTCCAGCCCGTCGTCCCCTCCGCGCAGCGTGTGCGCCTCCCTCCGAGCTCGGTGGACGATGCAGTCGCCATCGCGGACCTCGTAGACCTTGCCGTCCTGCCAGGAGAGCCCCGACCCGCCGAGGACGAAGAAGATCTCCTCGTCCTCGACGTGCGCGGGCGTCGACCACCGCCCGGGTGAGATCTCGGCACGGTTCACGGTCACTTCGACGCAGCCGGCCGCTCGACCAAGGCGCCGAACCGCGAAGCCGAAGTGGCCTTCGTCGTCTCGCTGGGCCTCGACGTCGTCCCAGTGGACGAGGCCGCCCTCGCCGTTCACGGCGTGGGCAAGTCCGGAACGAGGCCGTCCTCCGAGAAGAGCTGCTTCGTCTCCTCCAGCGTGAGATCGCTCGGCGGGATCACGACCTCAGACGCGGAGAGGTCGTCGTCGGGCAGACGCTCGCCCCGGCTGCGCACGAGTTCCCACATCTCGTCGAGCACGCCGTCGAGTGCCGGCTCGTCGTCAGCCTCCATCGCCGCGACCGCCCGGTCGTCCAGCTCGTTCAGCTGCCCGCGCAGCTCGTCGTCGACGCGGTACTGGCCCTCTCCCATCAGCCGTGCGATCACTGCTCGATCTCCTTCTTGCCCGAGCCCGCCCCGACCTCGGCGCGAAGCTTCTCGAGCTCGGCGTCGACCTGCCGGTCGGCCGAGATCGAGGCCAGCTCACGGTCGAGCTGGGTCTGGTCGCCCGCGGTGAAGTCCTCCAGGGTCCCCGCCTCGATCAGCTCGTCGACTGCCGACGCCCGAGCCTGCATCTGCTCCGTCTTGTCGCGCGCCCGCTCGATCGCGAGCCCGGTGTCGGCCATCTGCTCGCCGATCCCGGTCGCTGCCTCGCCGATCCGGACCTGCGCCTCGGCGGCCGAGTACTGCGCCTTGATGACCTCTTTCTGCGACCGGAAGGCCTCGATCTTCGCCGCAAGCTGCTTCTCGGACGCCGCGAGCTTCTGCTGCTGCTGGTCGAGCTGCTCGATCTGCCCATCGAGATCCTGGAGCTGCTGCTGTGCGAGCGTCTTCCGCTCGAGCGCGGCGCGCGCGAGATCCTCCCGACCGGCCGCGACCGCGTCGCGGGCCTGCGAGTCCAGCTTGACCAGGCTCTGCTCCAGCTTGTCGGTCTGGAGCTGAAGCCGCTTCTTGGAGGTCGCAACGTCCGCGATCCCTCGCTTGACGTTCTGGAGCAGCTGGCGCTGCTGCTCGTAGGAGTAGTCCAGCGTCTCGGCCGGGTCCTCCGCCCGGTCGAGGAGCTTGCTCAGTTTCGACTTGATCACCAGGGACATGCGCTCAATCAGACCGGCCACCGAATCCTCCTCCTCGTTTGAGGCGTACCCTACGCGTCCATGCTCGTCGCGCGAAGCATGCATCCCGGGTGGCTCTCGAACGCCTATCTCGTCGCCGACGAGGAGGGCGGATCGGCCGTCTACGTGGACTCAGGCGCACCGCTCGAGCCGCTCTTCGAGGCGGCTGAGCGCTGGAATGTCCGTCCGAGCCACGTCCTGCGGACGCACGGCGATCCCGACCACGTGGAGCACGAGGGCGAGCTCGGACTCCCGGTCGTCACCAGCTCGCACGAGGCCGGCGGGCTGAGCTTCCGGGCGATCGCGACTCCGGGACACGCAGACGACCACCTCGCGTTCCTGACGGGCGACGCGCTCTTTTCGGGCGACGTCCTCTTCAAGGACGCGGTCGGCGGCGGGGATCCCGACCAGGTCCGGGACTCGGTGATGCGCCTGATGGAGCTCCCGCCGGAGACCCGTGTCTTTCCCGGCCACACCGAGGAGACGACGATCGGCCGCGAGTGGGAGGAGAACCCGTTCGTCCGGGTCTGGCGCGGCGCGGAGCCCGAGCGGACCGAGCGCTGCCGGGTCGAAGGCCGAGAGGGGACGATCGTCGTGTGGTCGCCTGACTACGACGGTAAGGGCAAGGGCTGGGTGCGGTTCGACGACGGCACCGGCAGGATCATGGGCGGCTCGCGCATCGAGCGCATTTGAGAGTAGGGCTCCTCTTTCCCGGCGAGATGGGCGCCGCGGTCGGGAACGCCGCAAGCGCCGACGTGATCTGGGCGAGTCAGGGCCGGAGCAAGGCCACTGCAGAGCGCGCCATGAGCTTCACGGACGTGGGCTCGGTCGACGAGCTGGTGCGAACCAGCAAGACGATCCTCTCGATCTGCCCGCCTGCGATCGCCGAGGAGACTGCCGAGGAGGTCTTCGCGCTCGGCTTCGAGGGAACGTACGTCGAGGCCAATGCGATCTCGCCGGAGCGGATGCGCCGCATCGCCGGCCTCGGGCCGCGGATCATCGACGGCTCGATCATCGCCGCCAGGGGGATCAACCTCTACCTCGCAGGCCCGGGCTCCGAGGAAATCGCGCGTCTCTTCGCCGGCTCGGAGGTGACCGCGATCCCGATCGGCGAGCAGGTCGGCGGCGCCTCGGCGCTGAAGATGGCGTTCGGCGGGTGGAACAAGATCGGGATCGCACTGACCTCGCAGGCTCACTCGATCGCGAAGGCGTACGGCGTGGACGACCGGCTCGAGGCCGAGGGCGTGCCGGCCGACCGGCTCCAGTGGGTTGCCGACCGCGCCTGGCGCTGGGCGCCGGAGATGGAGGAGATTGCCGACATGTGCGCCGAGCTCGGTCTCGACGACGGGATCCCCCGTGGTGCAGCGTCCTTCTACCGCGCCGTCAGTCGAGCAGTTCCACCGTCGTAAAGCGCACCGTCGTTTCGCCCACGTTCTCGAGGTCGTGAACGACGAAGTCGTTGGGACCGATCTCGTGGAAGTGAAAGCAGCCGCGTGCCGACCTGGACGTTCTCGGTTATGCGAGAACGGCCCGCAGCTGGTCGGGGCTGATGTTCCCACCGCTGCAGACGAGCGCGACCCGCTGACCGGCGAGCCGGTCGC
Source organism: Gaiellaceae bacterium (assembly GCA_035265935.1). Lineage (GTDB taxonomy): Bacteria > Actinomycetota > Thermoleophilia > Gaiellales > Gaiellaceae > JACDAN01. Next base: position 19,024 of record DATFOC010000121.1, read on the forward strand.
GCAGCCGGAGCGCAGCGGCGAGCGGGGCGGCGCCGGCGGGCTCGACGAGGTTGCGCGTTCCCTCGATCATCAGCCGGGTCGCGGTCAGGATCTCGTCCTCGCTCACGAGCACGAACTCCTCGAGCAGGTCCCACATGATCCGCTGCGGGAGTTCGAAGGGAACTCGTGTTGCGAGCCCTTCCGCGACCGTCCTCATCTCGTTGGCCTCGAGATTCCGGCGCTTCCAGGCTCGGTAGGCCGCAGGCGCTGCCTCCGACTGGACGCCGATCACCCGAGCCGACCCGCCCATCCCCCGCGCGGCGATGCACGCACCGGCCGCACCGCTTCCGCCTCCGACCGGAACGATGACGACGTCCGTCTCGGGTTGCTCCTCAAGGATCTCGAGCGTCTCGGTTGCGACGCCTGCGATCAGGCGCGGCTCGTCGCCAGAGTGGACGTAGCGGTACCCGTGCTTCCGGGCCAGGTCCTCGCAGTGCTCGCGGGCCTCGTCGAAGTCGCGGCCCTCGGTCACGATCTCGGCGCCGAGGGCCGCGATCGCCGAGACCTTCAGTGGGTTCGCGCCGACGGGGACGCAGATCGTCGCCCGGACACCGAACACTTTCGCCGCGAAGGCGATCGACTGCCCGTGGTTTCCGGTCGAGGCCGTGATGAGGCCGTGCCGCCGTTCGTCCTCCGAGAGCTGCGAGACGAGGTTGACGCCGCCGCGAACCTTGAAAGCGCCGACGGGCTGGTGGTTCTCGTGCTTGACCCAGACCTCGGCGCCCGCGAGCTCGCACAGATCGGGCCAGCGGTAGAGCGGGGTCGGCCGCAGGTGGGCCGCGATCCGGTCCCTCGCCGCGAGGACGTCGTCGAACGTCGGCGGATTCACGCGAGAAAGGGTGCCAGGCGTCGGCCCTCGTCCTCGAGCTCCTGGCGCGCGGCGCGCGGGAGCGGCGCGAACGGCTCGGTCTTCACCCTGCCGTCCTCGTAGCGCCAGAGCCCGGCGACGACCCCGTCGACGAGGAAGGTGGGAAGGACGTCGCCGTTCTTCTTGATCACCACCGGCGCAACGTCCGGAGGAAGCACCCGCGCTCGCTCGTCGAGGCCGAGGATCAGGTGGTCCCACTCGGGCAGGAAGCGGACCGGTGCGGGCGTGTCCGCGGGCGGGCGCTTGGCGCGCCGGAGGTCGAAGAGCGTCCGGCCGTCCTCGGCCTCGAACTGGACGAGTCGCGGTTCGAGCTCCTCGAAGCCGGCCTTCACGTCTCCGGCGCGGAGGCCCGCGAAGCGCAGCAGGTCGGCCTTCGACGCGGGGCCGAAGCCGGCGAGGTAGCGCTCGATCAGAAGCGCTGCTGCGGCTCTGAGCTCCACCTCGCTCGGTCCGAGCCACCGCTCCGCGGTCGTCACGTGGATGCGATGGTTGCCCCAGGTTCCCGCCGGCGGGACGTGGATGAGCGGCGTCAGGCAGCGGACACGCCAGCGGTAGCGATCCGGGAGCTCGGGCACAGCAGCGTTGGCCGCGGCGTACGTGAACGGCCCGTCCTTTGCAAGCCGCACGATCCGCGCCGCCCACTCGTCCGTCGGCAGCTTCCAGTTCGCGAACTCGTCGCGCCAGCGCGCGTGCATGAGCGCCGCGAAGGACGGGTGATCGGCCGCAGAGACGAGCTGCATGGTGACGCGGAAGAGCGTCGCGCGGACGACGCGCTTCCGCTCGTACGCCCGCGTCAGCTGCTCCCGGCGGAAGCCCGCGAGCCGGCTCCAGAGGCCGATGTAGGGAGCCTTCGCCGACTGCGCCTGCATCGCGCACAGGCGCTCGACCGCCCGAGCCACGGGGAGCCGCGCCCGCTCGAGGAGCAGCTGCCGGGCGAGCGTCGCGCGGTTGAGCTCGCGCTGACTCAGCGCCCTAGCGGCGGTGGAACGCGGCAAGCCGTTCGGCCTCCTCGTCGAGCTCCCTTCGCGCCGTTCGCCTGATGCGTCCGAACGCTTCGATCCGGATTCGATCGCGGTCGTACCGCCAGGTTCCGGCGACCTGGCCGTCGACGAGGAAGGTGTTGACGGAGTTCGGGGTCTTGACGTTGAAGACTTTGGCGCGATGCTCTTCCGGGAGGATCTGCGTCCGTCGCGCATGGACGAGGAGCGTCGCGTCCCAGACCGGCAGGAAGCGCGGCGGCGCCGGCGTGTCGGGATGAGGGAGTGGTGCACGCGGCAGGTCGACGAGCTCCCTGCCGTTCTCGTCGCGGAAGCGCCGCAGCTGCATCCGCCCGAGGGCGGCGCGCACGCGCGCGATTGAGATCATCCCGAAGTCGGCCGCCTCGGCAGGGCTTGCGGGTCCGAAGCCGCCGAGGTAACGACGGACGAGGAGCTCGACTCCCTGGTCCGGATCGGCGTCGTCCGGGCCGATCCACTCCTCTGCGAGCCCGTAGAGGTCGGCGCGTCGCTGCTCCCAAGTGCCCGACGGTGGCACGCGCACGAGGTCGACATACTGCGCGGCAGCGAGCGCATCGTCACGTCCGAACCGCTCCTGGATCTCCTTCCAGCGACGCGGCGCGCCCGAGAGGAAGGCCCGGAGCCGCTTGCCCGCAGCTCGCGCCCGCTTCGGGTCAGCCTGCTTGTGCGTGCGTTCCCACCAGGCTCTGCGCTCGGCGCGGATCGCCGCCGTCAGCGGCCAGTAGTCGGCGCGGGAGACCAGGTGGATCGTCGCCCGCATCAGGGTCCCCTGGATCACCGACCGGCGCTCGAGCGCCCGGGTCAGCGCGGCGCGCTCGAGGTCCTCGATGCGCGACCAGACCCCGACGTACATCGCCGGCGCGTACTGGGCCTGGATCCCGCCGATTCGCTCCAGCGCCTTCGGAACGGAAATGCGGCCCCGCTCGAGGAGAAGCTGGCGCGCGAGTAACGCGCGGTTCAGCTCTCGCTGCGAGAGAACCCGCTCGCTCACAGATCGGCAAGGAAGGCCATCATCGTCTCGCCGACCGCGTTCAGGCTCTGGGGCGACACCGCGGTCAGGTTGTCGCAGCGCATGTGCCAGCAGTCGAAGTCGAAGTCGATCAGGTCGATCGCCGACACGCCAGCGCGGATGAAGGGCACGTGGTCGTCCAGCACTGGGCCGTGCTCGCGGGCTGGGAAGTGGGGCGCGAAGCCGGTGCGCCGCGACGCCGTCCGCAGCCTTCCCCAGAGCCGACGGTTCGAGAGCTGCTCGCGCGGAATTGCGAGCTCCCTGTCGCCCACGAAGTCGAGGACGATCGCGGCCTCAGCCGATCGGAATGCGCGCGCGGCGACCTTGCTCCCGCGCAGCCCGTACCGCTCGAACTGCGCGTCCCTTCCGCGCGGCGCCTCCTCGCCGTCGAAGAAGACGACGATCAGCGTCGGCCGCAGCTGCCGCGGTTTGATCGCGCGCGCCAGCTGGCGGACGACTGCCGTTCCGGAGGCCGCGTCGTTCGCACCGACGAAGCCGGGGAGGTCCTTGGTGTCGTAGTGGGCGCCGAGCACGACCTTCCGCCGGGGGTTCCGCCCGGGGATCGTCCCGACAACGTTCCGCAGCCCGCCCGGCACGGCCTGGAAGCGGCCGTTCGGGATCGAGCGGCGCAGGATCTCGGCGAGCTCGCGGGACTTCTGAGAGCCGGCTGGCCGCGGCCCGAGGGCGACCTGGCGCTTCAGGAAGGCCCAGGCCGCACGCTCGTCGAACCGGTTGGGAGCCGCGGCGGCCTGCGAGCGGTCGTTTGTCCAGGGGGACGCTCCCGCAAGAACTGCGAGCAGGCCCGCTGCGAGGAGGAGGCGGCGCACGGCCGCATGGTGCCTTAGACCCGCAGCTCGAGCGTCCGAACCCCACGCAGGTCGACCCACACGCGCTCGCCGTCGGTCACGACCTTTGCAAGCACCGACTCGCAGTGCGGGCAGCGGAGAACGGTGCCCGGTGCGCGGTCGTAGACGACGACGGCTCCGACCGCCTCGGCCTTGCCGCACCCTGCGCAGGTGCCGATCGCCTCGGTCATCTCGACCGCGAAGACCTGGCGCAGAATCCCGGCGGCCGCGTTTCCGTCAAGTCTCATCTCATCCTCCAGTGGGTCCGAAGCGTTCGGTGCGGATGCGGCGCGGCTCGTGGCCGAGCTCGACGAACGCGGTCGCGACAGTTTCGACGAACGCCGTCGGGCCGCAGACGTAGATGTGCGGTCGATCAGCTGCGGCCGGTCCGACCTCGGCGAGCAACTCGGCGTCGACCCGGCGGGCATAGCCGTTCCAGCCCTCCGGCTGCTCGCGCGTCAGCGTGTGGACGATGCGAATGTTCTCCCCGTCGAGCCCCTCGAGCTCCGCCCGGTAGATCACGTCGTCCCAGCTTCGCGAGGAGACGAGCAGGGTGGCCGGCACGTCGCGCCCCGTGTCCGTGAGGTGGCGGAGCATCGCCCTGAACGGCACGACGCCGGAGCCGCCGGCGACGAGGAGCAATGGCCCACCGCGGGACGGCTCCCAGACGAAGTACCCGCCGACGGGGCCACGGAGCTCGAACCGGTCACCGGGCTGCAGCTCGTCGGCGAGGTAGGGCGAGACCTCGCCGTCCTCGATCCGCTCGACCGTCAGCTCGAGCTGCGCCGCGCCGGGCGGGGAGGCAATCGAGTAGCTGCGCTGTGCCTGGTAGCCGTCCTCGGCCGTCAGCCGGACGTCGACGTGCTGGCCGGGCAGGTGGCCGGGCCAGTCGGGAACGTCGAGGCGAAGCGTCTTGACGCGCGGCGTCTCCGGAACGACGTCGACGGCTTCCACCGGAAGCCAGGTCAGTCGCCCCAGTACCGCTGTTCCCGCCACGGGTCACCGTAGAGGTGGTAGCCGTTCTGTTCCCAGAAGCCGGGCTCGTCCGTCGCGGCCAATCGGAGGCCACGTACCCACTTCGCGCTCTTCCAGAAGTACAGGTGCGGGACGAGCAGCCGAGCGGGCCCGCCGTGCTCCGGGTCGAGCGGCTCTCCGTCGTACGAGTAGGCGACCCACGCCTTCCCGTCGAGGACGTCCTCGAGCGGGAGATTGGTGGTGTAGCCGCCGTCACAGAACGCGACGACGCACTCGGCCGAGGTCTCGACGCCCTCGAGCAGCGTGTCCACGCGGACGCCCTCCCAGCTCGTGTCGAGCTTCGACCACTTCGTGACGCAGTGGATGTCGACGGTCACCTCCTCGCTCGGGAGCGCGCGGAACTCCTCCCACGTCCAGCGATGGAGCTCGTCCACCTCGCCGACGATCGTGAAGTCCCACTCCTCGAGCGGGGTGCGGGGGGTCGGGCCGGCCGAGAGCACCGGGAAGTCGTCGGTCAGGTACTGCCCAGGCGGGACGCGGTCGGGCGGTCCGTCGTCGCGCCTCCGGCCCCGAAAGCCGCGGGAGATGATCGGCGTCATCACAGCCTCCACGGCGACTGTAACGGCTGCCCGCCGGATGGAGAAGTCGGAGATGCCGCCGCTAGACTGACCCTGCGCGGGGCTATAGCTCAGTTGGGAGAGCGC
>DATFOC010000122.1:0-20114 GCA_035265935.1 Gaiellaceae bacterium
ACGGCCCGGGTCGTCTCCTCGGGCGTCTGGTGCGTCGAGTCGATCACATGCATCGGCGGCTCGGTCGCCGAGGCGTTCTCCCGAAGCCACCGATTGTGGTTGAGGAAGTCCGGCAAGCGGTGGTCCTGCGAGCCGGGCCCACGGCGGCGGAATCGTTCCTCGTGGACATCGGGCTCACAGACAAGCGCGAGGTAGTGAATGTCGCCGACCCGCTCGCGCTCGGGAAGCGGCTCCCAGTTCGACGCGCGCAACGGCGCCACAAAAGACGAGCGAGACGCCGTTTTCCGCGATCGCCGCGGCAACGTTCAGCCACGTGGCGTAGAACCGCGTGATCGACTCGGGCCGGTCGAAGTACTCGTTGCTCCAAAGCAGGTCGCCGTCCAGGCGGAGCACCTCGGGAACGAGCTCGGGCAGCCGCGCAGTCGCCGTCGTCTTTCCAACACCCGTGGCACCAGAGACTGCGAAGAGCGGAGGACCCGTCACGGGCGGGGAACGTACCCGCAGCACTGACCCTCAGGAATCCCCGCATACACGGATGGTCCCGGGGGTGTACCGTGGACTGTCCACTATCGGTTCCAGTGCGCTCCCGTTCTGAACTTCCGGAGCACAAGGGAAACGGGGAAAGAGCATTGTTGACCCGACAGGTCCTGATGAACGGACGCGAACTTGTGGCTCAGGGCTGGTCCCAGGTCGCCGAGGCGCGCGACATGGATCAGCAGCCGGTGCATCCATGGAGCTCCGAGGCGCGATCGTGGTCTGTCCTGGGCGCGATCATCTGCGGCGACACGACGCGCCAGGGGCGAGTGCCGATAGACCGGCTCGCGGAGGCCACTGTGCTGCTCGCCGGTGCCGTCGATACGCCGTCTCTCTCGAAGTGGAACGACCAGCCTGGGCGCACTCAGGCAGAAGCAGTTGCCGCATTCGACGCAGCACTTGCCTCAGCCGCTGAGCGGCCCGAGAGCCAGGTGCAAGATTCCAGCGCCTGATCCTCACGATCGCGCCCTGCTCATACGAACTGAGATTCTCTTTCGCGAGGTCAACGAGGCCGTCCAGGTCTACTACCGCGTGGGGGAGCGCACCGAGGCGCAGTTCGTCTGCGAGTGCAGCGATCCGGGCTGCGTCGAGAAGGTTCGCCTCACGCGCACTGAATACGCGGATGTTCGCGACCATCCGACGCGGTTCTTCCTCGTGCCGGGTCACGAGGTCGAGACCGTGGACCGAGTCGTCGAGCTGAGATCGGGTTTCACCATCATCGAGAAGCCGGTCGTTCCCTAACGTCGGAACGTCTCGGGCCCGCGCGGTGTAGAGGCTGCGACGGAGAAAGGAGCCCCAGATGAGACGACTGATCTTGCTGCTCGCAGTGGCCATGCTGGCCTTGCCCGCGCCCGCGGTCGGCAAGGGCCCGAGCGCAGCGACGATGGAAGGCCCCGGCGGAGGTGGCGGAATCACCTTCTCCGGAGACGAAGGCAGCGGCCCGCTCGGCAACCTCACGCAGCAGTCAGGCTGGTTCGCCGCCGTCTTCGAGCAGGAACCGAACCCGATGCTCACCGGCCGTCCGAAGGGTGAGCTCGGCCCGAAGTACACCGTCACGTACACCGTGCCGGGCCCCGACAACGACACATTCACGATCACACAGGACGTGTACCCGTACGCGAGCTCCGGGCCGGTGACCTACCTGGCTCCGGGCCAGCCGATCTTCGACATGCAAACCCGAGGAGGCTGGTTCCAGGCAGGACCTGACTTGAAGGAGACGCTCGTCGCAGCGGGTCTTCCGGAGACGGCGCCCGGAAGTTCGTCCGACGACACATCCTTCCCCACCACGACCGTCGGCCTGCTCGCCTTCGCACTGCTGCTCGCCGGAGCGACGGCTCTGCTCCTGCGGCGCCGCGCCCGCCCCGCAGCCGCCTGACCCCCCGCGTAGGATCGGGCCGAGTGGACGCACTCGGCCCGATCGACCTCCGCCACCAGGGCGCCGAGCGCGTCATCGGCTGCTACCTGGTCGAGACGTCCGACGGCCTGGCTCTCAACGACTGCGGTCCCTCGGTCTGCGTCCCCGCCCTCGAGGAGGAGCTCGGACGACGAAGCCTGTCTGTTTCGGACCTCGACCACCTGCTTCTCAGCCACATCCACCTCGACCACGCGGGCGCGGCCGGCGTCCTCGTCCGCATGCATCCCAAACTCCAGGTGCACGTCTCCGAGGTGGGCGCGCCGCATCTCGTCGATCCCTCTCGGCTGGAGCGGAGCGCGCGCCGGCTCTACGGCGATGCGTTCGACGAGCTCTGGGGCGAGCTGGCGGCGGTGCCGGAAGAGAACATTGCCCTCCTGCAGCCCGAGGTCCTGGACCTCGAGGCGTTCCCGACCCCCGGACACGCGAGCCACCACGCCTGCTACCTCGCCCCGGACGGCACGCTCTATGCCGGCGACGCGGCCGGCGTCCGCATCCAGCCGGACCGGTACGCCTGCCCGCCAACCCCGCCTCCCGAGTTCGACCTCGACGCGTGGTTGCGGACGATCGACGAGATCGAGCGCCGCGAGCCGCCGCGCCTCGCCCTGATCCACTTCGGCATCGTCGACGACCCCGGCCCGCACCTCAACCAGCTCAGGCGCCGGCTCCACGAGTGGACGGCCGAGGACCTGCCGGAGGAGGACTGGCTCCGCCGCCGGAACCACGAACGCGAAGCCGAAAGCGACGACCCGGGGACGTACGAACGCGCGATGCCGCTCTGGCAGTCCTACGCGGGGCTGCGCCGCTACTGGGACAAGCTCGCCGGGATGGGCGAAGCCACGATCGCCTCTCGAAACGCGCCGACGTAGTCGTCGACCATCCGCTCGGGCGAGAACCGCTCCTCCACGTAACGCCGGCACTCGAGCGGATCGAGCGCGTCGGCCTGCTCGAGCGCCGCGGGCATCTGGCGGTAGCTGTCCACGATGATCCCCGAACGGCCGTGCTCGATCACCTCGGGCACCGCACCCCGCCTCGTCGCGATCACCGGGGTGCCGCAGGCCATCGACTCGATCATCACGAGGCCGAACGGCTCCTCCCACTCGATGGGGAAGAGCGTGGCGCGAGCATCCTGGAGCAGCTCGACCTTCGTCCCGTGGGAGACCTCGCCGAGGTACTCGATCCCGTGGATGCCGAGATGCGGCTCCACGAACTCGGCGAAGTACCGCTCCTCCTTGGGCTCCTGCTTCTTGCCAGCGATCCTGAGCGGCAGCTCCAGCTCCATCGCGACGGCGATCGCGCGGTGGCAGCCCTTGTCGGGGCTCATACGGCCCAGGAAGAGGAGGTATTCGCCCGGGTGCGGCTTGCACGGGTAGACGGAGAGCTCGAGCGCGTTGGGACAGTTCGCCAGCCACGGAAGGTCGGGCTTCGGCCTCCTCTGGTTCATCGAGATCGAGATCAGGTGCATGTCGGGCACGAGGCCGTGGAGTGCTTCGTACATCTCGCCCGGCTCCGCGGTCAGCGGACCGTGGACGGTGTGGACTACGGGCGTGTCCACGAGGCCCGACATGACGATCCCGAACATCCCCCCGTGCTCGCTGATGACGTCGAACTCGTCGGCGTTCGTGTAGCAGGGCAGCGTGTGAAGGAGTTCGAAGTGCGACCGGCCGATCCACTCGCTCGGCGCCGTTTCGAAGACGGCGGAGAGCTTCGCCTTCGTCTTCGAGTCGCCGGACGCGAAGAGCGTGACGTCGTGACCCGCCTCCGCGAGCCCGTCGGCCAGCAGTGCCACGACCCACTCGATCCCGCCGTAGCCGCTCGGCGGCACCGGGAACCATGGCGGGCTCACGATCGCGATCCGAAGCTGTTCGTCGCTCATCCCGGTTGCACCGTCGCCTGTCCGTCCTCCAGCCGAGCTTCCCAGAGCCGGTCGAATGCTCTCACGCTGGAAAGTCTGAGTGATCCAGCCCACGCCGGCAGCTCGGGCGGCGCCACCGACATGAGCGTGTTCTGCCTCCGATCGGGGCTGAGACCGAGCAGCAGCTGGAGGAGGAGCACCGGCGTTCCGGCCGCCCAAGCCTGGGGGCGCGCGGCAGTCGGATAGGCGATCGGAAAACGTGTCTCCGTCCGCGGCAGCCCCGCGAATACCTCCGGGAGCTGGTAGTCGAAGTGCCGCGCCGCGGTCAGCATCTGGCGGACGATCCGGTGCGCCTCCGGCCAGCGGCCGTATCGCGCCAGCCCCCACGCGCAGAGCGAGTTGTCGTGGGGCCAGACCGTGCCGTTGTGGTACGCGAGGGGGTTGTAGGCGCGGTCGAGCGTGGACATCGTGCGGATCCCCCAGCCCGACCACAGTCCATCCCCCATCATCTGGTCGACGACGGCGTCCACGCGCTCGTTCGGGACGATCCCGCTCCAGAGCAGATGCCCGACGTTCGAGCAGAGCGAGTCGACCTGGTTCTTGTCGCCGTCCAGCGCGAGCACGTAGTAGCCGCCGCGCTCGTCCGTCCAGAACGCCTCGTTGAACCGCTCGCGGAGCTCCTCCGCTTCCCGCTCCAGCCGCTCTGCGAGCGCCCGGTCACGCCAGACCTCGCGCGCGAGCTCGGCGGCCCGGATCTTCGCGTCGTAGACGTAGCCCTGGACCTCGCAGGCGGCGATCGGCGGCTCCGCGGTCCGTCCGTCGGAAAACCGTTGGGAGTCGTGCGAGTCCTTCCACGACTGGTTGTCGAGCCCGCGACGGCTGCGCTTCAGGTACTCGACGAAGCCGTCGCCGTCGAGGTCGCCGCGCTTGTCGATCCAGTCGAGCGCCCGCAGCGCCGGCTCCTTCAGGCTCTCCACGAGACTCGCGTCGTCGGTCCAGTGCCAGACCTCCGAGAGGAGGACGAGGTAGAGCGGCGTCGCGTCGACGGTGCCGTAGTAGGTGCCGTGCCAGGTGCGCGCCGCCTTTCCGCGGCGGAGCTCGTGGACGATCTTGCCGGGCTCGGCGTCGCGGACCGGGTCATCGGTCGTCGCCTGCAGGTCGCCGAGCACTTGCAGCGCGGTGACAGCGAGCTCCGGCCCGAACAGCAGCGTCTGGAGGCACGTGATGATCGTGTCCCGGCCGAAGACGGTCATGAACCACGGCATCCCGGCCGCGGGCAGCTTGCCGACTCCGTCCTCGCGGCCGTGCATCCGGAGAGACGCCAGGTCGGACACGGAGCGCCCGAACGAGTGCGCGAGATCGTCCCAGGTCGCGCGCAGCTGCGGCACGCGCAGCTGCCAGGCGGCGAGCGACTCGCGGACCCGCGCGAGCTCGTCGCCGAACCGCCGCTCCGCCATGAGTGGAACGACCTGCGGGCCGTCGAGGAGCGGGACGATGTCCAGCCGGAGATCCCAGCGCTCGCGCGGCTCGAGGTCCAGGCGGTAGACGACGCTCCCGCCGTCGACCTCACCTCGGCGGGACAGGATCACCTGCGTGTGCGCGGGCACGCCCGTCTCGTCCTCGAGGAGGAATTGGTTGTTGGGCTCGTCGAAGGCCGGTTGGACGAGCGGCGGCAGCGGCTCGGCGTTCTCTGGATCGCCGAGCGCGAAGTCGAAGTCCTTGACGGCGAAAATGTCCGCGAAGTCGCACGCGACCTCGATCCCGAGCTCCAGCGATACCGGCCGCATACCCTGGTTCTGGACGACCATCCGGTCCTGCATCGCCTCGCCGATGAAGCGCTCGCGGATGATCGAGACCTCGTCCGCATGGAGATTCTCCGACGGCGGGTTGCGGAGGTAGAACGCGGCCGAGAAGTAGTCCACCTTGTCCGACGTGAGCAGCAAGGGCCGCTTGCCGTTGATGGTCAGCTTCAGGCAGGACAGGAAGCGGGTGTCCTCGGCGAAGAGCCCGCTCGTCGACCAGGTGCCCACGTCTCCGACGTCGTCGCAGATGCAGAACGTCGAGCCCTCGAGGATTGTGATCGCCAGCCTACGGCTCCTGCGTTCCGTACAAGATCCTCGAGGGCGAGCTCTGCGCGCGCGCCTTGATAACGAGCTCGTCCACGTTGACGTGCTCCGGCAGGGTGACCGCAAACGCCACGCACTCGGCGATGTCGTCGGGACTCAGCGGCTCGACGTTCGCATAGACCTGCGCCGCGCGCTCCGCGTCGCCGCGGAAGCGGACGAGCGAGAAGTCGGTCTCCACGAGGCCGGGATCAACGAGCGTGATCCGGATCGGCCGGCCGAGCAGGTCCTCGCGCAGCGCGTACGTGAAGCCGCGCACCGCGAACTTCGTGGTCACGTACAGCGCCGCCTTCTCGTACGCCTGACGCCCGGCGATCGAGCCGACGTTGACGATGTGGCCGCCGTCGCCGAGGTGCGGCAGGCACAGCCGCGTCATGCGCACGAGCCCGTGGACGTTGGTCTCGATCAGTGCCTCCTCGTCCTCCTCCGTGCTCTCGTCGAACGGATCCCGCCCGAGCGCCAGCCCCGCGTTGTTGACGAGGATGTCGAGGCCGTCCAACCGGTGAACGGCGCTGGTCACGAAGCTCGCGCTGCTCTCCGCATCCGTCACGTCCAGCTCCAGCGCCACGAAACCCTCGCCGAGCTCGGCGAGCCGGTCGAGCCGGCGGGCGCCCACGGCCACCTGCGCTCCTTCTCTGGCGAGCGCACGGGCGGTCGCCGCGCCGATTCCGCTCGACGCGCCGGTCACGATCGCCCTCTTGCCGTCGAGCGCCCCCACGGGCGCGGACTCTACGGATTTGAGACGATTCGTTGTGCCACCGCCGTCGGCACAGAGGAGGCCAGGAGATGTTCGCGCGTGTTGCCCGCTACCAGATTCCCGAGGAGAGCCTCGACGACGCGATCGAAGGGTTCCGGGAGGCCGTCGAGCAACTGCGGCAACTGCAGGGCAACTCGGGCGGCTACCTGCTCGTCGACCGCGACAACTGCACCGCGCTGACGGTGACCTTCTGGGAGAACCGCGCGGCGCTCGAGTCGAGCGAGGTGCAGGCGAGCCGGCTGCGATCGCAGGCCGTCGCGCCGCACGGAGGCGAGATCCAGGCGGTCGACCGCTGTGAGGTCGCGCTCGACTTCAGCGAGCTGGCTCGAGCCTAGACCGGGTTCAGAAAAAGGTTCGCCCCGGACGGATCTGCGGCCAATCCGCCGGGGCTGACCCAGTCTTCGGCCTCGTCACCGAGAGTCCGCACCCCATTTCGAGGGATGGTGATGGGATTGAATTGACGGGTGTTCGATCCCCGTCAGGTGCTTGCAGCCGTCGGTTCGGCGATCCGCAATCCCGACATCCGTCGCGTTGAGCTGGCGTGGGGTGCGGCCATCTCCGCGGAGTGGGCGCATTTCGTCGCGTTCGGCGTCTTCGCCTACGAGGAGGGCGGCGTCTCTGCCGTCGGGATCGCCGGCCTCGTCCGCCTCCTTCCCGCCGCGGTCGTCGCCCCCTTCGCAGCCTCGCTCGGCGATCGCTACCCGCGCGAGCGCTTTCTGCTTGCCATGACCCTCGTGGGAGCGGCCGCCCTCGGCGGGTCGGCCGTTGCGTTCGCCGTCGACGCGGAGCTTCTGGTCTTCGCGTTCGCTGCGCTCCTCGGGCTGTCGATCACGCTGATCAGGCCGGCGCTCCAGGCGGTGCTGCCGTCGCTCGCGCGCACGCCGAGGGAGCTCATCGCAGCAAACGGCGCCACCTCGACGATCGAAAGCCTCGGCACCCTTGTCGGGCCGCTGCTCGCGGGCGTGCTCGTCTCGGTTGCCGACGCCGGTCTCGTGTTCGCGCTCGCCTCGGGGGTGCTGCTCCTGGCTGCGCTCGTCCTCTTAAGGGTGAGGGTGGAGGGTCGTGTCGAGCTGCTAGCCGAGGCGGAGGCGGGAGCGGGCCAGGCGCTCGCGGCCGGGTTTCGGACGATCATGCAGGCGCCGGGAGCACGCCTCTTGACCGGCATGATCATCGCGCAGACGTTCATTCGCGGTTGCCTGAACGTCCTGATCGTGGTCGCGGCGTTCGATGTTCTCGATGCGGGGGCGGAGGCGGTCGGCTACATGACCGCGGCGATTGGCGTCGGCGGCCTGGTCGGCGCGATCGGAGCGATGGCGCTCGGGGGCCGCCGCCTTGCTGTCGTCTTTGGCCTCGCACTCGTCTTCTGGGGCGTGCCGATCGTCCTCATAGGCCCGTTGCCCGATCTCGTCGTGGCCGTGGTTCTGCTCGCGGTGGTCGGTGCCGCGAATAGCGTTGAGGACGTCGCCGTCTTCACACTGCTCCAACGGCTCGTGCCCGATGACGTGCTGACCAGCGTTCTCGGCGTCCTCTGGAGCCTCGCAATGGGCGGTGTGGCGCTCGGCTCGGTCGCAACACCGGCCCTGGTGGAGGCAATTGGAGCGAAGTCCGCCTTCGTAGCCGTCGGCTCAGTTCTCCCGCTCCTGGCGCTCATCACGTATCGGCGGCTCCTGGAGATCGACAGGGCGGCGGCCCCGGCTCCGGAGCTCGAGCTGATCGAACACGTGCCGATGCTCGCTCCGCTCTCCGTCGCGGCGAAGGAACGAGTCGCCACGAAGCTTCTCTCGATCTCGGTCGATGCAGGCGAGCTCGTGATCCGCGCCGGTGAGACCGGCGACCGCTTCTACATCGTCCGCGACGGTGAGCTCGAGATCTCCGCGCCGGGGAGGCGTGCGGCGGCCCACCAGGGAGACTACTTCGGTGAGATCGCGCTCCTGAGAGACGTGCCGCGGACAGCGACGATCAAGGCGCTGGCCGACACGCGACTGTACGCACTCCAGCGAGAGGATTTCCTCGCCGCAGTTACGGGACACCAAGCCGCACATGCCGCGGGACAGGCGATCACCGAGGAGCGGCTGAGGCGCACGGAACCGCAGGAGCGCCCGCCGGACTCAAACGAGCTCCGGTAGGGGGATGATGCGCCCGTGGAGTCGCTGGCCTATGTCCTGACCTCCGGCTGGGCGAGCGGCATCAATGTCTACGCGACCATCCTCGTCACCGGGCTCCTGGGCCGGTACGGAGGCGTCGAAGGCGTGCCGGACGTCCTCGAGCGAAACGCCGTCCTGCTCCCGGCGCCAGCGCTCTTTGCGATCGAGTTCGTCGCCGACAAGATTCCCTACGTCGACAACATCTGGGATGCCGTCCACACTGCGATCCCGCCGTCGCGGTGGTGCTGCTGGTGGCCTCCGCCTCACTCGGCATCTTTCTGATCAGGAGGATCCGGCTTTTCGTACGCCGCCTGCGCGGCCCGCCCGCCCCCGAGCCGCGTCCCGGCCGGCGCTAGGGCTCTACCTCACAAGGCCGAGCCATTTCATCGCGCCCGGAAGCTGGATCTTCTCGTAGCTCTCGAAGGAGTGGCTCCACGAGCCGGTAACGGCCTCGACGCGGCCGCGCGGACGCCTTTTGCGCAGCTCCCGGTAGAAGGCTCCGGACTGCTTCGCCTGGTCGATGACGATCTTGTCGGCCTCGCTCCACCAGAGTTGCAGCGGGACACCCGATCGGGCGATTGCCGGAAGCCAGTGCGTGGGGCTGCGGAGGACGTACCCGCGGGGATTCGTGCGCGGTGTGCCGCCAACCTCGACGCGTGCCAGCGCCTGCGCGGCACGGCCACCGGGGCTGCGCGCGAAGTCGTTGTAACGGAGGTAGAAGTTCGTCACCGAGTCGAACGCGACCGCGCCGTCCAGCAGCTTCGGGTACTGACCGAGCAGCAGCAGCGTCTCGTGGCCGCCCATGCTGCCCCCGACCGCGTAGATACGTCCCTTGTCCACACGAAGCCACGGCAGGGCCGACCGGACGATCTCTGGCATGCGGGACAGATCGGCGATCTGCCCGCGCCACCCCCAGGAGTGAAGGGGCAGCCGGCGTCCCATGCCGCCCGGGCAGACCACAGCGAAGTTCCCTCGCGCAGGCAGGTCGCTCCACTTGCTGGCGTTGGTGGCAGCGCGCACGTTCCGCCCGTGCGGCGAGATCACGAGCGGGAGCGGCGGGGTCGGCCTGCCGGGGCCGTAGCGAGCCGGCAGGAGCACGACGGCGGGACGGGTGCGCCGGTTGTGTGCGCGGTAGCGGATGTTCACCCGCTTGATCCCGTCGCTCACGACGGTCAGTTCCGGATCGTGAGCAGGCGGTCGGCCTTCGTCATGTTGCCGGCGGTGTCCCAGACCCGGATCCGCATGAAGTAGCGGCCGTTCGGGTGGCGCGTCGTGTCCCAGTAGGGCCGCGGGAAAACCCGGAACCAGTAGGTCCCGTCGCAGGGAACCGTCCGGTGGAAGAGCAGGCAGCCGTTGGCGGGAAGATTTTGCTCCGTCCCGGGCGCGAAGTGCTGGCCGGCCGGCATCTCGAGCAGCTGCTCGGCCCAGAAGACGTCCCTGCGATGGACGACCCGGCGGGTCGCCACCCGGACGATCGTGACCGCGATCCGGAAAGGATGGTGCGGGGCCGCGAGCTGCGGGACCTGCTTGAACCAGCCGATGAACGACTGCGGATCGCTCGCCCGGACGCGAATATCGACACGGCCGGAGAGGCGGGCACGGTTCAGCCGTCGGCCGGTCTGCGGAAGCTTGGCGACATTCGCAGGCCGCCGCCCCCAGCGCGGCGTCGCCGGCGAGTAGAAGCGGATGTCATGCACGACCGGCTTCACACGGTCGACGTACGGGTGGATCTTCCCGCCCCGCCGAAGCGGGTTCACGATCAGGCGTCGCCCGTCGACGGTGAAGACGAACTCGCTCAGATGGACGTGCCAGCCTCCCTGCCACGTCCAGCCGATCGGCTGTCCCGCGCGCACCACCTCGCCGGGCTCGACCATCGTCTCGATGTGGCCGTAGCCGAAGTGGCCGATCCGCGCAAAGCCCCGGACGCCGCGGGGCGTCGCCTCGCGCACTCGGCCGCCCTCGATCGCGTACACACGGTGCGTCCGCCCGCGAGGCGCTCCGCGCTCTGGCCGATCGTCCCGCACGGCCACGTCGATCCCCTCGTGGTAGATCGCGCCCCGCCGGCGGTCGGGGCGCGGATCGAGGAAGGAGCCCCGGATGGGGTGCTGCCGGTTCAGCGGCAGCACGGGCCAGCCCCTGTAGGAGTCGTTGTAGCTCTGGAAGACCTCGAGCCGGCCAGGGATCCGTTGCGCCACCACTCGGGAGATATCACGAAAGTCACCCGGCGAACCCGTGCCACACAGCGCCCGGGAGCTGATTGGGCTGGGGTGATCCCTAAGGATCACCCGCTCCCGGACTCACTTGCTCTTGGTCTTTGTCCGCTTCCGAGTGCGCCTCGTCCGCCTTTCGAGGTCCGCCACCAGGCCGGTCGGTTCCTTACCCAGGCCGGCGTCCTTGCGCAGCTTCTCCGCGATTGCCGCAATCTCCCCGGGCTCGTAGTCCGGAGCGATGAGCGAAACTGGTCGTGGTCGGCCGGTCTCCCGAGAGAACCTCGTCGACGACTGCGCTTGAGAGTGGGCGGTGCCGGGCTCGAACCAGCGACCTCCTGGGTGTAAACCAGGCGCTCTCCCAACTGAGCTAACCGCCCTACTGGAAGGGTAGTCGCCGGCCGGCGGCGCCACGCTCCCCGCGAGCCCCCGGAGTTTCCGCTGCACTCGCGTCACGCGTGCGGTCAGCAGTCGCCGAGCCTCGGGGCGCTTACGCAGCCGCGATGGGGGCGTCCGGCGAGCGAGTACTCTGCTTGCGGGCCCCCATCGACTAGCGGCCCAGGTCACAGCCCTTTCAAGGCTGTAGCGCGGGTTCGAATCCCGCTGGGGGCATCTTCGGCTCTCCAGCCAAGCGGCAGGCGCATGGTTGTGCGGAGCCGCAGCGCTGAGAAGACCGAGATGCGCGGCCCAGTGCTGGCTCGGTGCAGGCTCGGCCACCGCGACTGAGAGGCACTCGGCCCGACAGCGCCGTCAGACTCGACAGGCGTGGACGCACTCGACGCGGGCGAGCGGGCCGCGCTCCGGCGGCTGGTCGACCGGGCCGTGCGTGAGCGGCTGGGCTGCAGCGCCCGAGCGCGGCCGCCGGGAGGTCTGTCAGGAACGTGCTCTTCCTGCGGCGCACCCGCCGGGGAGCTGGCGCCCGGTCGCGATCGCTGCCGCCGGCGGGAGGGCGAGCGGAGGCGGCGAGCATGCGAGCAGCGAGCCGACCTCGCTGACCTGGTCGCTTACCTCGAGGGACGGTCGAACGACGGCGCGGCGACCGGTCGTCGCCGCCTGCGCCAGGACCGCTAACGGCCGTCGGGTTCTCGTGCTCGGTGGTGAGGGGGTCTCCCCACCCGCTACCGCGGAGTTTTGCCGTGGAGCTCGCACGATCGAGCACGAGCACCGCCACGACGAAGCTCGACGAGCTCCTTCGCCGTCGTCAGGTCGCTCAGGGGCGAGCTATCCCAAGCGAGCGGCACCTTCTCGTTTGACAGGCAGCGCGACCCGTGGAAGAGTCGCTACGTCAAGTCCTGTGGGCCCTCGGGTTCGCAGGACTTGGCATTTTTAGGTCTGGGTCGACGTCGCCGCACCGCGTCCCGCTCGCGCGGCTGGGGGGCGGCCTAGGCTGCGCTGAAGGAGTCGGGCGCGCGCGTACACTGCCGCCGGCGGATGAATCGTGAGCTCGTGCAGGGCGCGCTGCGTCCAGTACTCGGCGGCGTCGCGCTGGTGACGCTGTTCGCCTTCTTTTTCGTCTACCCGGCGCACGACCCCGAGCCGAACGGCCTCCCGGTCGCCGTCGTCGACGACGGAAGCAGGCAGTCCCAGCGCGTCTTTCGGGCGCTCGAAGAGGGTGACGACTTCGACGTCGTCCGCGTCGCCGACGAGCCCGCCGCACGCGAGGCGGTGCTCGACCGCGAGGCGTATGGGGCAGTGGTTCCAGGTGCTCCGCCGAAGGTCTTGGTGGCGTCGGCGGCGAGCCTCCAGGCGTCGCTCGTGGTCCTCGGCGTCGCCGCAGCGGCCCTGCCGCGCGCAGAGACCGAGGATCTGCGCGAGCTCGACGACGACGATCCGCGCAACGTCTCGATCAGCCTGACCGGGCTCGCCGTCACGATCACGTCGATTCTCGGGGCCCTGCTCCTCTTCAACCTCGCTCCCGCGCTGCCGACAGCCTGGCGAATCGGGTCACTTGCCGTGTTCGCCCTGCTCGGCAGCGCAATGGCGATGCTCGTCATCCAGCTGCTCATCGGCGCGCTGCCCGGCTCGTACTTCGCGCTCGCGGGGGTGACGGCACTCGCGATCTTCGCCGTCGCCTCGGTGTCCGCCGCGATCATCGGCACCATCGGCTTCCCGGGCGTCGGCCTCAGCTTCATCATCTTCCTCATGCTCGGGAACCCCGGCTCCGGAGCGGCGAGCGCCCCGGAGCTGCTTCCCGACCCGTGGAAGACCGGCGGTCAGCTGCTCCCGCCCGGGGCCTCGGCGACCGGGTTGCGGAACGTCGCCTACTTCGACGGCGCCCAGGCCTGGAAGTGGCTGACCGTGCTCGTGGTCTACGCCGCGATCGGGACGGCCGCCTTGATCCTGCTCGGCCGGCGCCGGGAGGGCAGAGAGGCGCCTCCGGCTCCCGCGTGACGGGGCGAGGCGTCCGGTCGAGCTCGAACCAGCGCGAGCGCGTCCGCACGACGAAACGCCGTCCATGTGACGGAAAGGAGAACACGATGCGCGTCTTCGCGCAGGCGATCTCTCTCGTTCGCCAGGCGCTGCGTTGTCCATGAAGACAAGATTTCGTGGCCCAAACGTCTGTTGGACGATTGGCTCAACCATGCGGTGCCGGCCTGACTCCAGAGCTGAAAAAGCCTGCAAATAGGCCGTTCAGAGACGTTCGTCGCCGGGCGTCGTGGCGCCCGACTCGGCCTGCACGCCGGAGATCGCGGGCTCGAGTTCCTTCGCTCCCGTAAGAATACCTGCAAAGGCCATATTGCGTTGTCAGGTCGGACGCGAAAACCGGGCCGACTACACAACCGGGCGTTCGGGGTGGGGCCGAAACGGCCGAAAACCGACCGCACCCGCGACATCGTCTCCTAGCCGAACCTGCCCGGAGCGCCCCTTCACCGGACCACATCCACGTCCTTCGCTTGAAAGACGGAAAGGCCATCGAGCGTTGGGGAGTACACGACCACCTCTCCTTCATGCAGCAGCTCGGCGCCTTGACTGCCTCACGCCGAGGCGTCGGCCTAAAAGCGCGTGCAGGCGTCCCTTCGGAGACCAGAGGAGTTGCCCGAGACGAACCCAAAGCTGCCTATGCTGCCTCCGCTGGCGAGGATGTCCGCGAAACACTGATTCACCAGTGCATTGAAGGCCGCGTTGGTGTACGAGTAGGTGCAGAACCAGAGCGTGTTACCGCTGCCCGAGGCGAACACGCCGCCCAAGGATTCGCAGAGAAGCTGGGCTGCTGGCTTCGGCGTCAATGTCCCACCGCGGGCTGCGTAGCTCACGCAGGCGCCGGTGTTCTTGAACCGTGTCTGATCCGCCCGCAACAAGTTCTTCCAGCCGCCGTGCTGACACTGGTGCGCCGCCTTCGAGTTACCGCCCGCCTTCGGGGGTTTACCCGGCTTCGCAGTAGCAGGGCGACTCCGACCAAGTGAAACCGCAGCGAACAACACGAGCACGCATGCTGTTCTCATGCGCTTCCTCCATTCGTTGAGGTCCGCTTCGGCTCGACAGTCCCACCGCGTCGAGCAACACGCAAGCAGGGCCGTGCGCGATGATGGCCGAGACGTGGACGAGCACGAGCTACCGCCCGACCCCGACCTCGATGATCTTCCCCGCGAGCTTGCTGAGCGCGAAGGGCCGCTCGTGATCTCTGGCGTCGATCCCGAAGACGGGACCGATTACGCCGCCTACATCACGAAGGACGAACTCGCAGCCGGGTTCGCCGATCGTCGGCGGGTGCTGGAGGACGAGGAGTCGTGACCGAGGACGGGGTCTAACCTCCCGACGAAGATGGGACGCCGATCGTTCGCCGTAATCACTGTGGCAATCGTCGCCGCTGCCGCGGTCATCGTCGGGGTGCGAATCGATCAGTCCGATCCCGCGCAGCAGACCGCGACGTTCGCGCCGCGCCCTCACCCCTCCCGCCTTCTGCATCCCAAAATCGTCGCGTTTCGGCCCCAACCACCTCGCAGTCCCGCCGCCGAACGCGTTGCCGCGGCATATCTCGCGCGGACGTATCCGGACAATCCCGTTCGAGAAATCGAGTGCCGAGGACCGGTTCGCCGCTCCTTCGCATGCAACGTGTTCTTGGCCCCGGATACTCCGTACAACCCGTGCCTCAACCACCTGAGCGTCTCCGTGAAGCGCGGGCGCGTAGTGCACGAAACGCGGTTCGCGGACTGCGTCCGCGCCCGTACAATCGACGGTGAGTCGTAGGCCTAGGGGCGGCGCGATGCCGCCTCTCGTGCCTCCGGCGAGATAGTCGGCCCGGCGCGAAGCCGGAGACGACGCCCGATGGGGATAGGCCGCGATGGCTCGACTCCCCCTCTCGCCCGGTTCCGCGATGGGACCAGGGCCGCGATGGCTCCGCGAGAGCGACCTCGTTTCTTCGCTCTTGAAGGAGGCCACCCGTGCCTTACGACAGCATCATCAGCCGCGCCGACGCGGACAGCCTGATCCCACAGGGACAGGCGGAGGCCGTGATCAAGGCGGCGACTCAGGAATCCGCCGCGTTGACGCTGTTCAACCGCGCACAACTCTCAACAAAGGTGCCGGTGATGTCGGCGCTCTCGATCGCGTACTGGGTCGCGGGAGATACAGGCTTGAAGCAGACCTCAGAGGCCTGGGCCGGGGTCGATCTCGTCGCCGAGGAGATCGCCTGCATCGTCCCGATCCCCGAGGCGGTCGTAGACGACTCCAGCTTCGACGTGTGGGGCGAGCTACGGCCCGCGCTCGCCGAGGCGGTCGCGCAGGTGCTCGACGCCGCCGCGATCGGCGGGATCAACAAGCCTGCCTCCTGGCCCTCCGCAATCGTGCCCCCTGGCTGCGCCAACCCGACCTCCGCGCACGGGTCGAGCCGACGGGTGGACGTCCGGGGTCAACGCCGCAGGCCAGACGGGCGGAGCTGGAAAGCGCCGGCGAGGGACTTTCAAGATCTGGAGATCGGGACCTTCGGTCGTGCAGGAATAGCATCGGCGTCGTGACAGCGAGAATCGGTCGGCGCGTCCCGGCAGCGCCGCTCCGCGGCGACCACGTCGTCGTTCGCGCCGCGACGCTGGACGACGCCGAGATGCTCGTTCGGTGGCATCTCGATCCTGACGTAATGCCCTTCTGGGATGGCCGCACGTTCACGGACGACCAGATGGCGGCACGCCTCACGCGGCCGCACGTTGACGCCTACATCCTCGAGGCGGACGGCGAAGCCGTCGGGTACCTACAGGCTTGGTTTGGGGACATAGTCGACGTGGGCGGCCTCGACATGTTCTTGATCCCCACGGCCCGGGGTCGTTCGCTCGGACCGGATGCCGCCCGCACCCTCGCGAAGTACCTGATCACACACGCAGGATGCAAAGGGATAACTGTCGATCCGTACTTGTGGAATGAGCGAGCCATCCGGGGCTGGCTCAAAGCAGGCTTCCGTCCTGTTCAGGAACACGAACCCGACCACGAGCACCGTGACCGCTGGCTCCTGATGGAGTTCGTCGTAGCCGACGCCGCTGCCTAACGAAATGTCGATTTCGGCGCGGCTCGTCCGTCGTTCAAGGGAAAGCCGAAACCAACGACGAGAGGAGCGACGATGAGATTCCTGCTGCTGGTCTGCTGGGACGCGGAGAAGATGGACGCCCAAACTGAGCCCGACGCGGCCGACACCACCGAGAAGGAGAGCTTTCCCTGGCTGGACGACCTTCAGTCGCGCGGTGTCTGGGTCATGGGCGACCAGGTGGCGCCACCGCGACGGGCGCGATCCGTCCGAGTCCGCGACGGGAAGACGATGGTCACCGACGGCCCCTTCGCCGAGACCAAGGAAGTGGTGGGCGGGTTCGACATCCTCGAGTGCGGAAGCCTCGAGGAGGCCGTCGAGATCGCGGCCGCGCATCCCATCGCCCAGACGGGAACGATCGAAGTTCGGCCGTTCTGGGGAGGCTGATTAGTCCGCATCGGTAACGCGTCGTCCGGTGATTACGGAGGTGCCATGCCTCCCCGTATCCTCCCCCGCCGTGAACGCAGAACGGCGTGTCGCGATCATCGGGGCCGAGCTCGACCTCGGCGCAGGCAGGCGCGGCGTGGACATGGGCCCGTCCGCGATTCGCTACGCGGGGCTGGGCGAGCGCCTCGTCGAGCTCGGGATCGCATCGGAGGACAGGGGCAACGTCTACACGCGCGTCCGCGAGACGATGGCCCCCGGCGACGAGAAAGCCCGCTTCCTCACCGAGATCCGCGAGACCTGCGAGCGAATCGCCGAGCAGGTGCGGTCTGCGGCGGAGAGCGGCTCGCTTCCGCTCGTGCTCGGCGGGGACCACTCGGTCGCGATCGGGACGATCGGCGGCCTGGCATCACTCCACGGCCCCGGCGGTGTCCTCTGGTTCGACGCGCACGCCGACTTCAACACCCCGGAGACCACGCCGAGCGGGGCCGTCCACGGCATGCCGCTGGCGGCGGTGCTCGGGCGCGCCGGCGTCGGATTCGAGAGCAACAGCTGGCCGCTGCCCGCCCTCGATCCCGAATCGGTGGCGCTGATCGGAGCCCGAAGTATCGACCCGGGCGAGCGAGATGCGCTCCGGGAGGCCGGTGTGGCCGTGTTCACGATCTCGGACGTCGACCGGCGAGGCGTGGAGCCGGTCGTGAAGGAGGCGCTCGAGCGCGTGTCCGGAGCGCCATTCATCCACGTCTCGGTCGACCTCGACCTCGTGGACCCAGTCGTCGCGCCGGGTGTCGGCTCGCCGGTCACGGGAGGCTTCTCGTACCGGGAGGCGCACCTTGCGCTGGAGCTCGTCGCAGAGAGCGGGCTGCTCACGTCGCTCGAGCTCGTCGAGGTGAACCCGATCCTCGACCACGAGAACGCGACGGCCAAGCTTGCGGTCGAGCTGGCGGCGAGCGCGCTGGGGGCACGGATCCTGTAGCGCTACGCTGGCATCGCGGGCCGGTAGCTCAGTTGGTAGAGCAGGGGACTTTTAATCCCAAGGTCGCAGGTTCGATCCCTGCCCGGCCCAACAGAGAGCCCCCGCAAATTGGGGGCTCTTGTTGTCTCGCTGACGGACCGAAAGCCCGTTCGCGTACAGTGGTAGTACGAGCGCCTCAGTACGCCTCGCGCCCGCCGCTGCGGGCCCCCACACAGCGGCGCAGAGTCGAACCTCTCCAGCCGTAGGTTGCACGACCGCACCGGTTTTGAAGGTCTGACGGAGTCGCCAGCTCGGCTCAGCAAGAGGCTTCCCTGCCCTGCTCGGTCGGCTGAGGTCGGGTCAGCTCCGGTCAGATGGGCAGAAGTTCGGGCAGAAGTCCCGTCTGGCGAGAGAACGCTCGCCCAGCCGACGGCTGACGTGCGAGCGTTCCCCACACGTGGCGGTCACTCGGGCCGGACGGTCTGCTCCCGATACGAGGGTGTGAGCTCGGTCCAGCGAGTGCGCCAGTCAGTGGGCTCTCGTCCCGCGCCATGCGCAGCGAGGTCCTCGAGGTGCGCCTGCCAGCCGGCTCCGTGTGCGGCGAGTTCCTTCAGGGGAATTCCACGCTCTTCGACCACGAGTCTCGTCTGGTCGCCGTCGGCGACGAGCACGGCCTCAATGACGGTCTCTTCCTCCCCTCCTGGGGTCATGGTCACGAGCAGGTACCGCGGAGGTTCGCACGCGTCAACTCGGCCGGGACCCTCCCATCCGCTCGTGAAGGTCGCTCGGAACGCGCCACCGAGACGTAGGTCGCCCTCGACCTCGGCGATCCAGCGAGCCAGGCGGCGCGCGTCGGTGAGTGCCGACCACAGGTCGTCGATGCCGGTGTCGTAGCTGCCCTCCATGCGGACGACGCCCCTACCGTCAACGGATCGCAGCGTCCCCGTGATGCGGGTGTTCGCTCGGGTCTCTTCGGTCACGTCACCCTCCTCCTCTTTCCTCGGGCGATTTCGGTGTGCAGGGCGTTCATGCGCGACTCCCACAGAGATCGGTAGGGGCTCAGCCATTCGTCGACTTCTGCGAGCGGCTCGGGACGCAGGTTGTACACCCGAAACTGCGCTTCCTTGCGCACGTCGACGAGGCCGGCATCACGCAGGACTCGCAGGTGTCGAGAGACGCCCGGACGAGCGATCGGCAGCAGTGCGGCCAGCTCACCGACGGTGGCGGGACCGTCGCTGAGCGCCTCGAGCACAGTTCGCCGGTTTGCGTCCGACAGCGCCTGCAGCACCGTATCCATGAGCTATATGTACCGCATTGGGTACGTACCCGTCAAGTTACATACGTCGACATTGTCACAGTCGCCCGACGCGGAGCACGCCCGTCAGCATCGGCACGGTGAATTCGCCGCGAGCGGTCTCCGGTCTGCTCGCGAGGAAAGCGCGGATCCGACCGAGCGTGGCCTCTTGCTCCTGTTCTGGCATGACGAGCATTCCCGCCTTCGTCGCGAACGTCGCGACGAGGGAGTCGGCGGTCCGTCGCTGCCCATGCGAGAACTCGGCCTGCTCCGGCGAGCCGAACCGGGCGATTGAGCCACTGTCTGGGAGGTGCGCTTCAGCCGTCTCGGCGCGCCAGCCGCTGAACGTGTCCCTCGTGCCAATGGCCGCGCTTCCGCTGATCCGTTCGAGTGCGGCAACCCAGTCGACCCGGTTGTCGAAGACGTTCCACAGGCCGGCCAGGATGCCGCCTGGTTCGAGGACTCTGGCTATCTCGCGACCCGCGACGTCCATGTCGAACCAGTGCATGGCATTGCCAGCTAACACGGCATCGACCGACGCGTCCGGCAGCGGTACCGCCTCGGCACTACCCCGCAGGGCGCGGACAGTCGGCAGCGCGCGGCGCAGCTCGGTCAGCATCGCCCGGTCAGGCTCGACCGCGATGACTTCGGCGCCCAGCGAGCCCAGCGTGGCGGTTAGCTTGCCGGTTCCCGCGCCGAGGTCGAGCACGCGTGGGCCGGGCGCGCGTTCGAGCGCCCAGCGCACGGCGGCCTGCGCGTAGTCCGGGCGGTGCTCGGCGTATGCGGTCGCTGCTGCGCCGAACGCCGAACCCAGAAGTAGCCGTTCGTCCTGTCCCACGTGGTGACCGTATCGGTGAAATGCGCTCTCGAACCTCGCGCCCGGGTACCACCAAGACTTCGGTGGGGTCTCCTTCTGCGGTGTTTCTCTTGCGGCTGGT
>DATFOC010000123.1:0-6326 GCA_035265935.1 Gaiellaceae bacterium
TTTGAGCCGCACGAGCTCGACATCGAGCCGATGTTCTTCGAGCACGCCGTCTACTGCAAGCGCTGCGAGGCGATGGTCTCGCCCAAGACGTGCCCGCACGACGGCGACGACCACGTGTTCCTTTCGGGAACGAAGGTCAGGGAGATGCTCGTGAAGGGCGAGGTGCCGCCCGTCGAGTTCTCGAGGCCCGAGGTTGCCGAGGTGCTGATCGAGGCCTACCGGACCTGATGGGACTTGACAGCGCAGGAGCCTCCCGGATAGAAACACCTAATCGGTGAGATTAGTGTTCCCTATCCAGGGAGGCTCCATGCGTTTCCTCATTCTGGCAGCTCTGGCGCTGACGCTGGTCGGCTGCGGCGGCGTCTCGGAGGCTGGTTCCGGCGACGAAAAGCTGACCCTGGTCGCGTACTCGACGCCGCGTGAGGTCTATGCGCAGCTGACGAAGGACTTCGCGAACACCGAGGCCGGCAGGGGCGTCAGCTTCGACGAGTCCTACGGCGGCTCCGGTGAGCAGAGCCGAGCCGTCGAGCAGGGCCTGCCTGCCGACGTCGTCGCGTTCTCGCTGGCGCCGGACATTGATCGTCTGGTCGAGTCCGGGCAGGTCGCGAAGACCTGGGCCGATGACCAGTACAACGGCATGGTCACGAGCTCGGTCGTCGTCTTCGCCGTCCGAAAAGGGAACCCGAAGGGGATCAAGACCTGGGACGATCTGGTCAAGGACGGCGTCGAGGTGATCGAGCCCAACCCGTTCACTTCCGGCGGCGCCCGTTGGAACGTCATGGCCGCCTACGGCGCGCAGCGGAAGCTCGGCAAGACGCACGAGCAGGCAGTCGAGTACCTCGGCGAACTGTTCAGGCATGTCTCTGTCCAAGACAAGAGCGCCCGTGAGTCGCTCCAGACCTTTACCGGCGGGAAGGGCGACGTCCTGCTCGCGTACGAGAACGAGGCGATCCTGGCCCAGGAGAAGGGCGAGGACCTCGACTACGTCGTGCCGGACCAGACGATCCTGATCGAGAACCCGGTCGCAATGACGAAGGATGCGCCTGAGCAGGCCACTGCCTTCCTCGACTTCATCCGGTCAGAGGAGGCCCAGCGCGTCTTCGGCAAGGCCGGCTACCGCCCGGTGAACGAGGCGCTCGCCGACGAGTTCCAGTTTCCGATGCCGCCCGGGCTCTTCACGATCGCGGACGTCGGCGGCTGGCCCGAGGTGCAGCAGCGCTTCTTCCACCGGGAGGACGGGATCATGGCCGGGATCCAGCGGGAGGTCGGCGCCGCCCTTGAGTAGCGTCGCAGTCCCTGCACCCAGGCGGCGCCGCGAAGCGCCGCTGGCCCTCGGGGTCTCGACGGCGTACCTGAGCGTCATCGTCCTGATCCCGCTCGCTGCGCTCACGCTCCGCTCGCTCGAGGGCGGAGTGAGCGCGTTCTGGGATGCGGTCACCGATCCGCAGGCCGTCGCCGCGCTGAAGCTGACGTTCGCGATCTCGCTCGTCGTCGTTCTGATCAACGCTGTCGCCGGGACGGTGATCGCCTGGGTACTCGTCCGCGACTCGTTCGGCGGCAAGAGCCTCGTGAATGCGCTGATCGACCTGCCGTTCGCGCTGCCGACGATCGTCGCCGGCCTGACGCTACTCGCCCTCTACGGGCCGAAGAGCCCGATCGGGGTCAACGTTGCGTACACGACCGCGGCGCTCGTTCTCGCGCTGCTGTTCGTGACCCTGCCGTTCGTCGTCCGGACCGTCCAGCCGGTCCTGCTCGAGCTCGATCGCGACATGGAAGAGGCGGCGCAGTCCCTGGGTGCCACGTCGTTCCAAACGTTCAGGCGGGTGATCTTCCCGAATCTGTTTCCGGCGATCCTGTCCGGGACCGCGCTTGGCTTTGCGCGCGCGCTCGGCGAGTTCGGGTCGGTCGTGCTCATCTCGGGGAACCAGCCGTTCAAGACCGAGGTCGCGTCCGTCTACATCTTCGGCCAGATCGAGAGCGACAACGTGACCGGTGCGGCGGCAGTTTCGGTGGTGCTGCTCGTCGCCTCGCTCGGCGTCCTGCTCGCGATCGGCGGGGTCCGCCGCTGGGCCACGAGGCACGACCAGTGAGGCGCTATGCGCTCCGGTTCGTCGCCCTCGGCTACCTCGCCGCGCTCCTCGTCGTCCCGGTTGGGCTCGTCGTCTACCGCGCCTTCCAGGACGGGATCGCCGAGTTCTTCGCAGCGATCACGACGCCCGCGGCGCTGCATGCGCTCTGGCTGACGATCATCATTGCGCTGATCGCAGTCCCGCTCAACACCGTCTTCGGCGTCATGTGCGCGCTCGCGATCGTTCGGCGCCGGTTCCGCGGCCACGGTCTCGTGAACTCGGTCGTCGACCTCCCGCTGGCGCTCTCCCCGGTGGTCGTGGGGCTGGCGCTCGTCCTCGTCTACGGACGGAACGGGTGGTGGGGCGCGTGGCTGATCGACAACGGGGTCCAGGTGATCTACGCGCTGCCCGGCATGGTGATCGCGACGGTCTTCGTGTCGCTGCCATTCGTCGTCCGCGAGGTCGTGCCCGTGCTTCGCGAGATCGGCGACGAGCAGGAGCAAGCCGCAGCAACGCTCGGAGCCTCCTCGTGGCAGACGTTCTGGAAGATCACGCTTCCGGCGATCCGCTGGGGCGTCGCCTACGGCGTCGTCCTCACCACGGCGCGGGCGCTCGGGGAGTTCGGCGCCGTCAGCGTCGTCTCCGGTCGCATCGCCGGCCGGACCGAGACGATGACGCTCCACGTCGAGGAGCGCTTCCAGGCCTTCGAGGTGCAGGACGCCTACGCGGCGTCAGTCGTCCTCGCCCTCCTCGCCGTGTGCACCCTCCTCGCGATGACGCTTCTCCGACGCGAGGACGCCTGATGGCCATCGAGGCCCGGAGCATCACGAAGCATTTCGGCGATTTCTGCGCGCTCGACGACGTCTCGGTAAACGTCGAGAGCGGCTCGCTGACCGCGCTCCTTGGCCCCAGCGGGAGCGGGAAGTCGACCCTTCTCCGCGTCATCGCCGGCCTGGAGGACCCCGACTCCGGGGCCGTCTACATCTCCGGCGAGGAGGCGACCACGGTCTCGCCGCAGAAGCGCGGCGTCGGCTTCGTCTTCCAGCACTACGCGGCCTTCAAGCACATGACCGTCTGGAACAACGTCGCCTTCGGGCTGAAGATCCGCAAGCGGCCGAAGGCCGAGATCGACGCGCGGGTCGGTGAGCTCCTCGACCTCGTCCAGCTCGGGGGGCTCGCGAAGCGCTACCCGGCGCAGCTCTCCGGCGGACAGCGCCAGCGCATGGCGCTCGCACGTGCGCTTGCCGTCGAGCCGAAGGTGCTACTCCTGGACGAGCCGTTCGGCGCCCTCGACGCGCGTGTCCGCAAGGAGCTCCGCGCCTGGCTCCGGCGCCTCCATGACGAGGTGCACGTGACGACCATCTTCGTCACACACGATCAGGAGGAGGCGATGGAGATTGCCGATCAGATCGTCCTCATGAACGAAGGCCGCGTCGAGCAGATCGGCGGTGCGCGCGACCTCTACGAGCGGCCGGCGAACGAGTTCGTGATGACGTTCATCGGGCCCGTCTCGAGCTTTGGCGAGGAGCTCGTCCGCCCGCACGACATCGAGGTGCGCCGCGAGCCGAACGGCTCGGCCGAGCGTGCGACGGTCGAGCGCATCGTCCACCTCGGCTTCGAGGTGCGCGCCGACCTCGCGCTCGAGGACGGCCGTGAGGTGTGGGTGCAGATGACCAAGTCCGAAGCCGAGCAGCTCGAGCTCGAACAAGGCTCCCAGGTCTTCGTGGCCACCCGTGCCGAAATGCAGTAGAGGATTCGCTACGACGTGGTTAAGATGCCCCGCTTCCAACGCAGGAAGGGGGGAATGTGAAGAGACTTCTACTTGCTGCGGCGCTGGCCGTCTGCAGCGTTTTGGCCGGCGGCGCCCAAGCGGTCACGACGACCGGGTTCCCGGACAACGGCCTCCATCCCGAGGTCGGCGCGATCATGGTTCCCGCTCGCAGTGGTGTGGGGTACGCCGAGGTCTGCTCCGGCACGCTGGTCTCGCCGACGATCTTTCTCACGGCGAGCCACTGCACGTCGTTCCTCGAGGCCGATCCGCGGCCCGACTACGTCACGTTCGACGAGACGGATGTCGAGCCGTTTCCGAGCGGCCTGATCCCGGCGACGCCCGTCACGAACCCGGCGTACAAGGGCGGGTACAGGGCGGACGTCTCCGTCATGGTGCTCGGCACCGAGGTCACGAACATCACGCCGGCCCAGGTCCCCAAGTCAGTCGGCTACCTGAACACGCTCGGACTCAACCAGAGCACCAGGCTGACGGTCGTCGGATACGGGACGAGCGAGCAGGTGATCATCAAGGGCGAAAACGGCCCGCAGTTCCCGTACGAGGGCGATCGCGGTTACGGCATCGGCGGCTTCAACGCGCTGACGCCGGAGGCACTGATGATGAGCCAGAATGCCGCTCACGGTGACAGCGGAGCCTGCTACGGCGACTCGGGCGGCCCGACGTACCTCGGCGCCGCGCCGAACGACGGCAACGTCGTCCTCGCGGTGACGTCCACCGGCGATATCCCGTGTTACTCGACAAACGTCTCATCCAGGACGGACACGCCGTCGGCGCGAGCACTCCTGGCGCGCTACGGCCTCTAGGCGTTCCATGTTGGCAGTGGGAGCGCCGGGTCTAGCCCAGCGCTCCCACGCTCAAAGCGTCAGGAACGGCAAGAAGGTCGTCATGTCGACGACCGCCACTGCGGGCAACTGGTCGTCGGCGCAACGCAGGTTCTTCAGCTGGTCGTTCAGCGGGCGGTTGAACCAGCGCTCGAAGAGCTGGCGGCGGGAGGTCTCGCGCAGGGCCGCGGCCACCGAGTTCCGCGCGACGCCGACGGGGAACGCCCCGAGGGGCATCGTCTGGTCGAGTGCCTTGACCTCGAAGACGCCGTCCGCAGTGCGGATCTTCACCTTTTTGCCGGCCGGCAGGCTGAAGACCTGCGGCGGAGCGATCGACCCGATCGCGAGGCCCCTGCGGCGCTCGCCGAGCCACCACGCGCGAGGCTTCACCTCGACCATCCGCGCCGGCTGGTCGGAGAAGTTCTCGTGATACTCGAGGATCTGCTGTCCCGTCGGGCTCGCCGCTCGGAACCTGCGGCCCATCCGCTGCTGGCGGAGCTCGTCGGCGAGGATCCCCCGCGCGAGGCCCTCCGTCGCGCCCATCCGGGCTAGCGCTTTGCGGTAGGCCGCTCTACTGCCTCGGAACCGCGACCGAATGATCCCCCGGACGGCGGCGAGGACATCCGCGCGCGGGATCTCGACGAGACCGGCGAGCACTGCCTGCGAGTAGGCGGCCGAGAAGGCCGCCCCTCCGTCTCCGATCACCCGCGAGAGCCGGCGGACACTGCCGTAGCTGATCGCGTTGCCGGCGACCTCGCACCGCACACCGTGCGGCAACGTGATCTGTCCCTGCGTCAGCGTCTTGTCGAAGTCGGGCCCGGCGGCCTCGGGGCCGGCGCACAGCCGCGGATCGCGCGTCCAGAGCCAGATGCAGGCGCCGACTTCCTTGTCCGGATCGGCCTGGGCCGTGTTCCGCGCCTGCCAGCCCCACGACCAGACGGTGCCGATCTGCGCCTCCCGCGCGACCTGCTTCGCAGCGAGCGCCTGGAGTTTGACGTGCTCGAACCAGGCGATCGGCGGCAGCGACCCGCGGTTCGAGGCCTGGAAGCCGAGCATGATCCCGACCCTGCGCGACGGGATCCCGATGTCCGTGAACGTGCGCACGGCCTCCCGGAATCGGTTTCTGATCGTCCGGCTCCCCGCCACCGTGCCCTGGCGATGGATCAGGCGGCCCGTGAAGTAGACCTCTTGGACGAGGTCGGCATAGTGCGACGCCTCGCGCCACCAGTTTCCGGCGTCGCCCTGTGTGTACGGCTTGCTCGAGATGAGGATGAACGGTCGGGCACCGAGCTCGCGAAGGGTCTTCGCGAACACGATGATGTTGTGCCGGTACTGCGCGTTGTTGGCCGTCCAGGGGGTCGTCGTGTGCGCACCGAAGAGCTCGTTCAGTGCCATCCACGGCCGAGAGCAATCCGCCGACGCAACGGCCCGGTAGAAGATCCGGTGCGCCCAGTCGACCGTCTCCTGCTCGGTCGTCGGCTTCGCCGGCGTCCCGACACGGCTGTTCATGTACAGGTCGAAGTAAACGGTCTTCGCGCCGAGCGACCGGAGCTTCGGCGGGTAGATGAAGTTCGAGGCCGCGGCAATGATCCCGGGCCTGGCGAAGCGGTACCAGAAGGGCACGGAGCCGTCGGCGAAATCGACCCA